>JBBRFJ010000043.1:0-22415 GCA_038224475.1 Burkholderiales bacterium
TCAATTGGGTTTGCGTAACCCATCAATACGATCGGTGTGACGTTATCTTTTTGACGAAACTCACTCACGTAGGCAAACACATCAGCCACGCCCACGCCGAGTGCCAGAGCGCGCTCGGATGAACGTTGGATCACAGGGCCCTCCGCCATTGGGTCCGAAAAGGGCATCCCCAGTTCAATCACGTCAACGCCCGATTCAACCATGGCGTGCATCAGCGGCACGGTGATTTCTCTTGATGGATCACCGGCAGTTACGAAGGTAACGAGTGCTTTCTTTTTCTGTGCTTTGAGGCGCGCAAATGTTGCGCCGATTCTAGTGCCCGCCGATTCGGCTTTAATGCCAGCGGTGGGCGTTGATGCAAGCGAATTTGCCAATAGAGTCATTTAAGTCTTTGCGTTTTGTTGACAGCTGGCGCGGCAAAAAAATTGTAGCCCGGAGCGCTCGGCCACGGTTGCCATGTCCTTATCACCGCGGCCCGATAAATTGACCAGCAACACTTTATCTTTGGCCATTGTCGGTGCCATCTTGATCGCTTGTGCGATGGCATGACTCGACTCAAGCGCGGGAATAATACCCTCAATCCGGCATAGGCGATGGAACGCGGCGAGCGCTTCTTCATCGTTGACCGCGACATACTCTGCACGGCCTGAATCTTTCAACCACGCATGTTCGGGACCGACGCCCGGATAATCCAAGCCCGCCGACACTGAATGCGTGTCGATTATTTGCCCATCGGCATTTTGAATGAGATAGGTGCGATTGCCATGCAAAATGCCCGGCGTACCGGAGGTGAGAGACGCCGCATGTCGACCCGTCTCAATACCTTCACCACCTGCCTCACAGCCGATCAGCCGAACGCTTTCATCGCCAATGTAATCATAAAAAATGCCCATCGCATTCGAGCCACCGCCCACGCAAGCGAGCACCGCGTCGGGTTGCCGGCCAATCATTTCAGGCATCTGCCAGAGGCATTCTTTGCCGACCACGGAATTAAAATCCCGGACCATCATGGGATAAGGATGGGGACCTGCCACGGTGCCAATAATGTAGTAAGTGTTTTCAACGTTGGTCACCCAGTCACGCATCGCCTCGTTGAGTGCATCCTTGAGCGTTTTCGAGCCACTTTCAACTGGCACCACAGTAGCGCCAAGCAGCTTCATGCGATACACGTTTTGCGCCTGGCGCTTCACATCCTCAGAGCCCATGTAGACCACGCACTCCAGCCCATAACGTGCCGCCACGGTCGCGCTCGCCACACCGTGCTGCCCGGCGCCGGTCTCGGCAATGACGCGCGGCTTACCCATTCGTCGCGCGAGTAGTGCTTGGCCGATGGTGTTATTGATCTTGTGCGCGCCGGTGTGATTCAAGTCCTCGCGCTTCAAATATATCTGCGCGCCACCCAAATCATCGGACAACCGTTTGGCGTGATAGATCGGGCTAGGACGGCCGACGTAATGTTTCAGCTCGCGCTGAAATTCGGCGATGAATTCGGGATCCGTTCGAGTTTTTTCATATTCAACTTTTAGCTCAAGTAGTGCCGCTTGCAGCGTTTCAGCTACAAATACACCACCATATTGGCCAAAGTGTCCGCGCGCATCGGGGAGATCGTACATTTGCATGGCTGCTATTCCTTGTCTTGCTTGTTCAACATCGGTTGTTAATTGGGTTTGTTGGTTTGGTTATGGGCGTGTGGGTCCATGCGTGGCAATTTAAGCGTCTGCGCTTTTGACGGCCGACATAAATGCCGCTATTTTTTCGGGATCCTTGATTCCTTTTTTCAAATCGGCGCCCTCCCCCATCTCAATACCACTCGAAACATCGACTGCCCATGGCCTGATTTGTCGCACTGCGTTACCTACATTGACGGGCGTCAATCCGCCTGAGAGCACAATCCTTCCGCGCATATTCGCGGGAATCACCTCCCAATCAAATGATTCGCCCGATCCACCGTATTGGCCGGCTGATAAAGTATCAAGCAGCAATGCCTTGGCGGTCGAAAAAGTATTTTGTAATTGTAGCAAATCGTCGGCTTTCATCGCTGCCCCCACGCGTATTGCTTTGAGATAAGGGCGGGCAAATGACGCGCAGTAAGCATGATCTTCGTCACCATGGAATTGAATTAGCGATGGATTAAGCGCGTTACAAACCTCAATCACGTGATCGGGTTCGGCGTTCACAAACAACGCGACCGTAGACACAAACGGTGGGAGCGCATTGCTTACCGCAATTGCCTGTTCAAGCGTGACCGCCCGCGGCGAAGGCGGATAGAAAATTAGGCCGACTGCATCGGCACCCTCATCCGCCGCGAACAGGGCATCTTCAACCTTTCGTACTCCGCATATTTTGATTCTGGTCTTATGCATGCTGTTAATGGCATTCGCTAAAAAAGGGGTGGCGCTCGAGGCGCGCGGCGGAGGTTGGCAAACCGAAACCAGGATCGTACTCGACACCCGTTAAATATAGTCCTGCCGCTGAAAAAGTAGGCGCGGCCATTAAGCGGTTTCGTGCCTGAAGGATATCCATAAATTGTTGCTGTGAATGCCGTTGCGCCCCTACAGACACTAGACCGCCGACAATGTTGCGAATCATGTGGTGCAAAAAAGCATTTGCACGAAATTTAAAAAAAATATGGCGGCCACGCCGCTCAATTGTTGCCTGATAGAGCGTTTTAACCGGGCTCTTGGCTTGGCACTCGGCGGCGCGAAACGATGAAAAATCATGTTCCCCAAGTAGCATTGCTGCTGCTGCCTGCATTGCTTGAGCGTCAAGCGGCACATGAAAAAAGCCCACAGATTTTGAGGTGAGCGCACCTTCCACTGAATCGTTAAACAATACGTACTGATAGCTGCGTGAACGCGCTGAAAATCGCGCATGAAAATCATCTGACACCGAAGCAGCCCAGACCACGCGCACGCTGCCGGACAGATTTGCATTGGTGCCGCGAACCCATGATTTAGTATCGCGAATAACCTCTGTGTCGATGTGCGCGACCTGTGCCAGAGCGTGCACTCCCGCGTCCGTGCGGCCCGCACAATGCGTCCTCACTTCAGCGCCGACGAATGCAGCCAAGGCCGACTCTAGAGCGTCCTGTACGCCGCAGCGGTTTGATTGAGACTGCCAGCCGCAGAATTCTGCACCATCATATTCGAGGCCCAACGCTATACGCATAACGGATTTACAAAACTTTCGTAACTCAGAAAAAATGTTTTTTCTGCCTTATCCCCCCTTTAAACGGTGAGGATTCAGCAAGTTAATATTGATAAATGCAGCCAAACTCAAAAATAAAAAGGGCGCGGAATTCCGCGCCCTCATTAAGTTGTAATCAGTTTTAGCGAAACATCATATGCCAGCCAAAATCTTGTCAGCGGCTTCGCGCTGCGCCGCTGAACCTTCACGCGACACTTCCTGAAGGATTTCGCGGGCACCTTCGGCGTCGCCTATTTCAATGTAAGCCTTCGCCAGCTCAAGTTTGGTTGCCGTGGCAGTGCCAGTGTTGCTATCGCTAGCGCCCGTATCGAGATCAAAACTTACAGCACTAGGCGATTCCGCGGCAGGCTTTTGCTGCGGTGCCAGCTCTGTCGCTTTGGTACTGATTGTCGTCGCAAATATTTCATTCAGCGCTGTGGATGCTGCTGGCGGGGCGGATGGCGATGCGGCTCCAAGTGTTGACGGCGTTCCGAGCGAAAGGGAAGATAGATCAAAGTCGAAAGTTGACTTTGATGCTGGCGCCGTGGCCACCGGAGCCGACGGTGTCTCAGGGGGCACATCAAACGCAAGATCAAAATCAAGCATGCTGCTTGCGTCCGACGGCGCTGAAGCAGGCGGGATTGCAGCGGATTCTGCTGGCGACGCTGGCGAATTCAAGTCAAGATCAAAATCCATGACGGGCTTTTGTGCCGCCGAACTTGTGCCTGAGGAGCCCATGGTGGCCGTCGTCGCTGGTGTAGTGTCGGTAAAGCCCAAATCAAAATCCAGATCCGGCGCGCTCGGAAGTACCGGGGAAGGTGACACGGCCGCTCCCATCATTGCCGCGCCTGCGGCAAGCGCCGCGCTATCGCCTGCAAATTTACCTGCGGAAGTACCCTCTGCAGCTCCAGCCAAAATGCCCGCGCCACCATACAGCGGGTTCGCAGGGTCAATTGAGGCCCCCAGCGAAGCCACTTTTTCCCAGGTTGGATTATCTACGCCAATGGCATCCTTCAGCTCGCGGGCAACAGGTTCAAAAGCCTGCGGGCTTTTACGCGAGTGATAAATTTCTAGCAGCTTTACCGCAATTTCGTGGCGATTCTTATCGCGACCCATCGCCTCTTTAAGAATTTCCTCGGCTTGGGCATCGCGGCCGTAAGCAATATATACCTCGGCCTCAGCGACGGGATCTACCTCATCTGTGTCGATCATGCCCGGACCAGTTTTGTCAAAATCGGTCAGGAACGAACTATTGCCAGTATCAACCAGGCCGCCTGCCCGGTTTCCCGTCACTGTGTTCGGCTTCATGTCGCTTGGCATTATCGACGAGGTATTCACCATCTGGCTTGACGGCGGGGGGATAGGTTTTTTCTTGCGGCGGGACATGAAAAATAAACCTGCACCTCCCAAAATAGCCGCTGTTGTTGCGCCCAGCGCAACCGCATTTTCTTCAAAGAAACTTGGTTCAGCGGGCGCGACCGGCGGTGGCGTTTTCGCAATCACTGGCTTCGCTGGATCTATTTTTGGTGATTCAACTTTTGGCGCATCTGATTTAAGCGCCTCGGGCTTGACTGCCTCTACCTTCGGCAGTTCTGCTTTTGCCACGTCGACCTTGGGGGCTTCGACTTTCGGTGCTTCGGCAGACTTTACCGGCTCTGGGAGCTTAGTGGGCGTGGTTGTGGGTGTAACTTGCGCCACAGTGGGGGGCACTACTGACTTGGCGGGTTCCGCCGCTTTGGGCTTGTCATCAACCTTAGCTGTTTTAGTGTCCCCGGCTTTAGCGTCACCTGCTTTTAAAGGAGCAGCGACACCTTTTAACTCCATCAGCTCGCGCATCTTAACAATTTGCTTTTCAAGCTCGGCAACGCGCGAATTAGCCTCTTTCAGGCGGTTATCCTTCGCTATGGATTCTTCTTTTAACGCGTTTAACTGATCCTGTGCAGCTGTTGACGAACCCTTTGCGCCCGCACTACCAGCTATTGAATTACCACCATCGGATTTAGCGATCTTTAACTGATCTCCAGACGATGACGCGGCAGCAGGCTTATCGGGCTTTGCGACCGCAATTTTGCCTGCGCCTTCATTGGCAGAAGATGCTTTCGCGGGCATCGATTGCGCTGCACCGGCGACTGAATCGCGGTAATTTTTCCAATCCGAAACCTGCACTTTGATTTCGTTTTGAGCTTCGCTGCGGGTGATTTTCCCGGCATCGGCGGCCGAAGGGACACGCAGAATCTGGCCTGTCTTCAGCTGGTTCATGTTATTGCCAATGAACGCCGACTTATTTTCGCGATACATCGCAACCAACATTTGTTCAAGCGAGACAGCGTCCGGCTTGACGCTGGAAGCAATTTTGTTGAGCGTGTCTCCGCTCTTTACTGGGCCATAAGTATCGCTGGGCGCATCTTTGGACAGGTCTTTCCTAACTGCGGGCGCAGCAGTTGTGCTCAATGGCTGCGTGACAACAGGAGTCGCCACGTTTGAGTTCGCGGATTTAGGTACCGTTAATGCAGCAACGGGAGGTGCCACTTTGCCTTCACTAAAACCAGGCGGGTCCAGCAAAATTGGATATTCACGCAGTAATCTGCCTGAAGGCCAGTTCACTTCAACTAATACATCCAAAAACGGCTCATTAATCGGTGCCGAGCTGGTTACTTTCAATATTGGTTTGCCATCGGCGCGGCGTTCAGCCGGAAAACGAAGTTGGCGCAGCAATGGCGAATACTCGATTCGAGCATCGTTATCGGCTTCCGGGCTGGCCACTCGCGCAGCGATTGCCTCAAATTAGCCAGGATGCAACGAAACAAGCTCAATTTCAGCCGATAAAGGCTGACCCAGTGACGAATTAACGGAAAGGCGACCCAACCCTGCCGCCTCTGCAAAAAATGTTGAGGCCGCCAGTATTGCGCCTCCCAACGCCATAACTAATTTTGTTCTTGGTGGACGGTTCATTCTTGGCCCCAGCCCTTCGTTTTTTTAGACAATTTAAAATAACATCAACGAGTTATTGTTGCAATCTTATTCGATTTCTCACATTAGAAGCCAAAGTCACGGATTTTTCAAGCCTTATGCGTTATTTCTGCCAATCTGTGCTTGCGCTGACGCCCGCCGCTGGAGGCTTGACGACCTGGTTACCTTATTCGCAACTTAACGTGTACTGCGTTATGCGAAACTCGAACGGCTATTTTTCCAACAGAATCCGTAACATACGCCTCAACGGCTCAGCCGCGCCCCATAACAGCTGGTCACCGACTGTAAACGCACCTAGAAAGTCTGGCCCCATCACCAACTTGCGCAAACGGCCCACCGGTATATGCATTTTGCCCGTCACCGCGACCGGCGTTAGTTCACGCACACTGCAGTCGCGCTCATTGGGAATCACGCGCACCCATTCGTTGTCGCTGGCGATGATAGCTTCAATGTCGGCCAGGGGCACATCACGTTTCAATTTAATCGTCAGCGCCTGACTATGGCAGCGCATCGCACCGACACGCACACACAGGCTGTCAATGGGTGTTGCTGCCACCTCAAACCCCGGCCCGCGACCCAAAATTTTGTTAGTTTCGGCCATGCCTTTCCACTCTTCCAGCGACATCCCGGTTTGCATATCTTTGTCAATCCAGGGGATAAGATTGCCACCGAGCGGTACGCCGAAATTCTGCGTTTCCTCGGCGGTGAACGCATGCTGTTTTGCCAGCACCTTGCGGTCTATTGCCAGAATCGCCGAGTGCGGATCGTCGAGCAACGATTTCACCTCCGCATGTAACGCCCCATACTGGGTGAGTAGTTCGCGCATATGCGCCGCACCGCCGCCCGACGCCGCCTGATACGTCATTGACGTCATCCACTCGATCAAATCAGCTTTGAACAGACCGCTCAAGCCGATCAACATGCAACTCACGGTGCAGTTCCCACCAATGTAATCTCTCACACCTGCTAACAAGGCAGTCTTGATCACAGGCATATTCACCGGATCAAGAACAATCACCGCGTCATCATTCATGCGCAGCGTTTTCGCCGCGTCGATCCAATATCCCTTCCAGCCCGCGCTCCGAAGCTGCGGATAAATCTTGGTCGTGTATTCACCGCCCTGACAGGTAATCACCACATCCATTAACTTGAGCGCATCAATATCCGTCGCGCTTTTCAAACGCGCGCCTTGCGCCTCGGCAGGGGCTGCGCCGCCGACATTTGAAGTCGTGAAAAAAATCGGCTCAATCAACGCAAAATCATTCTCCGCGCGCATCCGATCCATCAACACCGACCCCACCATGCCACGCCAACCGACCAATCCTACTTTCAACATTTTCTCTGCTCTTAAATTTAAATAGTTAAATGTCAAACTCTAGGCGGGGCGTGCCGTTTGAGTTGAAAATGCTTGATGATTCCAATCCGTACTAGTGTTTTGAATGCTCTTTAATGGCGGGAACCGAAGGTAGGCAAATTTGCGGCGATACCCATCATGCATTTTAAAACCGATGACGGGGTTTGCCTCGTTTGGGATCTGCGCGCTCCGCCGGCCGTACAATTACAAGAAAGAAACCACCGCATCGCCCATCTGTTTCGTACTTGCTTTCGCTTCATTTGCGTTCGCAATATCGCCCGTTCGCAGCCCGGACGCGAGCGCGTTTCGCACTGCGGTTTCAATCCGACTAGCCACATCCGGCAGATTAAACGTGTAGCGCATCATCATCGCCGCCGATAAAATCTGCGCGAGCGGATTGGCAACACCTTTGCCCGCAATATCCGGCGCAGAGCCGTGAATGGGCTCGTACAAACCTTTGCCGCTGGCGTCAAGCGAAGCCGACGGCAGCATGCCGATTGAGCCGGTTAACATCGATGCTTCATCGGACAAAATGTCGCCAAACATATTGCCCGCGACCATCACGTCAAATTGTTTGGGATTGCGGATGAGCTGCATCGCCGCATTGTCGACCAGCATGTGCGTCAGCTCAACATCAGGATATTCGGGCGCAATCTCAATTGCTATATCGCGCCACAATTGCATCGCTTCTAGCACGTTCATTTTATCGATCGAACATAAACGTCTATTCCTTTGGCGAGCCGTTTTGAAGCCCACATGAATAATGCGGCGAATTTGCGCTTCGGTGTAATGCATTGTGTTGACGCCAACGCGGTTTCCGGCTGCGCCATTCACACCCTTGTCGCCGGTAATGCTGCGCGGCTCGCCGAAATAAATATCGCCGGTCAGTTCACGAATAATCATGATGTCGAGTCCGGCGATGATTTCCGGTTTCAAGGTTGACGCATCAGCGAGTTCGGGAAAGACATTCGCGGGTCGTAAATTTGCAAAAAAATCGCACTCTTTGCGCAATCCTAAAATCGCTTTTTCAGGCCGATGTTCTCGCGCCAGCGAGTCGTAATTCGGGCCGCCGACTGAACCGAACAACACCGCATCCGATTGCTGCGCTAATCGCAAAGTGTCCGCAGGGAGCGGATGTCCATATGCGTCATAAGCAGCCCCTCCCACGAGTGCCGCTTCCGTCTCAATTTTCAAACCGTCACGGCGCAAAACATCCAGCACTTTCAGCGCTTCAGTCATGATTTCAGGGCCGATACCGTCGCCGGCTAAAACTGCAATTTTCATTTGTTATTCTTCTAATGTTAGTTAAAAACCCACGGCTCAGCGCGCGCGCGCGTTTCCTCATAAGCCTTGATTTTGTCAACATGACGCAGCGACAAACCAATATCGTCCCAGCCATTCAGCAAACATTCTTTACGATGACCTTCAACCTGAAATTTGTAGGATTCCGCTCCGGGCACTTCAACGACTTGACGCGCCAGATCCACACGCAATTTCATGCCCGGTGTTGCGAACACGGCACTAAAGAGATGATCGATTTCTGCCTCGCTCAACACCACCGGCAGCAAACCATTTTTAAAACAATTGTTGAAAAAAATATCGGCAAATGATGGCGCAATAATCGCTTTGAATCCAAAATGCTGTAGCGCCCAGGGCGCATGTTCGCGCGATGAACCACAACCAAAATTTTTCCGTGCCAACAAAATCGTCGCACCCAGATAACGTGATTGATTCAGCACAAAATTAGGATTCAACGGGCGCTTGGAATTATCGACACCCGGCTCGCCATGATCCATGTAGCGCAGTTCATCAAACAGGTTCGGGCCGAAACCGGAACGCCGAATTGATTTCAAAAATTGCTTCGGAATAATTGCGTCGGTATCGACGTTGGCACGATCCATCGGTGCAACCAAACCTAAATGCTCACGAAACGATTCCATTTTTTCCTTGAACTTCGCTAGCCTCGTCGTCTGCGCGAAGGCGGCAACGAAAACCTCTAATATTCTTTTTCAACAAACCCTAGCAAGGACGAGCTTCACAGGCCAAAAACCCATCAAAACCCGCTCCTGCGCTCGACTTACAAAACTGTGCGCACATCCGCAAATCGCCCCGCAATCGCAGCCGCCGCCGCCATCTCCGGACTGACCAAATGGGTTCTGCCGCCAGCCCCTTGGCGACCTTCAAAATTGCGATTCGACGTTGACGCACATCGCTCACCCGGCGACAGACGATCATCGTTCATGCCGAGGCACATCGAACAACCCGGCTCGCGCCATTCGAATCCAGCACTCAAAAAAATCTTGTCCAATCCTTCGGCTTCGGCTTGACGTTTTACCAGCCCCGACCCCGGCACCACCATCGCAAGTTTTACGTTATGCGCAATGTGCCGCCCGCGCACCACGCCGGCCGCCGCGCGTAAATCTTCGATCCGTGAATTGGTGCAGCTGCCGATAAAAACTTTATCAATTTTGATTTCCTCAATCGGCGTGCCGGGATTCAGCCCCATGTACTGCAGCGCACGCTCCATTGCCTCCCGTTTAACGGGGTCAGACTCCTTATTCGGTTCGGGCACGTTGCCATCAATGGCGACCACCATTTCGGGCGAGGTACCCCATGTCACCTGCGGTTTGATCGATGCTGCATCGAGCTCGATCACGCGATCAAATTTAGCGCCCGCGTCACTATTCAATGTTTTCCAGTAGGCCGCTGCCTGCTCAAACATCTCGCCCTTCGGCGCAAACGGCCGTCCGCGTAAATACGCAATCGTCTTCTCATCGGCACCGATCATGCCCGCGCGCGCACCCGCCTCAATCGCCATATTGCATACCGTCATGCGACCTTCAACTGACAGCGCGCGAATTGCCGAACCGGCAAATTCAATCGCGAAGCCGGTGCCGCCCGCCGTACCGATTTTGCCGATGATCGCAAGCACAATATCTTTTGCGGTCACGCCCCGGCCAACTTGACCTTCGACCTTTATCAGCAACGATCTCGACTTCTTCGTAACCAGACATTGCGTCGCCATCACATGCTCAACCTCGGACGTGCCAATACCAAAGGCCAAGGCCGCAAACGCACCATGCGTGGACGTGTGTGAATCGCCGCACACCACCGTCATGCCCGGCAGTGTCGCGCCCTGCTCCGGGCCAATCACATGCACAATGCCCTGCCGCGCATCGTTCATCCCGAAATAATCTTTCACCCCAAATTTTTCAATATTTTTATCCAGCGTTTCCACCTGCAGCCGCGAAATTGGATCCGATATGCCTTCTTTACGCGAAGTCGTCGGCACGTTGTGATCGGCTGTTGCGACAATCGACTTCAGCCGCCAAGGTTTACGCCCCGCGAGGTCAAGCCCCTCAAACGCCTGCGGGCTCGTCACTTCATGTACCAAATGCCGGTCAATATAAATCAGCGCAGTCCCATCCGATTCTTCGTGAATCAGATGCGTTTGCCAGAGTTTGTCGTAAAGCGTTTGCGCCATGATTTTTCCGAGAGCGTTTCATTCAATTCAGCCGTTAATTATAGCGCTGTAAGATCGCAACTGGCACGGGGAAACCCTCCGTAAAATGCACAAGCTCAACAAGTAAGCAGGTTTGGACCTCGTCGAGGAGTCGGAGAGGAAGACGATGGGTTGGCCAGTTTTCTCGCACGAAGGCTCATCCTTGAAGCGGTCGCCATAGGCAGTTCCAGCAAGTGAAAGGTGCTGAAAGAAGCAAAGTCTTAAGCGATTTCGCAGCTGAACAGTTTCGAATTCAACGCGATTGTAGGGCGAACGCGGTACAACGATTTAGTTATCAAATTCGCTCTCCTACAGATGCTTTTGACGACA
Organism: Burkholderiales bacterium; assembly: GCA_038224475.1. GTDB lineage: Bacteria > Pseudomonadota > Gammaproteobacteria > Burkholderiales > Usitatibacteraceae > UKL13-2. Next base: position 11,343 of record JBBRFJ010000043.1, read on the forward strand.
TTTTAAAGGCCAAGCTATGATTACAACGATTCAAATTTCGCCAATCCAATTAATCGAGATGTAACGACTATGTCCACCACCGCCCTTCTCGTCATAGACATTCAACGCGGCGCATTCGATGGCTCGCGCTGTCCATCGATAGATCGTCCGATCGAACTGCTTACGAACGCTTTACTCCTCGTCGCCGCCGCTCGAGATGCAGAATTACCCGTTGTCTTTGTTCAACACTGCGACGAAGCGGGCGCACCATTTGAGGAAGGGACGCCGCATTGGGACTTGCATGGCGAATTTGTCCCGCGTGCTAGCGAGCCAGTTATCAAAAAGTACGCGTCGAGTGCTTTTGAAAAAACTCATCTCGACGAAACGCTGAAGCAGATGGCGATTAAAGAAGTGATTCTGTGCGGTCTGCAAAGCGAATTTTGCGTTCGCAATACCGCCAATGCGGCAATTGATCTTGGCTATACCGTGCGCCTCGCCGAAGATGCCCATAGCACTTGGCCATTCGCAGGTACTGCATCTGAAATAATTTCGGAAAATGTGAATAAAGAATTGGCTGCGCGCGGCGCGATTATGACGTCAACAGCTGATTTGGCAGCGATGCTTCGTGCATAAATGGAGTCGCCATTGAGAGCTGCCAATCCGAGCACTAATACAGCTTACAGGCACGTCATTTCCTTACCGGGCGCGGATTTTTACAAGTCTTTATCCAGTCTTTAGCGGCACAGATAGCTTCCGAATCTGCGTTAGCGCCATTGGTGCCATCGTAGCTTCAGAACAAACTAAGCCAATCAGTGCGAACGTAATCGACTCATGCCATCCCAGCATTACCTTCCACGCCAATGAGCGTCGGCAAATTAAGTTTTCGGGCTCTGATGGTTTTTTTATCGCGCAAATACGCGCTGAGCATGTCCCACGCGGCTTCACCGGTATTGCCCGGTCCGCCACCCTCAGCTACCGGTGCCCACCCGGCAACTTTGTACTTTTTGTTCGCATCAATCAGGCGTCCCTTGAGGGTCATATTGCTGATTCGCGAGCCGACTTTGGCGTTGGGCTCGCAGGTGTATTGCAGGCCGCCCACACGGACCATGTCTCCACCCTGTTGGAAATACGGATCGGGGTTGAACAAGTTATCGGCGACGTCTTCCAGCACGTCTTTTAGTGCTTCGCCGGTCAATTCGTTTACGGTCGTATAGGGATAAGTAATCGCGGTTTGATCCATCACGTGCTCCATGGTGATGGCGTCACCCGGCAAGATTGACGTGCCCCAGCGAAACCCCGGAGAGAATGCGATTTCGGTATTTTTCCGCTCCATAAGTGCGTCGAGAATAAGCTGATCAAAAGATCCGTTGAAATTTCCGCGCCGATAAAGGAGGCCATCGGTTATCGCAAGTTTTTCGCCAAGCTTGGCCACATACGGCGCACGAACTTTTTCGATTACCGCCGGCATGTTTTTATCAGCAGGCAGCAAATTGGCAAATATCGGCGCAAGTTTGTAGCGGAAATCGATGACCTTGCCATCCTTCACGCTGAAATCGAGCAAACCCAAAAACTTGCCGTTCGAGCCCGCGTTAGTCACCAGCGTTTGACCGCCAAGATTTTTCACCACAATCGGCGCAGGCACGCCGTCATGGGTGTGCCCGCCCAGAATCGCGTCTATGCCGGTGATGCGCGAGGCCATTTTTAAATCAACATCCATACCGTTGTGCGATAGCAGCACGACCACAGCAGCGCCCTTAGCTCTCGCCGCGTTAACGGTGGCCTGCATTTCCATTTCTTTTATGCCAAACGTCCACTCTGGCGTGAAATAACGCGGATTAGCAATCGGCGTGTAGGGGAACGCCTGACCAATAATCGCAACCGAAACACCGTTCATTTCTTTCAACACGAACGGTGCAAAAACAGGATCTCCAAAATCTGCGGTATGAATATTTTGCGCAACAAAATCGACCTTGCCTTTGAAATCCTTATCAATAATTTCTTTGACGCGTTTGTCGCCCAAGGTCATTTCCCAGTGCGCGGTCATGACGTTCACACCAAGTTCCAGGCTCGCGTCCACCATGTCTTGGCCTTTGGTCCACAGCGCGGTGCCGGAGCCCTGCCAGGTATCGCCGCCATCTAGCAACAGCGCGCCGGGTCGCGAGGCTTTTAGTTGTTTGACCAACGTTGCCAAATGGGCAAAACCGCCGATTTTGCCGTAGGTGCGTGCGGCCGCTTCAAAGTCCAGAAATGTGAAGGCATGCGCTTCGCGTGAACCTGCCGCGATTCCAAATGCTTTCAATAACTTTTCGCCAACCAAATGCGGTGCGCGTCCGCTGGCAGCCGCAATACCCAAATTCATATTCGGCTCGCGAAAATAACTGGGCATGAGTTGCGCGTGACAATCCGTCATGTGCAGAAAATGTACATTACCGAAGCGCGGAATGTCATACATCGCGGCTGCTCGTTGGGCGCTTTCGGGCGCGGCCAATGTCGTGCCATGATCCAAAGCAAATCCACCCGCGCTCGCCACTGCCAAAAGCTGGATGAATTCGCGGCGACTTAAATTGGACATGTTTTCAACATGATTTTTACCATTATTGAAATTCGATATCGTCAGAAATCGCCTTAATGCCGGCAGCTGCGCAGGCTTCATCAGCCTCGCCGCCGGGCGCTCCCGACACTGCAATGGCGCCGAGAAGATTACCTGCGGCCTCAATCGGCAGTCCGCCACCCACCGCCGCCACGCGCGGCAGTTGCCGGATACCACTCATCGACTTACCGGCCTGCGTTTCCTGAGCCAGTGCCGAGGTTGGCTGCCTGAAACTGGCCGCTGTCCATGCCTTGTTGATGGCGGTATCAATGGTATGTGCGCCTGCAAATCGATCACGCAGCACCACCTGTAATACGCCGGTTCGGTCTACCACGGCAACCGCAACCTGAAAGTCCGACTTGCGGCAGCTTGTGAGTGCAGCTTGTGCCGCTTTAAGCGCGGTCTCAGGTACCAACATCCGGACGCTATAGGTTGGCGCCTCTGCCGCAACAGCGGAGGGCGAAAAAAGAGCGAGGCGCGTAAAGAATAGGAGGAATGCGGTCAGTATCCAAGCGCAAAACAATCCCGCCGGTCGCCTGTTTTGGATAGCAATCATATTCATTTTCAAGCGCCGCTCCCGTGAAGTAAATGTAGTCTATTTATTGACCGGTGATTCTGGATCCATCAGCAGTGCCACCACGTTCTTGATCTGCTGCGGCGTCAAGATATTGCTGTGACCGAAGCGTGGCATGTTGGAGCAGGCCGAGTAGGCTTCGGCGTTATAAATTTTGCCGTACACATATTTTGTGATTTCGGGCGCGTAGGCGCGAACCTTGCCATAGTTATAAAGACTCGGGCCGATGTTGCCATACGAAACTTCCGCCTTGGTCAATTGATGGCACGCATAGCAATTGCCTCCTGCTGCATTCTCTGGATTGTCGGAGAACTGTTTGCCGACACCGGACTGGGCGATTTTTTCGCCTTCTTTCCAATCACCCAGCAACACACCATCGGCCGGAAACAGCGTCAGCTTTTGATTGAGCGATTCAATTTTTTCGCGAACCTCTTTGGGCGGATTGTCTTGATACTGCGAACACAAAGATTGGGTCTCGTCCTGATTCAAACGATCCACCGAGGCTTGCCCGCGCGTCTTGAACGACGCCTGCATCATTGCCAAGGCTGCTTGCCTGGTTGCGGCATCTTTTGCAGCGTTTTTTGCCGAATCGTTTTGCTCACTCACCGCCGCGCAGCCCGAAATGACCAACCCACTGGTCAACATCACAACCATCGAATGAATAAATTTCGCTCTCATGACTTTTCCCATCTCGAACTTTGATTAATCTGATTTATGTCAAGCTAACGCCAGCAACCATTTGCTAACGTTTTATAGAAGGCGCACTTAACACGCCGCCGTTCGCGTTCTTTGCGAGGAACATGGTGAGCGCAACCGACGCATCCGAGGTGAACACTAGCTCTGGAAAACGCTGCTGACGGAAACAATCAAACAAGCGCCACTGAAATGATCGCAGCTCGCCTTGCGACACACGGTATGCCGGCCATGAGGTGTATGCGCTCTGCGCTGCGGGCTGCTTCAACAGATTGGGCAAATCCTGCAGGCGAATCCGCTGATTGTCTGCGCCGTGGCAATTAGCGCATGAAAAATCATGCGGGCCACCGCGATGAAAGAACATTTTCTTGCCCAACTCGTAATACTCCTGCTCTTTGGGATGGGAAGCGACCACATTCATTTTGACGCCGCGCGAAGCCGCCGTAATAAACGCAACGAGCGCCTCAATATCGGATTTTTTATTTGGGCCGCCAAACGGGTCTTTTTTGGCTTGTTCTGGGGTGAACCCCTGCAAACTCACCATGCAATAGACCAAGCGCGATTCAAGATCCATGACTCGGTCTGCATCAGCAAAATATTTTGGCAACACGGCATATGCGCCTTTTACCACACCCGCACCCAAGCCAATATCGCATTTGTCGAGCGCGGCCATTTTCGGCCCGCGCTGCTTCCTCCAAAGATCCTCACCGCGTGCTTCCCACAATTCTGCGGGATTGCCATCAGCCAAAGCGGCACGATAGCGCTCAATTTCTTTAAGCGTTTGTTCGCTGGTTTGTGCGCCTGTGGGCAACACCACCAGAACCAAGGCTAACGTCAAGGCCGAGCTCAGACCTGTAAAAAAATGGTTGCGCATCATTCCTCCAATTTGCGAATCTATATTTTATTTAGCTTTTTAAAAACATCGCTAGTGCTAACGCAGCGCCTCTCACCCGCTGTGATTCAAGCCTAGTCTGTAGCCAAGGCTTTTTACGATAATGCAAGCTTTCTCTTACGTTTCCTTACCAACAACCTGAGCGCTATGGTCTAAGATAAACATAGCCCTCTTTTGCCTGAAGTCTCGCCACTTCCGCCACGCCGCTCGGTACGAGCTTTGCCTCTTCGATTACACGCTTAGGGTCAATCTTACGGCGTTCGAGCGTTATTCTGCATACCCGAAAATCGACGCCCATTTTTACCAATTCCTGCACATTCGGCTCGAACAAATTACCGTTTTTGTCTTTGGCCCCATCCAGTAAAAAATCAATACCGTTGGAATGTGTCACCACGGTTATTTTTGTTGTAGGGTCGGCAGACAAATGGTTGCGGATATTGCGCAAAGCTCCTGTCGCCTGATCAATACCATCGCTGACGTGATAGACGACCTTCACTGGTTCGTCGTTGCGAAGCTCTTTAGATTCAGCTTTGGACGTGTTCGGCGCCGCTTGCAGAGTTTGCGCAGGCAATATTGTTAATCCAACGAAGGCGGCCAATAGAACGGCAAGCGAGCGGGATGATCGAGCGGTCATTCTGGTCAAAGTAAGCATATAAGGTCGATACCGTTCAGGTTGGAACAACTCAGGATGGTAAAGTTATGGCCGCTTCGTCACTGCGCTTTTCCCCCTTGTTATCCACCCACGTAATCATAACTTTATCGCCGGCTTTGGCGCCTGTGGTTGCAACCGAAAAGCGGAACGCAAGCGTTGGATTTTTAGACACGGCCGGCCCCCACTGCGCCGATAAAACAGTCTTACCGTTGCAGGTTGCGCTCACGCTTTGGATGTAATGCGGCGGCACGATCTTCCCGTCATTGTCTTTGCGCAAGCCGGTTTCCATCTCATGCGCCATCAACACGCGAACATCCACTTTGTCGCCCATCAATTGGGCACGAATTCTCATCGGATCAGACATTTTTCTCTCCTAAATTCTTGGCGCGGTAAAAGTAATTATTAGAGAAGCTCTGATTAACTTGAGTTCTATACCAAAGCAGGCGCGAGTGCAAAAATATTAACGCCGCATATGTTTAACATGCAAACAGATATTTTTGTGCTTGTGACGACGTATGGTGACGAAATCGACTTAATCAGAGTTTCCTTAGATTAATCCAGCTATTAAGCAACCCATTATCCGCCGCAGCCACCCAGCGTTACTTTTACTTCCTTGACCGCGTAAAAGTATTTACCATCTGCCTTCACCAGCGCATACACATTAGAGGTTTGGCTCATCTTGACGCGGGTACTGATGGTTGGTTCGGTTCCTTCGGGAATTGTGAAGCTTGCTGACAGCGCATTCGGGTTTTTCTCTACCAGGATGGAAATTGACTCGGTTTTAGGGATTATGCTAGTCGCGCCGACCGGTACCACTGCGCCATTCTCAGCAATATCGGGCGCATTCACGAACGAAATATCTTTCGACTCGGTAGCCGGCGCGCCGCCCATTGCCTTCACTACCTCATTGAGGCTTTTCACTTCGAACGCGGTCTTGTTCCAAGCTTGCGCGGCAGCCGATTTTGCAGTTACCAGGCCTGCGGATGCGGCAAGTGCCATTACCACGGACCCGCCGGATGTTTTTAAAACGTCACGTCTGTTCATGTTTTCTCCTGACAAAATTTATGCAAACTTCATTTTCTTCCGTTCAAATAATACTCTTAACTCTAATCGAATCTTTGAACATGGCTTAATACCCAACCCATTAGCCATTTATCCAGCCAGTCAGTTAGCGCCTAACGATTCAACCACGAGGCCGCTATTGCCCTGCCGACAAACTCAACTGCACCAGCGCCCGCAAATCAGCTTCATTGATATTGTCGTGGGGCGGCATCGGTAGCAAACCCCAAACGCCAGAGCCGCCGTTTCGCACCTTTATCATTAACTTGGCCACGGCTGCACTGTCGCCTTTATATTTGCCGCTGATCTCAGCGAAACTCGGCCCGATTAATTTACTGTTCGTCGCATGACAGGACGTGCAATAGTACTTCTTGGCCAATTCAGCGGATTCAAGTACCGCCACCTCGCTAGGTTGAGCACTAGTTTTTGCGCTGTGATTGCTTGCAGTAATGCCCATGCTGTCCTCCGCGCTACCCGTATTCAACCCGCGTACACCACCCACCAAGCGATTTTGATCGGCCAGATTACCATGCTGGTTAAGCGCAAAATCGGGAAGGGAGGATGTGATCTGCGGTTCGCTCCCTGAGGTAAGAGCGCAACTTTTCATGCAGGCCGTATTTTTGACATCAGCTTTCCCACCAACATCCCACAGCCCCTTAAATTTCACCAAGCCGTTACGATTCGGCAGCTTAGCCTGAACCTCGCGAATATTTTTATCTGACAGGATGAAACCGGCGGGTACGATTTCGCCTAAACTCAAGATGTAGGCGGTTACCGCGTAAACCTCATCGGCGGTCAGCGATTTCGGTGCGTTCCAAGGCATGGCCCGGTTGATGTAATCCCACAGTGTAGAGACCTGCGACAATTTCATCAACGTCGTGCGCTGTGGAAAATCTGTCCGCTTGAGAGCCGCCACCCGACCACTTGCGATGTCGTCCAGCGTGGTTCCGCCTGCCATCGGCGTAAAAAATTCGTTGGATTCACCGAAGGTGCCGTGACAGGATTCACACTTCGACTCCCATACCTGCTGGCCCTTATCCACCGACCCTTTGCCGGCCGGTAAGCCTTCAAAATCGGCGCGGACATCGATGTCCCATGCTCTGATCTCCGCCAACGTGGCACTTCGGCCGACGCCAACAAATTTTTCCCCGGCGGTAGAGCACAGCGGCGCAAATAGCAGTATCAACAGCATTTGGCTAGGAAACTTGAACATTGCCCACCTCGCCACTTTCGGCAACGCGCCAGCTCTGAATCGCGTTGTTGTGATAAATCGAACGGCGACCTCGCACCTCTCGCAACTGATTCAATTTTGGTTGCACATAACCCGTTTCATCGATCGCGCGGCTCTGCAAAATAGCGCGGGAACCGTCCCAAGTCCAGCCAATATTGAAGCGCGTCCAGCATTTGCTCAAAATTGGCGTTTCGAGTTTAGCCGTACGCCAATTTTTCCCGCCATCCATGCTTACATCCACGCGTCTGATTTTTCCACGCCCTGACCAAGCCAGTCCAGTAATATTGAAAAAGCCTTTGTCAATCAGCTTTTGCCCTCCGGAAGGCGAGGTAATCACGCTCTTACACTCCTGAATCGAGGTGTATTGCCGATGGGTACCATCGGGCATCAGATCGATATAGTGCAGCGTCTCGTCCTTGGTCGCATAAGGCATATCGCCAACCTCGATGCGCCGCAACCACTTCACCGATGACACGCCCTGAACGCCTGGCACGACCAGACGAAGCGGATAGCCATTTTCCGGGCGCAGCATTTCACCATTCATCGCATACGCGACAATGCAGTCATCCATGGCGCGCGCCATCGAAATGGTCCGCGTCATGCCTGATCCATCTGCGCCCTCGGCGAGAATAAATTTGCCATTGACCTTGTCAAACCCGCAGTCGTCCAGCAGCACGGACAGCGGCACACCCGTGAACTCAGAACAACTCATCATGCCGTGCGAATACTGCACGGTTGGCACCGCGACGTTGCCCCATTCCATGCCGGTATTCGCACCACACTCGATAAAATGCATCCGCGAAACCGACGGCAACCGCAGCAGATCATCCATCGTATAAACCTTGGGATTTCGCACCAGCCCATTGATCATAAAACGATGTTTTGCAGGCTCGATATCCCACCAGCCCTGATGATGGCGCTCGAAGTGCAGCCCGCTTGGTGTGATAATCCCAAACAGCCCTTGCAGCGGCGTAAACGACACCCCGGCCGCAGGCACTCGCGTCAAGCCGGGGCTTTCACGGCGTTGCAGATTGTGCTCCCACTGCGAGGGCAGACCGTAGCCTCGTGTTGCCACGCCCTGACCAAGGCCTTTGGAGTGCTCGGGTAGCTCTAGGATATTAGGGTCGCCCGCAGCTTGCGCGCTTGATTCCGTGGAGGCCAGTGATGCGCTTGCCGCCCGGGCTGGAATGCTCGTAAGAACCGCGGCAGCGCCGGTCGCGGAGATAAAAGCATTTCTAAGAAAATCGCGACGACCGGCCGCAACATCGGCGATCTGCAGAGCGCTCAGAAAACCTTCCGGGGCGCGTACAAGACGGCCCGGCGTTGCGCGTTCCGCCGGCCCATGGGGCGTGAAGGAAGCACTAATGGAGGCACAACTCGATGCGTCTTTTGAACCATCGCGGGTTCGCAATTCTTCTGCCACTGAATTCTCCTCCAGCCGGTCATATGATTCTGTTGCGGCGAATTCATGTCGACGCGTAATTTATACGCTTCAAACAAGTTTATTTTATATATTAGCCACCATTAATATTAGCTCAGGCTAATAGACAATGCGTGACTTTGTCAAGTAACCTGACTACCTAATCTTTCTTTCTCCCCAAAATTCATGGCAGACGTCGCAACCAAAAAACGCACTACAGCAAATGACCGAGCAATCAAGCCGGCTACAAAAAGCACGCTGAAAAAGAGTCTGCCGGTCGACGATGTGCCGATGGATATTTTTGCGCTGATCGGCAAATCAGAGAATATTGAACAAGCTGCCGTGGCCATGCAGGCCATGTCCCATCCGATGCGGATAAAAATTCTCTGTCTGCTGTCATCCGGTGAGCTAATTGTTCAAGAGATCGTCGATGCCGTCGGCACCACCCAAAGCAACATCTCGCAGCACCTTGGGATTCTTAAAGCCTGCGGAATAATCAATAGTCGCCGTGATGGTACTAAGATGTACTACGCAATCGGCGATGCACGAATTTTGAAAATGATCACCTTGACGCGAGAGATTTTTTGCGCGATTTAGAATCTGAAAATAAAAAACCGAAGCCTAACACCGGCGCACCTCTTCAGCCTCTTTTGCCCTGACTAGCCCGACCAGCTTGCACCTTGTTAATTTAAATAAAACCACATGTGTATTTGAAAATTGTCCGCCGTTCATTCACACTGCCTGTATGTGCACTGAGAATTATGTCGGTCGCGAAACTTTTAATTCCCTTTGGTCATATTGCTACACCGGAAATCAATAAAAATAAAGGGATAGAACAGATGGGATTTTTTAGTTTTTTCAAACGTCCGCCCACCGCACCCAACCGTGCCGACGAGAATCAACTCGAACGCCGCACCAAACCGCGCAAGGACCCGCATCTGGGAACGCGTATTTTGGTGATCGACGATTCGCCCACCATTATCGCGGCGCTGCGCAACATGCTGACGCGGCAAAGCAAGCATATTGTTCTTGAAGCGCTGGAAGCAGAAACCGGCATTGAGATGGCGATCAACGATATGCCTGATCTCATTTTTCTTGACCTCATATTGCCGGGTATGAGTGGATTTACGGCGCTGCGCAAGCTACGCCAAAACGAAATCACCCGTGAAATTCCGATCATCGTTATGAGTGGCAACGAAGCCGCAATTGAGGAGTTTTATGTGCAGCGGATTGGCGCCGATGACTTCATGAAAAAGCCCTTCTCGCGCGCCGAGGTATATGCCAGAATCGAGCGCTTGATCGGTCTCGATGGCTCACTGCAGCGTCCAGCAAAAGCAGTCGTGGAGGAACCATAAAACTCTAGTTCGGCTTGGTCATAGGCAGCTTGCTGTTTTTGACGGAGATACCCCAAAACTACCTGCTATGCCGCGCCAATGCCAGGCTTTAATTGTTTAACCTAATTTATTCCGACACCACATCAGCGCCCTTCGGCGGCACGAATATAAACTCTTTTGCATCAATCTTGGCATTGCGCTCAAGCTTGGTGAATGTGAGGCGGGTACGATTGCCAAATGCATCAAATAATTCCATCGCACTAAGCTGATTTTTAATAAATCCGAGCCGCACTTTCTCGATCCCTGCGTCCTTGGATTTTGGCTCGGCAATAACCCAATCCATATTTTCAGATTCCCCGCCCGCCACCAGTATGAACGCGGCTTCAACTTCGGCCCTGCCCGCTAACAGAGCTGCCGGGGTCGAAGCAAATGCTTTCTCCACTTTTCGGATCGTAACTTGATTCAAATCCTGATCAAAAAACCATACTTTGCTGCCGTCGCTGACAATCGTTTGCGCGGGTTTTTCGTATTGGAAGTGGAATTTGCCGGGGCGAGAAAATGCCAACGTGCCTTTGGTTTGCTGTGTGGCCTTACCTTTGGCATCGAATGCGGTTTGCGAAAATTCAGCACGCGCAGATTGTGCGCCGGT
>JBBRFJ010000044.1:0-21052 GCA_038224475.1 Burkholderiales bacterium
CACCATCGCATCAATCAACACCATCGTGGGTAATTCACCACCCGACAACACGTAATCGCCAATCGATATTTCCAAATCCACGCGCGCTTCAATCAAACGCTCGTCAATGCCTTCGTACCGCCCGCACAAAAAAACCAATCCTGGCTCTTCCCCCAACTGCCGAATACCTGCATCGGTAATCGGCTTGGCTTGCGGTGTCAGATAAACCACTTTTGGCTTATTTGCTGACCCAAGTTCAGCCTGTCGTTGAATTGCCGCGTTGATGGCCAAATCCAACGGTTCTGCTTTCATCACCATTCCCGGTCCGCCCCCAAAAGGACGGTCATCAATGGTGCGATATTTATCTGTCGCGAAATCGCGTGGATTCCAACATTTCAACGCCCACACTTTTTCATCCAGCGCCCGACGCGTCACGCCCGAATCGGCAATCGCATCGAACATTTCAGGAAACAGCGTGATGACATCGTATTGTTTAGTCATCGCGTTTCCGTTTTAGCTTGGCCCTTCGCTGCTTTTAACCCCGACAAAATAATCTGGCTCCGCCAGTTATTTTGTTTTGATCTGCCTCGACGAAAGTAGGTTTTTACTTTCGTCGAGGCAATCAATAATCTTTACTCCAATTCACCGTCACCACTTTGGCGATGCGGTCAACATTTACAATTACTTCGTCTATGAACGGGATTAAAATTTCTTCCGTTCCCGACGTCACCACCAGTACATCGTTGGCACCGGTTTCCATTAGTGTGTCGATAATTCCTAATCGCTCGCCTAGTGGATTGATCACCGTAGCGCCGATCAAATCTATCCAATAATGTTCGCCATCGCGTGCATCTTCGAGAGATTCACGCGGAATAGCAATATCACGTTTGCTCAGCAATTCAGCATCGCTGCGGGTGTCGCAACCTTTGAATTTCGCCACGACCGCTTTCACGTTCACAGCAAAATCTTCCAGCTCAAATTCTTCCCAGCCTTTAGGGCCTCTGACCAGCCAAGACGCATATGCATCGAGGCTGTCGGGTTCACCGGTGAAAGTTTGTAGCTTGACCCAGCCCTTAATCCCGAATGGCGCGGCAATGCGCGCCATGATGACTAAGTCTTTGTCTTCGATACGGACTTCGGCCAAACTTTATTGACCAACAACCGGGGCAGATTTCTTGTGGTTCTTGATGAGCTTGGTCACTGCGTCAGATGCTTGTGCGCCACGGCCCTGCCAGAACGCCAGACGATCCATCGCCATGCGGAACGGCTCGTCAGCACCGGAAGCGACGGGATTATAAAAACCTAAACGCTCAATAAAGCGACCATCGCGCGGGTTGCGTGAGTCAGCAACGACGATGTTGTAGAAAGGACGATTGCGGGCGCCGCCGCGTGCGAGTCTGATAACGACCATGAAGTTGTTTCCTTAAATTTACTGTTTCATTAAACAATCCGTTGAGAACGGATAACGGGCCGGTTGCGAACCGGTAACACCTGCGGTTGATGCTTGTTTCCCAACCCAAAAGCAGGAAAGCCTGAAAGTATAACAAAAACATAGGGTTGGGTGCAAGTTTAGTTTGCAAGCCTTGAATGATGGGCGGCGGGGCGGTAAGCGCATTATTGATGTTCATACCTCGTGCGCCTATAAAGGCTTTCGAACTATGGAAGTGTAATTTTTACCACAGCGTCTTCGGCGGTGACGTACAGATTACCTGAGTTATCAATCTCGGCTATCCCGGCTCGAACCTACTACAGACGTCATCCGCGCGAATTAATCGTAAACCCTTGCCGCGAGTTTGACGCCTAGCGTCGTTTACAATTTAGTTTTATTGCATTTATAAAGCAAGTTGTGACTCACCTGATTAATAAAAACAGTAATGTATTGCTGCAAGTAAGTCGCAACACCGTCGCGATTTTGCTCTTAACCGCCTTGGCGGTATCCGCCGCAATTCATTTGCGCGCCATCGGCGGTGATTTCCTTAGCGATGATTTCGCGCATGCTTCATGGGTGGCAGATGCGCATCGCAAAGGTGAATTGCTTGAATGGTTGTTCAAACTTCTACATTCGCCTCTTGGGTCGGGTAACTATGCTTATCGACCAGTCGTTTTCGCATCATACGCGCTTGACTGGATCATCTACGGAACAAATGCCGCTGGCTGGCACCTGACCAATCTTGTCATTCATATTATCAACGGTGCGTTAATTTTGATGCTTGCGCTCCGTTTGGCCACACGCGCCGGCATTACTGATGCGCGTTTTACAGCCGCGGCAGCAGCGGCCCTGTTTTTAGCAATACCTTTCGCAGGTGAAACCACTTTTTGGCCGGTGGGACGATTCGATCTTTTGGCCTGCATGTTTTCGCTCGGCTTCTTGCTTTTTTTGCTGGGCGATCATCCGCGAATCGGCTGGCGGCGAACCACAGGCGCGCTTTCTTGCATGCTGCTGGCTTTACTGTCTAAGGAAAGTGCGATGCCGATGGTAGCCGTTGGCGCCGCGTTGGTATTTGCACTGAATCTTGCCGATCGACGTTCTAGAAGCGAGCCGATTGGCGTGACGCTTACCGCTACGATCAAGGCTTCGCTCTTGTTTTATTGGCCTGTTATTTTCTTGGCGCTCGCTTACTTTGCTTGGCGCAATTTTTTGTTTGGGTCTTTTTGGAAGGTTTTTCCTGATTCGCGCTTCCCAGCAAGCGTTAGTGAGTTTCTTGCGCGTGTCGTCGTGCTGAAGCAAGTATTTATCTACCCATATGGTCAGCAACCAGTTTTATGGGGCGGCTTCATTGCATTTGGTATCGCAGTTTGGCTTATCGGCATACGTGGTGTCGCGAAGCACGCATCAATGCCGAGCGTCATTGTTTGTCTCACTTTATTTGTTTGTTTCTTGGTTTACCTGCTCGCGCCAGCAACCTCGTTTCCCGTCGCGTCGGACAACGGCGAAGGCATCCGCAACCTTTATTTTCCATGGGCAATGTTCAGCCTCACGGCTGCGTTTGCGATTACTTATCACCGTGGGCGTGTTGCTTTGCTTTGCGGGCTTCTTGTCATCGCTTTTTGGGGACAGTGGCGATTGGTAACGCTGTGGCAAGACAGTGCTGCAGAAATGCTGCAAGTGACGAAAGCCATTCCTGCGCTGGCAAGCGAAATCGACGATTCTCAATACGCGCTCATGCTACTTCCGGACTATTTAACTGTTGTGCCGTTTGTGCGTAACGCACAGGGCGCTGTAGTTATGCCACCGCGCCAACCTGTTTCATATTTAACGAAACTGGCTGCGATGTCACCACTACAGTTTGCAGAGTGGGAAAGCCATTTTTCTGACAACACCATTGGGCAAGTGAGGGGGCCGAGTGTAGTATTCGACCGCTCGAATTTTGTCGGTGTCTACTGCTGGGTGCCGTTTGGTGGGCGCTTTCAACTTCTTGCTGCCAAACCGCAAGTAAATAATGCCAAGAAATGGGAAGCAGAAACCATAAAAGAGGCGATGCAAAAAAAATGCCTCCTTTAAACGTCTGCACCAGATAACCTGAAAATGAAAAAAGAATTTCTTTTATATGCGGTAGTTAGTGCCCTTGCTTTGGCGGTTGATTTGGTAATCCTATACTTTGCAACCACGCGCTTCGCACTGGAGGGCTACGTCGCCGCGGCGCTTGCCTACGCGATTGGCTTGGCCGTGCATTATCTATTGTCAGTGCGCTATGTATTTGTATATCGGCGCATGGCATCGCGACGCCGCACCGAAGTAGTGGTCTACGCGGTTACTGGCCTTGTTGGGGTATTGCTGAGCGCAGGTATCGTATATGCAGGCGAGATGCTTGCCCAGCCGCTCGCCGTTTCGAAATTAGTTGCCGTTGCGACCTCATTTATGGCCGTGTTTATTATTAGAAAAATCACCTTATTTTCGACAGATAACAATTCCATGAAAGGGGCCGCATGAGCGAACGCAAAGTGCTCATTATTGGTGCCGGCCCCGCAGGTCTCACGGCAGCACTTGAGCTAGTGCGCGCGGGCATCAAGCCGATCGTTATTGAGGCGGATAGCCAAGTCGGCGGAATTTCTAAGACGATCAATTTCGAAGGCAATCGGATGGACCTCGGCGGCCACCGATTTTTTTCAAAATCGGATTGGGTGATGCAGTGGTGGCAGCAAATTCTGCCTGTCGAAATAGCGGAGGCGACAGCGAATTCGGTGAGCCTTGCTTACCAAGGCCAGCAGCGCTCGTTTCAACCCACCAGCATCGCGCAATCATCAGATCGTGATCGCGTAATGCTCATTCGATCAAGACTTTCGCGTATCTATTATTTGCGCCGTTTTTTCGATTATCCCGTCAAGCTCAATGCGAATACGATCCGTAATCTGGGTCTACCGCGCATGGCAAAAATTGGCGTCAGCTATGCTGCCGCGCGCATAGCCCCGATCAAGCTCGAACAAACGCTAGAGGATTTTCTGATCAACCGCTTTGGGCGCGAACTCTTCCAGACATTTTTTAAAGATTACACCGAGAAAGTATGGGGTGTTCCCTGCTCCGAGATTTCAGCTGAATGGGGCGCCCAGCGTATCAAAGGGCTTTCCATCACAAGGGCGTTGCTGCATGCGGCACAACAGGCGCTGGGTGGCGTCGCAGCAAAGTCAAAGCAGGTTGAAACCAGTCTGATTGAACAGTTCATGTATCCCAAGCTGGGGCCCGGACAGTTGTGGGAAGTAGTGGCAGAAATGGTGGAGAGAGGCGGTGGTCAAGTGCTACTTAACCAGCGTGCTGCGCGTATTCACCGCGATGAATTTCGTATTACGGGCGTGGATGTTCAGGACAAGCTTACTGGCAATGTTCGACGTATCGACTGCACAGATCTTGTCTCGACTATCCCTGTTAAGGAGCTGATGGAAAACATGCATCCCGCCGTGATGGCCGAGCCGCTCTCGATTGCTAGCGCGCTTCCATACCGCGATTTCATTACTGTCGGGCTGCTGGTGCCGCGAATGTTCCCTCCAACGGGTTCCAAAGTTGATTCGCCTGTCGGTATGCCCGCCGATAACTGGATTTATATTCAAGAGCCTGATGTGAAGCTGGGCCGGCTGCAAATATTTAATAATTGGAGTCCCGCGATGGTGCGGGATCATCCTAAAATTTTCTTAGGGCTGGAATATTTCTGCACGGAGGGCGATGCGCTTTGGAATATGTCTAAAGACCGTCTGTTGTCCTTTGCAGCAAATGAGCTCGAAAAAATTGGTCTCATCGAGGCAAGTGAGGTTGAAAGTGGCACCGTTATTAAAGTGCCCAAAGCCTATCCCGCTTACTTTGGGGCATACGACCGGATGCCAGAGTTGCGCTCCTACTTTGCCCAGTTTTCAAATCTGTTTCTAATCGGACGAAACGGCATGCATCGATACAACAACCAAGACCATTCTATGGTGAGCGCAAAACTAGCAGCAGAGTGCATTCTTGATCCTGCGAAAAGCCGTGACGCAATCTGGGAAGTGAATGTCGAGCAGGACTACCAAGAAGAAAAATAATTTAGGGCGATAATTCTTAAGGAATGCGGAACTCCAAAGAATTAAATTTGTACTTAAACGCGCCTTATTTCGCTCCGCGAATTTTCGTAAAATCGGCGGGTTGCGGCAGCGACGTATTGATCGCGTCGGCGAGGCCAATCGGATCATCGGTGCCAATCAAGAATTGTTTGCCGTTGCGCAGCCCCACAATCACGGCACCGCGCCCGGACACGCCATAGAGCCAGCCGCGGGTTGTGACACGGATGCCCCAGCCTGCGGCGATTGAGGTTCTGGCAGGTAGTACGCCGGCAATCTCGCTCAAGCCGGCGTTCTGCCCCGGCCATTTCAGCGGGCCAAATCGTGCCCTGAATTCGGTATTGTCGACCTCGGTGAGCAGCGAACTAAATGTTGCTCCGGTTACCGTCAGTGTGATGAATAGGGCCAACATCGCAGGTCGCATCGAGCCTTCCAGCGTGACGAAACTCAATACCCAAAACGCGATCGCAAAGCCGAACGCGTGGCCGATGAGGGCATGCCAGCCGATTTGTTTGTGGTGATATTTAATGGTGGTGGCCCCAAGTTTTTAGGTGAACGGGCTAAAACGACCAGCCATGAGCATAGAGGCCAACGCTGCGCGGCCCCATCAATTTAAACTTGTGGCAGCGCAATGCCGCGCACAGCGATTTTCTCGGTTTCGATCGTGTGAGCGAGTAATTTTGATGCCTGATAGATGGCGCGGATCGTCGGCGTTGGCGTATGGGTGAGTTCGCCTAATTCAATCACCGCACCCACCAATGCATCGACCTCAATGGCACGACCCGCCTCCACATCTTGCAGCATAGAGGTTTTGTGTTTGCCCACTTTCTCGGCGCCTTCTATCCGTTTTTCGAGGCTCACCCGGAAGCTCGCACCGAGTTTTTCGGCAACTGTCTGTGCCTCGCGCATCATGTTGGCGGCCAGTTCGCGCCCCTGTGGAAATTGGCAGATGTCCTGCAGTGTCGCGTGGCTAAGCGCTGAAATCGGGTTGAACGTTAGATTGCCCCACAGCTTTAACCAGATTTCGTTGCGAATATTGTCGAGTACCGGTGCCTTGAGGCCGGCCTTGGCAAAGACATCCGACAAATCCTTTACGCGGCTAGTGGCCGTGCCGTCCAGCTCACCCAACGGAAATCGTTCGCCTTCAATATGCCGCACCACGCCGGGCGCAATCAATTCGGTTGCCGGATAAACTACGCATCCAATAATCCGGTCAGCGGGAATGCCATCCTTGCAAACACCGCGCGGATCAACCGCTTTGACGGTGGTGCCCGCTAATTCACCGCCGTGTTGGTGGAAATACCAAAACGGTATGCCGTTTTGCATCGTGATCAAGGTGGTTTTGGGTCCAAACAGCGGCTCCAACTGATTCACTACCGATTCGACCTGATGCGATTTCAGCGCAAGAATGATGCAATCGACGTGCCCAACTGCCGAAAAGCTGTCGGTAGCGCGCGCCGTTTTCGCTTCAAGCACCGTGCCGTCATGCATTTTCACGGTCATGCCGTGCGCGCGGATAGCATCTAGGTTTTTCCAGCGTGCGATGAAAGTTACGTCTTCGCCTGCCAGCGCCAGTTTCGCGCCGACAAAGCCGCCAATCGCACCTGCTCCTACGATACAGAATTTCATGTTTAGCCTGATAAATTGATAGAGACAGCGTTTGAAAAAATTGTTAAATAGCTTTTAGTGTGCAGTGCAGCAATGACGCTGGCAAGTGATGTGGGTCAACGATCGGGTCTGATGACCTGCGCCGCTGGTTTTGCGGCACGTTCCGAAAATTGTGCATTTACAAAATCAGAGCGCGTTAGTCCGCGATTTATATCCAACCCCCGCAGCGAAAAATCATGCGCGGGAAGGCCGGGGAACGGCGCGACCAGTGACTCATAAAAATGCGTCGGCCAAGTCACTCCGCCAATTTGCACGAAACGATCATGGTCGACATCGACCACCGCGCCTTTGGTCGATTCGAGACCTTCCAATGTAAGCCGGACGCGCTTTACCAATTTGTCCTTTGCGTCGATATACAACACCACGCGATCTTCAGGCGAATTGCCGATGCCTGGCCGCATGATGGCCAGCAAAAGCTCGCATTCCTGCCCGTTAACGCTGGCATTACCGAGGCGTTCCAACTGCGCAGCGCGTTCAACATAGAACGCGGGATAGAGGAAAAGTTGGTAGGCCTCCACCACTAAATGTGCGGCTGCAATTTTGTCCCGATTGATTTCCGGCTGCTGATTGATCCAGATTGAAAGGCGCTCGCTCAGCGGCAGGTTACCGTCTCGCAAAACAAATTTCTTTCCCGCGTCGCCCGTGTGCATTTGGGCAACAATGTTTTCGCTCAGCAGCATCCTTTCTTCGGAAGTCTTGCGGAAAGTTTTGTCGGTTAGTACGGGCTGGATTCGCGTCACCAGATCAAACCAATTTCCGTCGTAGCGAACACTGAGGTCGCGAATGCTAGCAAACGCAGTTTTGCCATGTGCGAGTTGGCTTTGATCCAATAGCGCGCGGGCGTCTGCACTGGTGGCGGATAGCTGCGGCTTGGGTACGCTGCTACAGGCCGATAGCAGGGCCAAGCTTGCCGTCAATACCAGCGCTGACTGCAAACGCCATGATTTGCGCAATTCCCAAAGTTTTCGCTCGAAGCGCATAAAAGGACCAAATGGAGCGATTAAGATCATTAAATTCTTTCATTAAATTTAAGTTGTTCCGCAAACAAAACCGCAACAAAAACTGACGAAAGCAAACCTCGGCCGAGGCTGCAACTGAACCGAGCTTAGCCAAGTTGCGTGGGTATAATCAAGCATCCTAAATTTTACTGCTAAGTCCACTATGTCATTGCCGACCGCTTCGCCAGACTCCGCTCCCACCGCATTATCGCCTGCAAGCGCCCTGAGTCCCGTTGAACTAGTGCTGGCTGAAATCATCGTCAAAACGCTTAATCTCGAGGTCGCGCCAAATGAAATTGATCCAGAAGCGCCGATTTATGGGGAAGGATTGGGCCTCGATTCCATTGATATCCTCGAAATTTCGCTGGCGATTTCCAAGCAATATGGTTTCCAGTTGAAGTCAGACGACGAAAATAATAAAACGATTTATAAATCGCTGCGTAATCTTTCAGCGCACATCGAAAAGAGTCGTACCAAGTAAACACGGGTGGATTTGATGCTCAATCTTCTGCCCCCGGTTCTTGGTGCCGAGCAATGACACACGCCCCCACTCAAAAGCTGTCACCCGGGCTCATTCCCCGCCACACGACATTTCCTTTACTCGGATCTACGGCGGCGGGGGCTGACACTGTGGTTGCCTATCGCAAAGGTAAAGCGATTCATGCTGAGGCCTATCTTCGTGATGTCTACACCGTTGCGCAAAATTTACCTGAAGCAGCGTATTACCTGAACGTATGCGCTGATCGCTATTACATCGCAGTGCTGCTTGCGGCAGTGATGCTGCGCAAAAAAATCAGCCTGCTGCCGCCAAACACGGCGTCGCAAACTCTACAAAGCTTGTCGGAACGTTACCAAGATGTTGTGTTGATTCGGGACGGCACGAATATCGGCGCGGGCGATCAGGTAACCCAGTTTGACGGCGCGATCAGTTTTGAAAAATTGCTTGAAGCGCCGTTTACGGGCCCCACACCAAACCCTGAATTTCCGAGCGAGCAATTAATCGGTATCTTGTTCACCTCCGGCTCTACCGGCGAGCCGTCCGCGAATCCGCGCACATGGGGCGCGCTATGTGCGGGCGTTAAAGCAGAGGCGCAGGCACTTTTGCTACCAGAACTTTGCGATCATGAAATCCGGCGTGGCATCGCGGTTTTGGGCACCGTGCCTGCCCAGCACTCGTACGGCCTCGAATCCACACTGGCACTGCCGTTACAAAATGGCTATGCATTAGTCGCGGACCAAAGTTTTTACCCCGCCGATATTGCCAATGCACTGGCACTTTTACCCCGCCCGCGGGTGTTGGTCACCACTCCTTTTCACCTTCGGCTTCTGATTAATGATGGGGCAATCAATTTGCCAAAGGTGGATTTGATTGTCTCAGCAACGGCGCCACTTTCGCCACAACTGGCGGCCCAGGCAGAAGCGGCTTTCTCGGCACCGGTTCGGGAAATTTATGGCTGTACAGAAGCCGGCCAGATTGCGTCCCGCCGCACACTCGACGGCGATATGTGGACGCTATTCCCAAATGTATGCCTTGAAAAACGCGGCGAAGCAATCTGGGTGCGTGGCGGCCATGTGGGCGCGGCGCGGATGCTGAGTGATGTCATCGAGATAAAGTCAGATCATCAATTTTTGCTGCATGGCCGTGTCGGCGATCTTATTAACGTAGCCGGTAAGCGCACTTCATTAGCGCATCTTAATTTTCATTTAAATTCGATCCCCGGTGTCGAAGACGGCGTGTTTATGTTGCCAGACGCGACGCCGGACAACACCGATGGCGATTGCGTCGTGCGGCTCACCGCATATGTGGTGACTCGTGCCCTATCGCCCGCGCAAATTCTGTCCGCGCTACGCACGCGCATCGATCCGGTGTTTTTGCCGCGCCCTGTGCGGCTGGTCAATGAGTTACCGAGAAATCAAACGGGTAAGCTCACGCACGGCGCGATCAACGCGTTGCGGGCGTCGGATAACGCCAGCGCTGCTGATTGCGCGCTATGATCGAAATCAAAAGAGATCGTGTCTACGAGCTTGCCCACCGTGCAACAGAAGGCCACTTTACCGGTCATCCCATCATTCCCGGTGTTGTTATCTTAGCGGACGTTATGCGGGCAATTCGAGACCACTTTACGCCAGAACCTATGGCATCCGGGCAAGTCTGCACCATCCGCGCGGCCAAGTTCCTGCGTCCAGTCGTGCCGGGTCAGACCATGACAATCTTGCTTAGAATTGCGGCACCCACGCCAACGCCAGACGCATCTAAGCAATCCGTATCGTTTGAATGCTCGGTCGCAAATGCATTGGTGGCTAAAGGCGCGTTTGATTTTTATGGTTGACGTAAAACTGAAATCGACAGAACACGCTGGAACGATATCAGCCGCATCGATAAGCCCCACCACGTCTCACGTCTCGCCCTTATCCACCAGCACACAAAGCGATCCATCGTCGGGGGCTAATTGGCAAACAGAGCAAGAACGCAGCAATCCGTTCGCGATGAGGATGCTGGTGTGGGTGGCGCTTCATTTGGGCCGTTCGGCGGCGCAGTGTTTTTTGTGGCCCATCACGTTTTATTTCTGGGCCACCTCGCCGAAAGCTCGGGCGGCGTCTGCACAGTATTTGCGCAAGGTTGAGACCTCACTGGATCTGCCGGCGGGCAAGCTAAGCACCTTAAAACACATTCATACTTTTTCAGTCATCGTCCTTGATCGTGTCTTTATGCTGTCAGGCCAGACCGACCGCTTTAATACCCATATTCATAATTTTGATCAGATGAAAGCGGTGCATGATCGTGGCGAAGGTGGGCTTTTTGTTGGCGCACATTTGGGCAGCTTTGAAGCGCTTCGTGTGCTCGGCACGCGGAATCCGGCAAATGATCAAATGCTGCCGAAGTTGATCGTGCGAATGGCGATGTATGAAGAAAACGCGCGAAAAATAAATCATATGCTGGCCGCAATCAACCCCGAGGCGACCCAATACGTTATCCCACTGGGCCAGCCAGACTCGATGTTGCAGCTGCAAAATACGATCGACAGAGGGGAATTTGTCGGCATGCTGGCGGACCGTCATATCGAGCCGCGAGTGGCGCTACAAAGTGGGCAACAACATGAGCATCCAAGTCAGCCGCAAAGCGACAAGCAATTAAATTTGGTTTCATTTCTGGGCGAGCCAGCTCAATTTGCTGATGGGCCGTTTCGGTTGGCGATGGTGTTGAAGCGGCCGGTGTTTTTGATGTTTGGCTTGTATCGGGGTGGTAATCGATATGAAATTTTTTTTGAAGAATTGCTGCTGCCTGAATCCACCGGACCCCGCAATCGCGGTGCACAACTGGCAAGCTGGCAGAAAGCCTATGTTGAACGCGTGGAACACTACTGTCGATTAGCCCCCTATAACTGGTTCAATTTCTATGACTTTTGGCAAAAATAGTACCAGCCTGTACTCTGCCCTCCTCGCGGCCACAGTGATGCTCGCATTCCTAGGCATCACGACACCTTCACACGCGGCTGATGCCGACGATGCTCTCTTAAAAAACGTGATGGCCCGGCTCGCCAGTGTTAAATCAGCAAAAGCGGATTTTGTGGAGAAGAAATTTATAAAGTTGTTGAATACGCCGGCTGAATCCAGCGGAGTTTTGATCTACACCGCGCCGGATCGATTTGAAAAACACACCAAAAAGCCGCTTGAAGAGCGCATGACCGTCGAGCGCGATATGGTCACCTTGGATAACGTGGCGCGTAAGAAGCAGCAGCAGATATTTATTCCTCAATTTCCCGCACTCGCGGCGATTGTGGATGCGATGCGTGGGGCGCTGTCAGGCAATTTGCCGCAATTGCGGCAGGCATTTTCAATCGTCGTTTTCGGTAATGCGGCGCGCTGGAAGCTTCATCTTGTTCCGCTCGAGGCGAGCCAGTACGCCTACATTCTTGCGGTGGATGTGACGGGGCGCGATGATTTTATCGATTCCATTGAGATATTCCAGTCGGACGGCGATCGTTCGCTCATGAGCATGACCCGTGCCGCGCCCTAGCACGGTGGCGTCCTTATCTGGACCCAGCTGGAGACGATCACGAATCTGGATTTTGGGGATTTGGGTCGCCTTAATTTGCGCGTCCGCTTGGGTTGTGTTTCGGGCGGATTATCGGGCTGATATCTCCGCTTTTTTGCCAAAAACCCCGACCCCCAATCAGCAATTGCTGGTGGATCAATTAAAAGATGGTGTCGTTTCGCGTCTCACGCTGATAGGTATTGAGGGCGCAGATGCGGCCACGCTGGCCCAACTTTCCAAGCGCACGGCCGCGCAGTTGCGAGCCGATCCCCAGTGGGCGAGTGTCAACAATGGTGAGGCGGTCGGCATTGAGCGAGATGGAAAATTTTTGCTCGACAATCGATATTTGCTTTCGGACAACAATACGCCTGCAACCTGGTCGGTGGCGGGTTTGCAAACCGCACTAATCAAGTCCAGGCAAATGCTGTCGCAGAACGCGGGCTTGTTTGCGAAAGAGCTTGTGCCGCGTGACCCGACAGGGGAAGTGATGCGCATGCTGGATAATTTGGTGGCCAACAATGCTGTCGCGACCGTGAGTGGCGTTTGGGTAGTGCCGCGGGTGAGGTCGGCGGCGGTACCGGAAAGCATTGATAGCGGATCAAGGGCGCTCTTGATGGCGCAAACCAAAGCGGCCGGCATCGATCTCGATGCCCAGCAACGCGCGATGGAAGCTGCGTTGCGGGCGTTCGAAACCGCCAAGCAGCAAACCGCGAACGCCGCCAATGCCAGCGTGCAACTGAGCGGCCCCGGGGTGTTTTCTGCGCTTAGTCGCGAACGCATAAAAAGCGATGCGACGCGTTTCTCCACTATTGCGACTGCGCTCGTGATTGTCTTGGTGTGGTGGGTTTATCGTTCACCGCGCGTGATGGCGCTGGGGTTGCTGCCAGTGGCGACTGGCGTGCTCGCCGGGATCGCCGCAGTCGCATTGGTGTTTGGTAGCGTGCACGGAATTACCTTGGGTTTTGGCGCGACCTTGATTGGTGAGGCAGTAGATTACGGTATCTATTTATTCACGCTTGTTCGCCGCGAAGATACAAATAGCGCAAGCGATAGTGTAGAAAACAGCAGCGCGCACCGCACCATGAAGCTTATTTGGCCCACGCTGCGGCTCGGCGTGATGACATCGGTATGCGGATTCTCGGCCATGATGCTGTCAGATTTTCCAGGCCTGCAACAACTCGGGGTGTTTTCGGTGGCGGGACTGATCGCCGCTGTGCTGGTCACGCGGTTTGTACTGCCAATTTTGCTCCCCCATGATTTTCAGGTTCGCGATACTTCCTTGGGTAGGAAGCTGGAATCACTCGCTCGTGCAGCGCCGCGTGCGAAATGGCCGCTCACACTCGCGGTGATCGCGCTGGTGGCGGCGGGAGTGATCAATCGGCAAACACTTTGGAATGACGATATTTCCAACCTCAGCCCCATTTCACTTTCTGAACAAAAGCGCGATGAAGAGCTGCGCACGGCGTTGGGTGCGCCAGACGTTAGATTCATGGTGGTGGCTGAAACTACAAATTTGGAAACGACTTTGCAAGCGGCGGAAAAGGCCGCTGCGGTACTTGCAGCACTTCGCGACGCCGGCTTAATTAAATCGTTTGACACGCCCACTCAGTTTTTGCCCAGCGAGGCTACGCAAAGTACGCGCAAACAGGCGTTGCCCGCAATGGATTCGCTGCGGACGCGGCTTGTTGAAGCAGTCGTTTCTTCCGGTTTTTCCAAGGACGCGTTTGAGCCGTTTTTGGCCGACGTGGAGGGGACCCGATCCCGACCGCTGGTGCATCGAAATACTTTGGACGGTACGCAATTAGCGACCAAAGTCGATGCGCTGCTAGTTCAAAAGCCCAACCGCGTAACGGCTATTCTGCCTATCCAAGGGATGCATGAAGATGCAACGTCGCAACTAAAAGTTGCTACTGCGATTGGTGCGTTGGCATCATCCAACGTTCGCTTGATGGATATGAAAACCGAAACCAATGAGCTTTATCAAACCTATCGCCATCAGGCGCTCGTATATTCGCTGGCAGGAGTGATCGCGATTGCGCTATTGTTGTGGATCACCACACGCTCAATTAGCCGGACGGCAAGATTGCTGCTGCCCCTAGCCGCCGCCGTTATCGTGACAGCCGCGACGTTGCTAGCGTTGGGCGTCTCGCTATCGATTTTTCATTTGGTGGCTCTGCTGCTGGTCATCGGCGTCGGCTCGAATTACGTGTTGTTTTTTGATCGACAATTAACAAATGATGGATCGATTGCACCCATTATGCTGTCGCTGATGGTGTGTAATCTATCGACGGTATTCGGCTTCGGCGTACTGGCGCTTTCGTCCATGCCGGTATTGAAAGCGATAGGCGGAACGGTGGCGATTGGTGCCGTGCTGTCGCTTGTTTTTGCGGCGGTTTATTTACAGCAAGCTTCGCCAACGGCGTCGCGGAATACTGCGTAGCTGATGCGCGACGCGGGACGTTATTTTCGATGCAACATCAGCGCCATCATTGCGTCACTTGTCGTACTATTTGCAAGCCTGATTTCCGGCTGCGCTGCACCTCCTATAAAAATTCCAATGGATCAAATCGAATATCCAGCTGTCCCGAATGTGCGATCCGACACCCTGATGATTCTGATGGCCGGCGCAGGGGATCGCTATGACGCTTTTGAAAAGTATGGTTACATCGCTGCGGCGCGCAAAGCCGGATTGAATGCCGATATTTTGGCGGTTGATGCGCACTACGGTTACTTCACCGAGCTGACCGTTCGTGAGCGTCTGCATCAGGACGTGGTGCTGCCTGCCAAGTCGCGGGGGTACAAATGCATCTGGATGGGCGGTATATCGCTAGGTGGATTTGGCTCGTTAATCTACGCTCAAAAATACGCGGATGAGTTATCTGGTTTGGTATTGATCGCGCCCTACATTGGCAATCGTGGCACGTTGGCCGAGATTGAATCTGCGGGCGGGCTTGATCGTTGGAGCCCGGTCGATTTACCAGATTACGATGAGCGGCAGTTATGGTTGATGCTAAAAAAATATCAGCCCGGTGTGACGCCCGCATTGCCGATACATCTGCTGTATGGCGAATCGGATCGTTTTAATCCGTTCCATAAAATGCTGGCAGCACGCCTCGATAAAGGCAAAGTACGCACCGTGGCGGGTGGGCACGATTGGCCGCCGTGGCAGTCGCTCTGGGCTGAATTTGTTGCTTCAAATCCTATTGCTTGTAAACCGTAAAATAGATTAGGGATTAAAGCGTTGAATCTGAGTAAATTCACATTAACGAATGCGCTTGGCGCCGGCAATGAAGCGACCTGGGCGGCTATCGTGGCGCGGCGGTCCGGGCTGTCACGCTGTGCCTTTGAAACCGCCGATATTGATACGTTTATTGGCCAAGTGCCTGATGCGGCTTTACTGCCGTTGCGAGCCGACCTTGGACATTTTGAATGCCGCAACAATCGGCTGGCTCAGCTCTGCCTTGAGCAAGATAGCTTTGCTGAAACGATCACAAGCGCGATTGAAAAATATGGCGCTGACCGTATTGGGGTTTTTCTGGGTACCAGCACCTCGGGGATCTTCTCAACCGAGCTGGCCTACCGAGAACGCGAAAAACATCAGGGCGCGTTACCGCCAAATTTCCAGTATGCGGGCACCCAAAACAACTATTCACTGGCCGCATTTGTGTCGGCCTATTTCGGTTTACGCGGACCCGCGTTTGTGGTGTCCTCGGCGTGTTCATCAAGCGCAAAAGTTTTTGGTAACGCCAGCCGCATGATGGCGGCGGGCTTCTGTGATGCCGCGATAGTCGGTGGTGTGGACAGCCTGTGCCTGACCACACTTTACGGCTTTCAATCGCTGGGTCTGGTATCAAATCAGCCTTGTCGGCCGTATGATGTGGGTCGAAGCGGCATCTCCATAGCCGAGGCCGCCGGCTTCGCATTGCTTGAAAAGTCGTTGTCCGCAACGGAAGATATTCAAGTTTTGGGGGTGGGTGAAAGCAGCGATGCCTATCACATGTCATCGCCGCATCCGGAAGGCCGCGGCGCCCAAAAAGCGATGCGAGAAGCACTCGCCCAAGCCCGCATCAGGCCCGAAGATATTGGCTACATCAATCTGCACGGCACCGCCACCAAAACCAATGATGCAGCTGAGGGCGCGGCGGTGGCGGCATTATTTGGTCAGGCAACCCCTGCCAGTTCCACCAAAGGCTTTACCGGTCACACGCTGGGTGCCGCCGGCATTACCGAGATCGCGATAGCGGCGCTGGCTTTGCAACGGGGGATGATTCCGGGCAGCCTCAATACACAAGTGCTGGACCCGGAAATCGTCATCAACTACCAACTCAACAACGCGCCAAGCAAGCTGCGTTACGTGATGAGCAATTCGTTCGGGTTTGGCGGCAGTAACTGTAGCGTCGTGCTGGGAATTGGTAAGGACACCGAAGAAAATAGAAGTATGGAAAACGGAGTGTCCACGCCATGAAATCTTCTTTATGTGTATACGTTGAAAGCATTGGTTTGTTTGGCACTGGTTTTGAGAACTGGATGCAAGGCGGGGCGATATTACGTGGCGAGAAGTCATTTGAGGCAACTGATTTTCCGCTGCCCTCGCCAGAGTGGTTACCGCCTGCTGAACGTCGCCGCACCAGCGACATCATTCGTCTTGCTTTATGCGCCGGACGTGAGGCACTGACCACCGCCAATCAGGCAATCACGGATACCTATACCGTGTTTTCATCATCGGGCGGCAGCGGCGAAGTGATTCATCAAATTTGCGAATCACTGGCCGCTCCGGAGCGCGACGTTTCGCCAACACGTTTCCATAACTCGGTTCACAACGCGCCTGCCGGCTATTGGGGCATCGCCACCCGCAACGAGTGGCCGTCGACCAGCCTCTGCGCACACGATGCCAGCTTTGCGGCCGGCATGTTGGAGGCTGCGGCGCAGGCGGCCCGTTGCGCGCAGCCCGTACTGCTGCTGGTGCACGATCTACACTATCCCGAACCGTTAAATGGGGTCAGAGCGGTGATGGGCTTATTTTCGGTTGCCCTGCTGTTGCGATCCACGAAAACGGCTGCAGCAAAGTTTTCGATCGACGTGTCTATTGGGGCGAATGAATCTTCAGAAACTGCGATGCACAACGCTGAGCTGGAAAGTTTTCGCACGGGCAACCCCGCTGCGCGCTGCCTTCCGGTTTTGGCAGCCATGGCAAATCGATCAAATGAACGCGTGATTTTGCAAAACGTAAACGGCACCCACCTCACGCTGGAGATTCATTCGCTATGACACAGCAGCTGACACGCACTCTCGACAAGGTAGAAATTGCAGCTCGCATTCCGCACAGCGGGCCGATGTGCTTGCTTGATCGTGTGCTGAACTGGAATAGTGAGACGATTGTTTGCGAGGCAGACAATCATCGTAACGCCGATCATCCACTAGCGTGCGAAGGTGGGTTGGACTCGGTAGCGGCCATTGAATATGCGGCGCAGGCGATGGCGGTGCACGGCGCATTAATCAGTGGAGTTGATGCGCTAACGAACGAAGATGGGCGTCCCAAAATGGGCTATCTCGCCAGCGTGCGCGACGTGGTTTGCACCATCCCGTTTTTACATAATCTGGCCGTACCGCTACGGATTGAAGCGACGCGTTTGGTTGGCGAAGAAACGCGCGTGCTGTACGAATTCAACGTGACCGCGGGTGAACAAAAATGTGCGCAAGGGCGCGCCGCGGTGGTAATGGATGCAGGACTAAACCTATGAAAAATGCATTGGTCACCGGGGGCAGCGGTGTGATTGGTGAGGCAATTTGCAAGTCGCTGGCAGCTGATGGCTTTCATGTATTGGTTCATGCGAACCACCAGATTGCGAAAGCCGAGGCTGTTGTGCGGGCCATCCAACAGGTGGGGGGAAGTGCCGAGGCAATGACCTTCGATGTGACCGACGCCAATACCTGCAAGGCTGTGTTGGAGGCTTGGGTAACAGCAAACGCGCCCATCCAGATTATCGTCAACAATGCGGGCACTAATGACGACGCGGTCATGCCCGGCATGGTTGAGGCGCAATGGAAATCGGTGATTGATGTATCGCTTAACGGATTTTTTAACGTCACCCAGCCGCTGCTCATGCCGATGATCCGTACGCGCCATGGCCGCATCATCAATATCACCTCGGTGTCCGCTATCGCGGGCAATCGCGGCCAAACCAACTATGCCGCCGCCAAGGCAGGCATGCACGGCGCCACAAAATCGCTCGCGCTTGAATTGGCCAGTCGCGGCATCACCGTAAATGCCGTCGCCCCCGGCATCATCGTTTCGCCGATGGCGGATGCGGCGTTTGATAAAGCCGCCATTGAGAAAATAGTGCCAATGAAGCGCGCAGGCAAGCCCGAAGAAGTCGCGGATTTGGTGAGCTTTTTAGCGTCCGAAAAGGCCGCCTACATTAGCGGGCAGATCATCTCAATCAACGGTGCGATGATTTAGATCTTTACAAAGATCCGCCAGGGGGCGGGGTTTGAAGCATTTATGCTTGTAAACCCGCTCCAGTGCTAGAGGTAAGAAGTTTATCCGAACAAGCGCGTGGTTACTTCAGTTTGGTTCTCTCTAAGATCCCGTCTAAATGCTCGTAGTCCAAAAATGAAATGGTGAGCGAGCCTTTGCCTTTTTTATCAGCTTTGAGTGACACGTGCGTGCCCAGTTTCTCGGCGAGATCATTTTCCAAATGACGGGTATCACGGTCTGCACTGAGGGTGGTCTTGGCTGGCTTTCGTGGTTCGGTTTCGGCTTTAACCAGCCGCTCTGCGTCGCGCACGCTGAGGTTTTTGTGCACGATTTGATGCGCCAATTCCACTTGCTTCGATTTCGCCAGCGATAGCAATGCACGAGCGTGACCCATATCAAGTTTGGCTTCCATCACCATGTCTTGCACCGGCTTGGCCAGATCCAAAAGCCGCAATAGATTGCTCACAGCAGCGCGTGATCGACCAACCGCTTGCGCTGCCTCTTCATGGGTGAGCTTGAATTCTTCAATCAATCGAAAAATCCCGGCCGCCTCCTCCATGGCGTTCAAATCTTCGCGCTGAATATTTTCGATCAGGCCGATGCCGAGTGCGGCATCATCGGCAATCTCGCGTACCAGTACCGGCACGGTGGCGAGACCTGCAATCTGCGCGGCGCGCCAGCGGCGCTCGCCCGCGATGATTTCAAATTTCCCATTCGCAACGGCGCGGGTAAGGATTGGTTGGACGATGCCGCGCTGCTTGATGGAGGCCGCCAGTTCTTCCAGCGCGGCGCGATCCATGCGGGTGCGGGGCTGATATTTGCCGGGCATCAAGTCAGCGATTTTTAAGTCACGAAGTTCACCCTGCGACGGCGCGGCCCCGGCGGCACTAGCGTCAGATCTGCCGCCTAGTAATGCGTCGAGGCCACGGCCCAACCCTTTGGATTTAATCATGCTGTGTACGGTCTTTATTAAGTTTTAAGTTTGGAGTGAACGATCAATGCGCCATAAATTCAACGACGAATTAAATGACGGCAGAAACAGTCTGCCTGTGCAGTTTTGCTCAGCTTTGCTCGCTCTTGCCGGACGGGCGGATCCCGAGCTGCTTTAATTTTCGGTATAGATGTGTTCGCTCCAGCCCCACCTTATCCGCGACGCGCGACATATTGCCGTCCTCGCGTCGGATATGGTGCTGAAAATACTGAAACTCGAATCGTTCGCGGGCTTCGCGCAGCGGCAACTCATATTCTATGATGCCGTGTGCGGGCGCTGCGTTGCTTGCGGCGTCCAGTCCAAATTCGCGCGCCACCCTAGCCACATCCTCGGCTGAGATCTCGGTGCTGAGGCCCGTCAGTGCCAGCGTTTTAACCGCGTTTTGCAGTACCGGCAGATTGCCCGGCCACTCCAGATTCCTGAGCGCATTGAGCGCTCCAATACTGAAATGACGCATTGGCGATTCATTGGCTTCCACCATCTGCAACATCACCGTGCCGGCCAGTTCAGGGATATCTTCAGGATGTTCGCGCAGTGACGGAACCCGCAATGTCACCCCGGATAGTTGCGTCAAGAGAGACCCGTCAAACTCGCCGTTCTCAACAAGCGGCATCATCGATTGGGAAGCCGCTGCGACCAAGCGGACGTTAAATTTTTCGAGCTTGGTCAGCAACTGCGCCAAGCCCTTCTGCTCATTGCGGGTAAGCAGTTCAATGTGTGCAATGAATAACACCCCGTCGCGCGCCTCAGCCAGTGAAGCGAACGGATTCTCCGCAAGCCAAGCATGGTTGGCGGGGGCTACCCAGGCGGTGTTGCGCTGATGGAGCATGCGCGCAATCAACTCAAATCCGCATCCAGGCTCGCCGCTTAGTAAAAGCGGTACTTTCAGACGATTCACCTGATCGATACGTTGCCGTAATTCCAGCATGATTTTAGCGCGGCCCAGATGCTCAAACGCCAGGCCTGGCTTGGGTGAGATGCGCCCGCCTTGAATCGCTTTGCCGACGGTGGCAATCAGCTTGGGCAGACTGATCGGCTTCTCCAAAAAGTCGAACGCGCCGATTCTCGTGGCTTCGATGGCCGATTCAATCGTGCCATGACCTGACATCATCACGACCGGCATGGTCAGCTGCCCGGTCGACGCCCATTCCTTGAGCAGTGAGATTCCGTCCATATCGGGCATCCAGATGTCGAGAAGCACCAAGTCAGGACGCGCGGCGCGGCGCATGGCGCGTGCGGTAGCCGCGTTTTCAGCGCACCTCACGTCAAACCCTTCGTCTTTGAGAATTTCCGAGAGCAACTCGCGGATGCCGATTTCATCATCGACCACCAAAATATTATTTGCAGACATGCTTCACACCTCGACTTGGCTTCATGATACG
>JBBRFJ010000045.1:0-20918 GCA_038224475.1 Burkholderiales bacterium
AGGCGACCGCTATATCGCCAACGGCAACAAGATGTGGATCACCAACGGGCCACATGCAGATGTGCTGATTGTGTACATGCGCACCGCGCCGAAAGAAATGGGTTCAAAAGCGATGACCGCGTTCATCGTCGAAAAAGGCTTAAAAGGTTTTCGCACCGCACAAAAACTCGACAAGCTCGGCATGCGCGGCTCCGACACCTGCGAGCTCGTATTTGAGGATTGCGAAATCCCGGAAGAAAATATTTTGGGTACGTTAAACGGCGGCTCAAAAGTATTGATGAGCGGTCTAGATACCGAGCGCACGGTGCTTTCCGGCGGGCCACTCGGGATCATGCAAGCCGCGATGGATTTAGTGCTGCCGTACATGCACGAGCGCAAACAATTTGGGCAGGCGATTGGTACGTTCGGTTTAATGCAGGGAAAAATGGCGGATATGTATGTGGCGCTGCAATCGTCGCGCGCGTTCACCTATCGGGTGGCCGAAATGCTGGATCAGGGTCGCGGTCGCGCGGCGCGCAAAGATGCGGCGGCTTGTATTTTGTACGCCTCGGAATCTGCCGTGAAAGTCGCACTCGAAGCCATTCAGGCCCTTGGCGGCAACGGGTACATCAATGAATATCCGGCGGGACGCTTGTTGCGCGATGCGAAGTTGTACGACATCGGCGCGGGGACCAATGAGATTCGTAGGATGTTGATTGGACGGGAATTATTTGGAGAGAGTTCGTAGCTGCTTGGTAGTTGGTTCGTCGTTTCCGCGTAGTTTTCAAACTGAGTACCAAACTGAGCGGGAACCTAGCGTCGTTCGGCGCACACTAAAGTCACTGGATTCCTGCCCAAAAACGCAAGTCTCAAACAGGACGGGTAATCACGGTGCAAAACAGGAGAAATTAGATGTCAGATTCAATCGTAATCGTCGCCGCAAAACGCACGCCTATCGGCGCCATGAATGGTCAGCTGCTGCCGATGACCTCACCACAATTGGCCTCGATCGCGATTAAGGCCGCGGTCGCGCAATCGGGCCTAAAGCCGGAGGACATTACCGAGGCCATCATCGGCTGCGTGTTGCCGGCCGCGTTGGGTCAGGCACCCGCGCGTCAGGCCGTGCTCGGCGCGGATTTATTGAAATCAACCGCGTGCTCGACGGTAAATAAAGTCTGCGGCTCTGGCATGAAAACCGTGATGATGGCGCATGACGCGATTGTGGCGGGCTCGGCCGATGTGATCGTCGCAGGCGGCATGGAATCAATGTCGAATGCGCCCCACATGCTGCCAAAAGCGCGGCAGGGCTATCGCTACGGCCATTTCAAGGCGCTTGATCATATGGCGTTTGATGGTTTGGAAAATGCTTATGACGGCAAATCGATGGGCATTTTTGCCGACGCGACCGCCGCGAAATATGGCTTCACCCGCGAGATGCAGGACGCATTCGCGACCGAAAGCGTGAAGCGTGCGCAGGCTGCCGTGGCCAGCGGCGCTTTCAAAGACGAGATCGCGGGTGTGACTGTTTCGGGTAAGGGCGGCGACACTATTCTGGCCACCGATGAGCCGCCCGGCTTGTGCAAGCCAGAGAAAATTGCCGCGTTGCGCCCTGCCTTCAATAAAGACGGCACGGTTACGGCAGCCACCTCATCATCGATTTCTGATGGCGCGGCGATTCTGATTTTGATGAAGGAATCCGACGCGAAAGCCAAAGGCATCACCCCGCTCGCGCGCATTGTCGGCCAGGCCTCGAACGCGCATGAGCCCGAGTGGTTCACAACTGCACCGGTCGGCGCGATTGACAAGCTGCATAAAAAACTCGGCTGGGGTCCGGACAATGTGGATCTTTATGAAATCAATGAAGCCTTCGCCGTGGTGACGATGGCGGCGATGAAAGATCTAAATTTGCCGCATGAAAAAGTCAACGTAAACGGCGGTGCATGCGCACTCGGCCATCCGATTGGCGCATCCGGCGCGCGGCTGATCGTGACGCTGATTCATGCCTTGAAAGCACGCGGCGGCAAGCGCGGCATTGCATCTCTTTGCATCGGCGGCGGCGAGGCAACTGCGCTGGCGGTAGAGATCATCTAAATTAAAATACTAGCACTGGGGCGGCGTTTAGAGTATTTTTGCCTTGAACGCCGCTCTGGTAAATGGGTTTGAGTTTTTTAGCGCATTGTCAGGTAGCCTGCGGCAATCTGACCTACGATTCGGATCTACCTGTTTTACAAGATAGGAACTACCGTGAAAACCATCCTCATCATCGGCGCATCACGCGGCCTCGGGCTTGAATTCGTTCGCCAATATCGTCACGACGGCTGGGAAGTCATCGCCACCCATCGTCGCGCCGTGGACGGCAAAAAATTGGCGGCACTGGGCGCTGAAACTATTGTGCTTGATACAACAGACACAGTTTCGATCACTGCCTTTACTGAATCTCTTGGTAAACGATCCATTGATGTGGCGATCTATAACGCCGGTGTTTATGGGCCCCGCGAAGCTTCAGTTACCGCGCCGTCATCACTGAAAGATTTTGATCACGTGATGCACGCCAACGTTTTCGGCGCGATGCAAATGATTCCAATTGTTGCGCCGCGACTGATTAAAAGCAAAGGCACATTTGCTTTCGTGTCCAGCATGATGGGTTCAATCGGTGCGATGAGCGGCCCATATGGCGTCACCTATCGTGCGAGCAAAGCCGCGCTCAATGCCACAGTGAAAGCAGCCTCACTCGAATACGCATCAAAGGACATCACCGCGTTTGTGATGCATCCCGGATGGGTGCAGACGGACATGGGCGGCGAAGGTGCGGATATCACCCCAGAAGTGAGCATTACCGGTATGCGTAAAGTCATCGCAGGCGCCACGAAGAAAAGCAACGGGGGATTTTTCAATTACACCGGTGAAGAAATTGCATGGTAGCAATGACCAAAATATCGTTGCTAATGTGCGTCGTCATAACGATGGCTGGATGCTCAAAGAAAGTCGAAGACAAACCGAGAAACGCCGAACAAACGCAGGCTGAAAAAGCCGCCGCTGAGAAAATGGTGCGCGATAATCCGGTTTACGGCGAGCAAATAAAAGCGCTTGATAAAGCCAAAGAAACGCAAAAAGCCATGGACGCGCTGGCCGCCGAAAATGCGAAAAAAATCGACGACGCGACAAAATAGCGTTAGACCCACAAATATTCAAAGGAGCACACCATGCTCATGAAAACAGCCACCGATTCCATGTCGCATTTTTATACCGAAGAGCAGCGCATGATTCGCGACATGGCGCGTGAATTTGCCCAAAACGAATTAGCACCCCATGCGGCGCAGTGGGAGCGCGACAAGTGGATTCCTGATGCGACGGTGGCGCAGATGGGTGAGCTCGGACTGCTGGGCATGATGGTGCCGGAAGAATATGGCGGCAGCTATTCCGACTATGTGGCCTATGCGCTGGCCGAAGAGGAAGTAGCGGCGGGTGATGCGTCAACTTCGACACTGATGAGTGTGCATAACTCGGTTGGGTGCGGGCCGATTCTGGCTTGGGGGACCGAGGACCAAAAACGCGCGTATTTGCCGGATTTGGCCGCTGGAAAAAAGATTGGCTGCTTTTGTTTGACCGAGCCACAGGCAGGCTCCGAAGCCAATAATTTAAAGACCACGGCGAAGCTCGTGAACGGGCAGTGGGTGCTCAACGGCAATAAGCAATTCGTCACCAATGGCAAGCGCGCCAAACTCGCGATGGTGTTCGCGGTGACCGATCCTGATCTCGGCAAAAAAGGGCTTTCCTGCTTTATCGTGCCAACCGATTCGCCGGGCTTTAATGTGCAGCGTCCCGAACACAAACTCGGTATTCGTGCCTCCGATACCTGCGCGATTATTTTAGATAACTGCAAAATTGACGAGGCTCAGTTGCTCGGCCCACGCGGCAAGGGGCTGGCGATAGCGTTATCAAACCTCGAAGGTGGCCGTATCGGTATTGCCGCGCAAGCGCTGGGCATCGCCCGTGCCGCCCTCGAAGCTGCCGTTTCGTATTCAAAAGACCGCACCCAATTTGGCAAAAAAATTAGCGAGCACCAATCCATCGCCAACATGCTCGCCGACATGCACACGCGCATCAACGCCGCACGAATGCTCATCCTCCACGCGGCCCGTATGCGTACCGAAGGCATGCCTTGTTTGAGCGAAGCATCACAGGCAAAACTATATGCGTCTGAACTTGCTGAATGGGTGTGCTCAAAAGCGATTCAGATTCATGGCGGCTATGGCTATCTGGAAGATTATCCGGTCGAGCGCTACTACCGCGATGCGCGCATTACGCAGATTTATGAAGGCACGAGTGAGGTGCAGCGGATGGTGATTGCGCGGGAGTTGGTGGGGTAACAGAAGGTTAGAGACGTGATTTACCGCTCGACCAACGCAAATATTTCGAATAGCCGTAGCGCAAACGACAACATAAAGCTGAACACAATACATGCCGCAACTAAAATCTAAGCTTGACACGCTCTCTCCTACTTTCACCGCCAACGCAGCGCACATGCGTACTTTGGTGGACGAACTCAACAATCACACCAGCAAAGTCGCTGAGGGCGGCGGCACGGATGCGAATGCCAAACACACTGCGCGCGGTAAATTATTGCCGCGTGATCGCGTAAAGGCGTTGCTCGATCAAGGCTCACCCTTCCTCGAATTCTCGCCGCTGGCGGCGTGGGGCGTATACGGCAAAACCGGGCATGACGCGCCCGCCGCGGGCGTGATCACCGGCATCGGTCGCGTATCCGGACAAGAGGTGGTCATTGTTGCGAATGACGCCACGGTTAAAGGTGGAACGTACTATCCGCTGACCGTAAAAAAGCACTTGCGCGCCCAGGAAGTAGCGATGCAAAACAATTTGCCCTGCGTTTATCTGGTCGATTCAGGCGGCGCTTTTTTGCCGTTGCAGGATGAAGTTTTTCCGGACAAAGAACACTTTGGTCGCATTTTTTACAATCAGGCGAATTTGTCCGCCAAAGGTATTCCGCAAATCGCCTGCGTGATGGGTTCATGCACAGCGGGCGGCGCGTATGTGCCGGCGATGTGCGACGAATCGATCATCGTTAAAAATCAGGGCACGATATTTTTGGGTGGCCCGCCTTTGGTGAAAGCAGCGACCGGTGAAGTGGTGACTGCTGAAGAGTTGGGCGGCGGCGATGTGCATTCACGTACCTCGGGCGTCACCGATCATCTGGCGGAAAATGATAAACACGCGCTTGGCATTGCACGCGAAATCGTGTCGCACTTGAACCGCAAAAAGTCGCCTGGCGTGGCAATGCAAAATTCGGTTGAACCCAAATACGCGGCAGAAGAACTTTACGGGGTGATCCCTAAAGATACCAAGCAACCATTTGATATTCGTGAAGTGATTGCGCGCATTGTTGATGGCTCGGATTTCCACGAATTCAAGGCGCTGTATGGCACCACGCTGGTGTGCGGCTTTGCGCACATCTGGGGGCACCCGGTTGGCATCATCGCCAATAATGGCATCTTGTTTTCCGAATCCGCATTGAAAGGTGCGCATTTTATTGAGCTATGCAACCAGCGCGGTACGCCGCTAATATTTTTGCAGAACATCACTGGATTTATGGTCGGCAAAAAATACGAAACCGGCGGCATTGCCAAAGACGGCGCGAAGATGGTCACCGCTGTTTCATGCGCGAAAGTGCCGAAATTCACGGTACTGATCGGTTGCTCATTTGGCGCGGGAAATTACGGAATGTGTGGACGAGCGTTCAACCCGCGCTTCTTATGGACTTGGCCCAATACGCGTATTTCGGTGATGGGCGGGGAGCAAGCAGCATCCGTGCTGGCCACCGTAAAACGCGATGGGATTGAAGGCAAAGGTGGCGCATGGACGGCGGCAGAAGAAGAAACTTTTAAGGCGCCGATTCGCCAGCAGTATGAAGATCAAGGTAATCCCTATTACGCCACCGCGCGGCTGTGGGATGACGGTGTGATTGATCCCAAAGATACGCGCACGGTGTTGGGCTTGGGATTATCGGCGGCGATGAATGCGCCGATTGAGAAAACGGAATATGGCGTGTTTAGGATGTAACGCCGCAACCTGATTTTCGCCTGCCACGCTAGCGAAAATGCTTGAACCGAGGTTTGAATGAAACAGGTTGTATTTGAGTTTGGATGCAAATCCAAGAGCGTAAATCTTTTCGTGGTGCGCTTTTTCTAAGAATGATCGACAGGCTTTCCAGCGTTCAACCTTCGTACATAAAGATGTGCTGATGGCGCAGCGAAGCACGAGTATTGGCTCATCGCAAAATATAATTACATTCTCACCAGACTCAAAAATGAACGAAAAATTTGACGTGGTCGTCATCGGTGCCGGGGCCGCGGGCATGATGTGTGCGGCGGTCGCAGGCCAACGCGGACGCAAAGTTTTGTTGATCGATCATTATCACAAGCTCGGCGAAAAAATTCGCATCTCGGGCGGCGGCCGTTGTAATTTCACCAACATCCACACCAAGCCGGAAAACTTTTTATCGCAAAATCCGCATTTCTGCCGGTCCGCCCTCGCCCGCTATTCGCCGCGCGATTTTGTCAAATTAGTCGAATCGCATCGCATCAAATTTCACGAGAAAACGCTCGGCCAGCTGTTTTGCGATGAGAGCGCGACCGATATCATTCAGATGCTGAAGATCGAATGTGATCGCGGCCGTGTGCAATGGAAAATGCCATGCACCGTGGATGCGGTGTTGCGTGAGAATGATGCATTCTTAGTTCAAACAAGCCAGGGAAATTTCTCCGCTGTATCGCTGGTCATTGCCACGGGCGGCCTGGCCGTACCGAAAATCGGCGCCACTCCTTTTGGCTACAAAATTGCGGAACAATTTGATTTGAACGTCATCACCCCGCGCCCGGCGCTGGTGCCCCTCAGCTTTGATCCCCAAACGCTGGAGCGCTTTGGGGACCTTTCGGGCTTGTCGCTGGATGCCGAAGTCAGCTGCAACGGCGGGCGATTTCGTGAAGCCGTGTTGCTCACACATCGCGGTATTTCCGGTCCGGCGATTTTGCAAATATCTTCATACTGGCAGGACGGCGAACCGAAAAATCCAATCCACATTAACCTGATCCCGGCATCAAGCCAGGCAACGTGGTTGAGCGAATCGCGGGCCAGCAAAGCGCAATTTAACAATGTCTTGAGCGAAATACTGCCGAAGCGTTTTGCGCAACAATGGAGCGAGGCGCATGGGTTGGCAAAGCCGAATAATCAGTTTTCTGATCGAGCTTACGCAGAATCGATTGCTGCCCTAGAAACGTGGTCCGTCAAGCCGTCGGGAACGCTGGGGTACAACAAGGCAGAAGTCACACTGGGCGGCGTGGATACCCGTCAACTGTCCTCTAAAACCATGGAGGTGACGTCGGTAAAGGGCCTGTATTTTATCGGTGAAGTAGTAGACGTCACAGGGCATTTGGGAGGTTTTAATTTCCAATGGGCGTGGTCATCGGCTGTGGCCGCGGGCGAAGTTGCATGACGGGCTCCGAAACAAAACCCATCGTCGTCCTCGACACGAATATCGTGCTCGATTGGCTGGTATTCGAGGACGGCGGAATGCCGGAGCTGATGGCCGCAATCCATGCGCGCAAGGTCGTCATTGCCAGCAATCAAGCCTGCGTTGATGAACTGGTTCGCGTGCTGGCCTACCCCAATTTCAAACTAAATACTTCCGCACAAACTGTAGCACTCGATAAATACCTGAGCTATGCGCAAATCACGCCGGAACGCGCATCAATGCTCGGCCAAGTGCCTCGCTGTCGCGACACCGATGATCAGAAGTTTTTAGAACTTGCCGCACACGCCCGCGCAGCAGCACTCATTAGCAAAGACAATGCCGTGTTGGGCTTGAGGCGCAGCATGAAGGAACGGTTTGATTGTGATGTGCTTGGGGCGTCGAAAACTGCGGCTTGGCTGCTTTCGAAAATGGGCGATTAACCCACGAGCCCGCATCGCTCGTTGAACGAGCCCTTGTGACATTCGTTCCAGAAAAAAAACGTCAGCGAATTTTTAATTTCGCTGACGTTTTTAAGTACAAGCAACCAATTTGATGACGCCTAATTGCGGAGGACGCAATTAGGACTTTCGTGCTATGGGAGAATTTGCAATCCCGGTCCTGTCAAGCCTGATGTCGACGTCACAACGGTTCCATTCATCAGCCAAATGGTGGTACTACCGTCGTTTTTACGCCATAACAAGTCGGCTTTTCCGTCACCGTTTAAATCGGGTGTCTGGCTTACTCGCCAGTTCGGGTCTACGCCCAAAATTCCCGCAGTAGTAGTTACAACGGCACCGTTCATTAACCACATCGTCACGCTGCCATTAGTGTTGCGCCACAATAGATCAGCTTTCCCGTCGTTATTGAAGTCAGCTGTATGACTCACACTCCAATTAGCATCAGCACCTAATATTGCGGCAGCAGTTGTGACAGCCGTGCCGTTCATAAGCCACATTGTCACGCTACCGTCCGTGTTGCGCCATAGCAAATCAGCCTTGCCGTCACCATTGAAGTCGCCAACATGGCTTACACGCCAGTTTGCATCGGCGCCGAGTATGCCAACGGCACTGCTTACGGTGCCGCCATTCATCAGCCAAATGGTAACGCTGCCGTCATTGTTACGCCACAAGATGTCAGCTTTACCGTCGCCATCAAAATCGCCGACGTGGCTCACGCTCCAGTTTGGATCAGCACCTAATAGACCAATGGCCGAAACGACGGTACTGCCATTCATCAGCCACAAAGTGACCGATCCGTTGGTATTGCGCCACAATAAATCTGCATAGCCATCACCGTTGAAGTCGCCTACGTGGGTGACACGCCAATTCGGATCAGCACCAAGCAGTCCAACAGCGCTTGTGACAGTGGTGCCATTCATGGTCCACATGGTGACGCTACCATCGTTTTTGCGCCATAAGATGTCAGCCTTACCGTCGCGGTCAAAATCGGCCGTATGAGTTATGGTCCAGTTAGGATCATTGCTGAGCAGGTTAGCGCTGCTTACCACAGTTGTACCGCTCATCAACAAAGCACTCGTGGTGCCACTTGTCGTCTGCAACAAGATGTCGCTATTGCCATCGCCCGATAAGTCGTTGACCTTAGTAACTCGCGCGGTTGCTGCTTGCGCATTGATAAACCCATACCCATCCAGCGGCGAGTATCCAGCACCCACGTTGTTGACAAATACGCCGGAGAAAGTGGAGCCATCTTTCATCGTTCCACTAACAGTCACGCCACCTGCAGCGAAATCACCTGATGGCAATGACACATTTCTACCCCACAAATCAGCCGAATTTCCACCCGCAGTCGCGCCAGCCGTCAGGCTTGAAGTGGTCTGTTCATCACGGTCAACGTTAAACGTAAAACCACGCCCACCTGAAAAACTATCAGGTGTAAACGCAAGTGTAAGCACAGAAAACTGACCTACCACTGAGGGAGCTGGTGGTTGAACCGTGAACGTCGGCGTAATGTCAGTTGACGCTAGTCCGGTAAGCGTGCCGAGTGTCAAAGGCAACCCACCTGAGGCCGCGGGCCGTGTATCGAACGCGAGGCCTACTATATTTGCATTTACATTTCCGCCAGTCGTGTTGCCCGCTTGTGTATTAATGGTGAGCGATGCAATAGAGCCGGTACCTGCGTAACTAACGTCAATCACGCGCAAATCGAGTGGTCCGCTTGGATATGCCGCGCTGGTATTGCTGCTATCCGCGTTGACGTTGATTGTGAGCACACCACCCGAAGTTTGGATCACCGCTTTTGACTGGTAAGGGTCAAGGTCGTGAGCAAACGTGCTTTTCTGGAGCAACGTCTTCATTTGGCTGACAGTGAGCGAACCCGGTCCGCCGTAAGCCTGTAGCACCAACGCCGCTATGGCTGCCGCATTAGGCGCGGCGCAACTCGTCCCAAAAAAGTTCGGGAATGTATCGACATCGGAGCCGCTATCCCCACCAAAAAAAGTAGTATTGGCTCCATCCATCGCTGCGATATCTGGTTTCTGCCGGACTTCAGGCACATTCAGCCTATTACCGCTGGCATCAAACAGAATGGTCGCAGGCCCCGGCGATGAAAAGCTCTCAGGGATATACGGACGGAACGCACTGTAAGCCGCGACGCCATGGCCGTCCTTGGCAGAATTGTGACCATACATAACAGGGTATTGGTACGAAAAATATTCTGCTGGAATTGTCGCTTGGCTGCCATCAAAGAATAGATAGCGAAGACGACTGGCTGCCGGTCCTACTGGCGTATTAGCCCTCGTAATTACCATCTGAATGGAACTCGCACCTGTTGGGTATGGAATCGTTCCGGTGAATTCTACCGGTTGATTGGTCTGGAAATTGTTTGCCGCGACTGCCGAAAGGTAGTTACCGTTCGTGTCAAAAAACAAGACGTTGAAATCTGTTGTGACGCCCACGTTGCTGTTAGCGAACGCCTGAACGCTGAAACTGCCTACTGTTCCGCCATACGCGGCCACGGTAATTTTGTAATTTCCGGACACAGTGGGCGTGAAGAAAACCGTTTCATCAGTGCCTGTATCGTATTGGTTAATCACTACGATGCCATTCGGATCAGTGACCGTCACAATGGCATCGAAAGCTGAGCCTGCTGCCGCAAAAACGTCGATGCGCGTTGGCGTCCCCGCAGCTACATTCACGAAAGAATCAAGGGTGGCAGGTGTGCCCGTAAAATTAAATGTTTGAAAAAAAGTCTGCGTGCCCGGCGTCACCTTATCAAACGGATCATCCCACTGAAAAACCAGGCGACTGTTACCGGGGCCAGTACCGGACGTGCGCGAGATCGTTTGTGCGATGTCGCGGGTGCCATCTGAACGAAAATTATGGAATCCACCTGCGTAGAAGGCCGCGGGTACATTCGTCAGATTGATATTGGAGCCGGTGGTTGGCGAATCGCTAGGCGCAACGAATCGAAAATCGGAAGCATAGGCATTAGTTGAGGCACGATTACCGGCTGACGAAAAGTAGTGGACACCTGCTGCGGTGACATCATTAACACCTTGCGCCACAATTCCATCTGAAAACATGGGCTCGGTCAAAAAGATAATGTCATCAACAATAACGTCCGCCTTGAAGCCCGGCACGATGCGCGGGGCACCCGACAGCGCAGCAAGCGAACGAATATTGTCAGCAAACTGAAGCTGACTCGAACCGGCAGTCGCAAAGCCTAAACGCGCCTTGGGTGCCATGTCGTGGATCACCTGCAGCATTGCGCGACCCTCGTCGGTACCGGATGTCAGGTCCTGCAATACCGTCACAGGGGTAGTATTACCGGCCGGGTTACCAACGCCGGGCAGGTCACCTGTGGCGATATCATTTGCTTCTTTAACCGCATTTGTCGACACGTTGTAGCTATCTGACAATGCGGCAATAGTAATGCCGGCGCCATTTTGGCTAATTTTATCAACACGATGCTGGACAACGCCCTGCTGAGTGGTCGCGCCCACGTTGGTTTGCGGAATTAATGACAAGATGACGGAGCTGATACCGCGGAGTCGCGACACAGCATCAGCGTCCTTGACGTCAAGCCAACCCTCTACTAAACCCTCCCGATATGCACTTGAACGACCAGTGACTTGAAACCTGCCCGACCGACCCAGTGCGGATTCAACATCAGAAATAGAAAGTTGTCCGTTGAGATGGATCGTCACCATGAACCGACCGGACGCGTCCTGCACCGCATTGGCCTGATACCCCGCTGCAGCAGCCGTCAAAGAATTGCTGATCGTATCTTGCGGGGTAACTTGCTTGGCGAGATACGCTTCGTAAATTTCACCGAGGCCGTTGCCAAGCTTGGCCGAAACCGGCTTTGATTGCACGCCTGTTGAAATGGAAATTGAGGCAACTGCGATAATCAACGCAGCGGAAATGCGTGACGCTGGGCTATGTGGTCGAGACTTCAGACCACTAAAAAAGCCCGAAACAGCACTAAAATTAGGTTCTTTCAAAGCGAATCTCCTTGTTCATCGAGCCTTTTGAGCCGCGATGTCGCTAAGTGAAATAAAACGCAAATCTCCGTTAGGAAAGTTTGCGTTGACGAGTAAACACCAACAGATGATTGTGCTCCAGATTGCGTAGCAACGTCAAACCCGCGTTTGCGGTATGCAAAAAATATTAATTGTTTTCTGTGAGGTTGAAAATTTGGCGAGGGACTTCGCAAAAAACTGAGATTACATAAGCGCTCCTTTGGCAATCAAATTGGCTTTTAACTGACAAAAATAAGGGTCACTGATTTAATCAGCGACCCTTATTTTATTGAGGCCACAATCAAATATGTGGCAACTCAGTTGGTTACGGCACTACGCGGGATGAAGTAGCGCCCACAAGTGCACCGGTCGACGTTATATTTGTGCCATTCAATACCCAGACTCGCAAGCTACCATCCAGATTAACCCAGAAAAGGTCGGCTTTGCCGTCTCCACTGTAGTCAGCAGTGTTGATGACTCTCCAGTTGGGATCAGGACCAGTGAGACCGCCAGCAGCGCTGACGACGGTACCGCTCATAAGCCAGATCGTAACTGCGCCGTTGTCATTGCGCCATAACAGATCGGCCTGGCCATCACCGT
The DNA here is from genome assembly GCA_038224475.1 of Burkholderiales bacterium. Lineage (GTDB taxonomy): Bacteria > Pseudomonadota > Gammaproteobacteria > Burkholderiales > Usitatibacteraceae > UKL13-2. Next base: position 12,588 of record JBBRFJ010000045.1, read on the forward strand.
TGAAGTCGGCAGTATGGGTGACACTCCAGTTTTGACCGGGGCCCAATAAGCCAGCACTGCTGGTGACCGTTGCGCCGTCCATCAGCCAACTCGTGACTGCCCCATTGATATTGCGCCACAGCAAATCATCCTTGCCGTCCCCATTGAAATCGGCAACGTGACTAACGGACCAATTTAAATCGGGACCCAGGATTCCCGCTGCGCTGAGAATGCTGGTGCCATTCATCATCCACATTGTCACAGCACCATTATTATTGCGCCACAGTAGATCAGCCTTGCCATCGCCATTAAAATCACCCACATGGCTTACGGTCCAATTTGGGTCGGGCCCGAGGAGGCCGGCGCTATCAGTAATCGCAGTGCCATTCATGAGCCACAGCGTTACTGCACCGTTCACGTTACGCCAGAGAATATCTGCTTTACCATCCCCGTTAAAGTCGGCCACGTCAGTTACACGCCAATTGGCATCTGGACCGATTAAGCCAATTGCAGAAAGTACGGTCGCTCCATCCATTAACCACAGGGTCACACTTCCGTTCGTGTTGCGCCACAGAACATCTGCCCTGCCATCACCGTTGAAATCACCGACATGAGTGATTGTCCATTCAGGCTGATTCGAAAGGAGATTGGCGGCGTTTGAGAGCACCGACCCGTTCAACTGAAGTTGCGAGATAGTGCCCGTCGAGCTTTTAATCAAAATATCTGCTTTGCCGTCACCGTTAAAATCAGTGGTGCGCCCCAGCGTTGATCGGTTGCGGTTAAAAATCGCTGTCACGGTGACGTCGTTCGTTTGCGAGATGACGCAATTGCTCGAACCAATACAGCCGCCGCCGCTCCACCCGAAAAAGGTCGAGCCCTGCACAGGAATTGCCACTAATTCGATACCAACAGCAGGTGAAAAGTTAACGCTACAGGTATTGCCACAAACCAAACTGCCGTTCGTGGAAGTCACGACACCGTCACCCGTTCCTTGCTTTAAGACGCTGACGCGGCGCGGAACTGGAATAAACGTCGCTTTGATATTGCGTGCCTGCGACATGACAACGCTGCAGGGTGAAGTGCCACTACAGCCGTCACCACTCCAGCCGGAAAATATCGACCCAGGCGAGGGAATCGCTGTTAATAAAACGGTTCCATAATTGCCACCGACTGGCGACACAACAGCCACGCAGGTCGCGCCGCAGTCAACGCCAGCGGGGGTAGACACCACTTTCCCTGCACCATAAGTTTGGTCGGTAGTGATCGACAATATGAATCCAAGTACAAAATTGGCTTGCACCGTTTTAGCGGCACTCATAGTGGTGGTGCACGTTGCTGACCCCGTGCAACCGCCGCCAGACCAGCCGGTAAAAACCGACCCATAATTTGGGTAGGCTTCGAGCGTTACCGTGGCACCGAGATCATAGTCGGCTGAGCAGATGTCTGGACAATTAATCCGGGTTCCATTGATTGAAGTCGAATAGACATTGCCAGCGCCAGATCCTGTTCGGACGACCGTAAGGCTGGTTGGTATCTCAAAACGTGCGGTCACGCTGCGCCCCGACGTGACCTGAAAATTACACGTCGCAACTCCCGAGCATCCGTTGTCCTGCCATCCCTTGAATACAGACCCTGCCGACGCCTCGGCAGATAAGGCCAAATTCCACCCAAGCGGAAGATAAACAGTACAAACTGAGCCACATGTCAGCTCGCCATTACCTGCAGTGACTGTGCCCGAACCGCTACCGATTTTATTTATAGCAACGCCGTATTTGAGATCTGTTGGCAAGCTGCTGAACGGAATTGCTGAATTAATACGCACTTCACCAAATAGCGGCGGCTTTGTGATTTGTTCGCAATGATGCTCGAAATCAATAGCGAGGCTGTCAATAGTACCAGCCGCAGTCTTGGACAATTCTCTGACTATAAATCGACCAAAAGCCCTATTGCATCCGGTACTATCTGCACTTACATCTAGGCCGGAAAATTCATCGGACCGGAACCGTTGCGAATTTTCATAATATTGCCCCACGACGAAATCAAGCCCAGAGGGAGGGGCAACTTGAACAGAGACAGTCCCGGTTTCTCTACCTGCGACCGAAATTGAAATACTTTTATCGTTGTATGCGGAAACACTTACCGAATCAAGCGGCGAAAGAAAAAGGCGTTGTACCCCTCGTCCGATAAAGTCTCCAGGGCTGCTCGTTATCCGTAGCCCTGATAGCTTGGTGCCGGGCAGATATGATCTCACTAGCTTACTAGCAGAAACCGCACCAACTGTAAGAGTTGGGGTTACCGTGCCTCCAGCGATCAACGGTGCTGTAGTACGTACGGTTACTCTATCTGTATTGGAGACAGTGGAGTCACTTGATGTGTAAGGCCCGTCGTTTATTTTGTACTCACCGTTTGCGATAGAAATAGGCGTCTGAGCATTAACGCCGTACACCATGGTTGCCAGCGAAGTCACCGTGGCACCCGCATTCACCGGGCTTTGCATAATCAACTCGAATGGATCGGGAGTGGTGTCAATACCAACCGTATTTTTGGTAAGCAGAATCGCGGAATTAAAACGAATCTCAGCAACAATTGCAGGCGCGTTTTCACCACACCATTGACTGAAATTTGCGGCAAAGGACGTTAGCACGCCATTTAGGTCATATGAAATAGCCAAAACATTAAGACGCCCGCGCGTCGAATAGTAACAGCCGCCGCCGCCGTAGAAATTCACCGTAGGGGCAGATGAGCCGTAAGCGACACTTGAGACAGCGCCTTCGTAAACACCAGCCGATAAGACTTGTCCCGGTGGTGCCGCGAGATTGAAAGACCAATACTCAGGGTTGTTCAGCCCCAAACCGCCCTCGTTGATCGACGCATAAATGCCGTTTGAACCACTACTTGATACGGAAATGGTATCGGTTGGCGACGTGAACGTCCGGGTCTTACCGCGCCCGACTGTTTCGCCCGCTGGGCTACTGTAATAAAAACTGGTTTGTGCGAACGCTTCGCCAGCAATTGAGGCGGCACCAACAATTGCTAACGTAAAAAGCACGGCAGCATTTATGAACAACTGGCTAAATCTGGCAGAACTCGACTGACGCTGAGCATGCCGCAACGTAAATTTTTTCATAGGGACTCAAATAATTGTTTATCGGTGCGCTATTTGTTACCGGCTGACATGTACCGATTGTGCATTGCGGTCGTTGCCGCATGCTTTATGTATGCCATGACATTTAATAGAGATGCCACGGTCTCTGCTTACGTGAGAGTGTAAGTTGTTTTTTGGTATTTTACGAGGATGCTGTGCACTAAATTCAAAAGGTCACAGCGTACGGATATAAAGGTCGATTGCATAAAGCTGCATAACCAATTCGCCGAGCGCGCGGCGCAGAGTTACAGACGGATCGCTTGCAGGCGAAATCGGCAAAGGCTAACAACACAGCGTTCATAATCGACGCAATGCGAATCTGCAAAATTTAGATTTGGAAGTAGATAGCTACGGAGGCGCGTTGCCTGCGTATACGACGCTGTTTACAATGTGAAGGCTCTCATATGGTTACCTGCTTGCTCAAAACTTTGCGGGCTTTCAGAAGATCACTTAAGTGCTAACTTTTGATTTAGGTTTCGTGATTGAGCGTTAGCGATAGTTTTTGATCTTAGCCTACGCTCCAAACTGCGCCGTTCGCCCCGGATCGAACGTCGATACGGGAATTAGCGTGGGCAGAGGGCAAACATCGGCATCAAAGAAAATCTGAATTTCTTCGCGGCGCGCCATGAGGTCGTTGTAGCCGACTTCGATCAGGGCGTTGCAATAGCGGTAATCGAACAGCATATAGCTGGCAAGCGTCGCACCGCCTTTGCGCATAGCACCGATGCTGCGCATCAGGAAACGGATGGTCGCAGGAAGGTCGCGGACATGTTGATGGGCTATTTTTTCCAGCGGTTCATTGGGACAGGCAATGCACACGTCCACATGATGCAGATTGCCGCCGGACGCTTTCAGGCGGTCGCGATCTACATATTTCAGCGTGGCGTTCATGCGCTGCAAAAGCTCGACATCCACAGCAAGGGAGTCAAGAAAAATACTCGCCATCGCGTGGCCGGCAATTGCCGCCAGCGATGGATAAACACCGTCTTCTACCCGATCATCAATTTTTTTGGTGAGCTTGGCAGTGCCGATAATGAACACACGTTCTGCGCCCAAATGCAATGCAGGGCTGACAGGTGCCATTTGGCGAATCGAGCCATCGCCAAAATATTCACGGTTGATTTTAATCGCCGGAAACGCGAACGGAATCGCGGCAGACGCCATTAAATGGTCAACCCGCAATTGGCTCACGCGTATGCCGACGCGCTGGGAACGCCGCCAGCCCTGAACCTCCGGATGCGCCTGAAAAAATGCGCAGTTTTGCCCCGACGTATACCCAGACGCTGTGACCGAAATCGCACGCAGAACACCTGACTCGATATGCCCGGCAATGCGCGTCAAATCGACATGGCTGACAATCATTCTGGCGAGAGGAGAATTATCAAACAAAGAGATTTTGTTGTTTTCTCGGTCTGTTTTTTTGAATGCCCCGAACAAAAACGCCGTCAGCCACTTGCCGCTGTTGCGCAGCACACCGGGTAGATCGGTGCGGTAGACCTGGTCGGGCGAGAATTTCGTCCACACATCAACCAGCGATGCCACCCCTTCCGCAAAATTATCGGCGTGCGACGCTAGTAGCCCGGCGTTGATTGCACCTGCCGATGTGCCGGTAATAATCGGAAACGGATTTTCTTTGGGGTGCCCTAGAATTTCAGATAAAGCTTTGAGTACACCGACTTGGTAGGCTGCGCGGGCGCCACCCCCTTGCAGCACGAGAGCGATGCCGGGATGCCGGGCGTTGCGAGCGGCTACCGAGTCGGGCGCAGAGCCTCCTGCGCGGCGATTCAGCGTTCCATCGAGCGCAGCTTGCGGAGATTCTATGACGGGTTTTTCTTCGTTCACGGGAACACTTTTTAATCAGTGCTTTCTTAACCAGCGTTACGCATCCGACGTGGTGTCCATTTGTAGTGCCTATTCGCGAGCACGCTCTACAACATTTCTCCAGACTATCAACTATCGCAGGATGGGCAAGGCATATTTCGGAATGCTCATCATTAGTTCGTGCTGATAATGAGCACACCGATTTGCATCATCGTTATTTGAGCTCTCTGTTAGCCTTGAAACTACCGCCTGAGCGGCAAGCCATCTGCCAGATTTATAATCGTTGCTTCAACGGGTTTATCGACCGGTTTGTCGACTTCTGGCGCACTCCGAAATTGGTTCCGAGCGTGCAAATTGTAAACCTGCATCGGCCCTTTGCCTTTTACCTGGATCTGCTGCACTTCATCGAACCGATAGCGGTTATACAAACGTCGATGCGTCACCACGTCAACCTGGGTGTGGCCGGGCGCTGCTTCGGAGCACATCCTACTTGCGATATTGACGGTGTCCCCCCAAAGGTCATAACCAAACTTGCGGCGACCAATCACACCCGCCACCACCGGGCCGGTGGCAATGCCGATGCGCAACCCCAGGGCGTCGCCATTAGGCGCCGTATAACGTGATACAAACGCGTGCATTTCAAGCGCCATATCGGCCATCGCGTCAACATACGGAATCTGGTTGGGATCATTCAGCTTGGAACTGTGAAGTCCGCCGGCCACCATATACGCATCGCCTATGGTTTTGATCTTTTCCACCGAATAGGTCTCAGTCAGACTATCAAATGCCGAAAATATATCGTTAAGCAAATGCACCGTTTCATTGGGCGACATCTCTTCTGACATGTGGGTGAAATTCACAATATCGGCAAACATCACCGTCACATCAGCATGACCGTCGGCGATGTTTGTTTCATCGCGTTTGAGGCGGTCGGCAATCGGCTTCGGCAGAATATTAAGCAGCAATCGATCTGATAATTCTTTCTCAACCAGCACATCTTGCGCCTGCTGATCGACGACCGCACGGAGTTTGTTTCGTTCTCGCGTCGAATACCAGAGCAGAACGTAAACCATGGCTGAAATTGAAACGAAATTCAGCACAAAGAATACCGCGATCGTGCGCATATCGAGGCTGCGAACATCCCACTGCAAGGTGTAATCGAACATTCCGGACATGGCTGTCATGAATATGTAGGCCACAAACCACGGCACAGATTCCTTGGTGCCCATGATCACAATCGCACCGACGGGTGCGAGCAACGCCCAAAGTGAGACGCCGCTTGAATTAACAAAATTGCCAATGGACCACTGCAGCACAAATGGCGTGAACAAGAACAACGATAACTGCATCAGACAGAATAGCTGCAGTTTGCGGGTCTTCAAATAAAAAAACATCATGCAGGCTGATAGCGCTTGAAAAATCAGCGGGATCAGGGTCGAGAAACGCTGGCCAAAACCCCAGTAAATCGCCAGCCACAACATCGACGCAAAAACCATCAAGCCCGATGAAAACAACAACATGTCGCCCGAAATTTTATTTTCGGCGGCCACCGCATCACCCAATGGAGCGTCGGCCACATCAGGCGCGGCTGGGCTTGAGGCCGACTGGGCGAACGCTTTAGTTTTCATGTTGTTATGTTCATGACTTTGAGCTTACGTCGCTTTTTTGTGACTGCGATAGATGTGTTCGGCTTCAACAGCAGCGCTCGGCACCAGATTTTTTTTGATTTTGCGCGATTTCGTCATTCCCAAGCATTGCAGAATTATCTCACATCGCTTAAAGAGGTTTTCTACAAAAAATAATGATATCCAGACAATGAATGAGCGGGGCCCAAGCAAAGATAAGATGATGACGTGCTGAATACGTTAAAATGTTGGTTGGATAATAAGCAATGAATGCATACGCTGGCTCAGGCCGAACAGATTAGTAACAATAAGCAAGTAAGTCATGAACGCATATGAGCCAACCGACAGAATTGAAGTTCCAGCACATTGAAGTCACTGCCGCAGACTTGCCGCTGCACTGTCCCATGCCGTCCATGAAGCTCTGGAGCACGCATCCGCGGGTGTTTATTGACGTGACCACCACGGGCGAAGCGAAATGCCCCTATTGCGGGACGGTCTATAAATTATCCGGCCCTTTAAAGCACGGCCATTGACGAACATCAATAGCAGAGCGGCTTTACAGACTTTTCTGCTTTGTGATGCCCGCCAATGCTGGTGTTTTCGACAAGAATATGAAGACGGTTGATCGAACAGCAGGACGTATTCTGGTCATAGCGCCCTCTTGGGTGGGCGACGCGGTACTCTCACAACCCATGCTGCGGGTACTCAAACAACGCCACTCCGACGCAATCATTGATGTCGCAGCGCCGCGCTGGGTGATGCCGGTTTATCAGCGCATGCTCGAGGTATCGAACACAATTGAAAACCCGTTCGCCCACGGTGACTTGAAGCTGTTGGCGCGCCGCACAATGGGAAAATCGCTCTCCACCCTAGGCTACGATCAGGCATTAGTACTCCCAAATAGCTTTAAATCCGCGCTCTTGCCGTGGTTCGCCAACATCCCACTCATCACTGGCTACCGTGGCGAGAAACGCGGCTGGATTTTGAACGATTGCCGCGACTTGGACGAGGCGGTGTTGCCGTTAATGGTCGAACGCTTTACGGCACTGGCTGCTTTGCCAAAAGCGCGTACTCGTGAATCCAGCAAGTTGTCAGCAGCGAATCCGCGTCTTGAAGTCGACCCAGCGCAGCGCGCTGAAACGGGCAAGCGCTTGCGCCTAAATCTTGCCAAACCGATTATCGCGTTCTGCCCCGGCGCGGAATACGGTCCCGCCAAGCGCTGGCCTGTCGGGCATTTTGCAGCGCTCGCAAAATTGCTTGTCAAGGAACAAAACGGCGGCTATCAGATATGGTTATTCGGCTCGCAAAAAGACCATGCCATTGCCGGGCAAATAAATGCGTTATCCGGCAACGTTTGTGTGAATCTTGCGGGTGCCACCCAACTGGATGAGGCGATCGATTTATTGAGTCTGGCCGCACATGTCGTGACCAACGATTCGGGCCTGATGCATGTTGCCGCCGCAGTCGGCGTGCCCGTCACCGCTCTATATGGTTCAAGTTCACCAAAATTTACGCCACCGCTGTCAACAAAAGCAAAAGTGATTTCACTCAAGCTCGTATGCAGCCCATGCTTCAAACGCGAATGCCCGTTGGGTCATTTCAAATGCATGAACGACCTGAAACCCGATCTGGTGTTTGAGCACTTGAAGCACACGGTATGGCAACGCGCCACTGACAACGTGACTTATTGAGCGCGTGACATAACCGCAAAACTCATCTGCGCCCAGCTATCTGTGTAGTCCACTACACCGTTAAGCCGAA
>JBBRFJ010000046.1:0-20890 GCA_038224475.1 Burkholderiales bacterium
GCCTTCAAACATGTGAATCAGGCCGTCTATATTCCGATGCAGGGCCCCAGCGAGCTTGGCGCTAGCGGCAAGCTACTAAATTGGGATCGCACCGCAGACCTGCCGAAAATCAAAGTGCCGACGCTGGTGATCGGTGCCGAGTACGACACGATGGATCCGAAGCATATGAAGTGGATGGCCGGCGCCGTCGCGAAAGGCCGCTATCTCTACTGCCCGAAAGGCAGCCACTTGGCGCTATACGACGATCAAAAGACTTACACCGATGGGCTGCTTAAATTTTTGTTTGATGTAGACGCGCGCAGGTTTTGAATCGACGGGCGGCTCATCGATTGCGGTTAGAGTCGCCCGGTAAAAAGTGTGTACAAACCAAATAGCACCAACGCCCAGAACAGCGCGCCAATCGCCATCCATACATAGTTCGCCGCGGTGCTCGTCTGTGTGATTCGCCTTCGGGATCAAGACACCCACTACATACGAAAATTGCCGGCTTCAGGCCTATAAATTTCTCAACGACGAGCATAGGCAATCTTCTTCAGGCAAAAAGGCTTGAAGAAGGGCGTAAATATTGCCGTTTACTTTTCCTCTACCGCGGTGATATCGCAAACGATGTGTTTATTCCGTCCAAAGCAGGTCTTGAACAGTGCCGCTCAATTTCTGCGGTATATTTCTGTGCATATTGCTCTGCCCATATCGTAAGCGCGGTAGCGTCTAGCTTTCTTACCAACAAAATTTCGCTAACACGAAAAATTTCCCGTCAGGATTCTTTGCATGGCCCAGCCTTTTCCCTTTTCAGCAATCGTCGGTCAGGACGAGATGAAGCTTGCGTTGACGATTGCCGCCGTCGATCCGACCATTGGCGGCGTGCTAGTGTTCGGGGATCGAGGTACGGGCAAATCAACAGCGGTGCGGGCGCTGGCGACATTGTTGCCGAAGATGCGCGCAGTTATTGGTTGCAGCTATGGATGCGATCCCGCAGTCGGTGCCGCGTCATGTGAACAATGTGCAGCACTGAAGGCCGGCGGGCACGTGATAAAGAGTCATCTTGTTCCGGTGCCGGTGGTGGATTTACCGCTGGGTGCCACTGAAGATCGCGTGATTGGTGCGCTGGATTTGGAAAGCGCGCTGACCAAGGGTAAAAAAGTATTCGAGCCGGGATTATTGGCGCGCGCGAATCGTGGTTTTTTGTACGTCGATGAAGTGAATTTACTGGAAGATCATCTGGTGGATCTGCTCATTGACGTGGCAGCATCGGGTGAAAACGTCATCGAGCGTGAAGGCCTGAGTGTGCGTCATCCGGCGCGCTTCGTGCTCGTCGGCAGCGGTAATCCGGAAGAGGGCGAGTTGCGCCCGCAATTGCTGGATCGCTTCGGATTATCGGTTGAAGTCAAAACGCCCACCAATCTGGACGAGCGGATTGATGTGGTCCGACGCCGCGATGAATTTGATCGCGACCCGGCGGCGTTTCAGGAAAAATGGCACAAAGAAGATGACAAACTAAAACGCAAAATTGTCGCCGCGCGTGGGCGTTTGGCGTCGGTGGTCGTGCCTGATGCGGCGCTGCGATTAGCCGCGCAACTGTGCATGAAATTGGGCACCGATGGTCTGCGCGGCGAGCTCACATTGATGCGGGCCGCGCGCGCCTACGCGAGCTTGATGGGCGATACGCTGGTGACCGATGTTCATTTTGGCCGAATTGCTGCGCCGACCCTGCGCCACCGCTTGCGTCGCGATCCGCTGGATGAAGCAGGCTCCACGGTGCGTGTTGAGCGTGCGATTGAGGAAGTGCTGGGGCCGGGTTCAAACGCGATCAAGACGGCGGCTTGATACTGGTATGAAACAAGGCTCCGCGGAAGTTGAGGTGCAGCATGGCGCGCAGCATGACACGCGCGTTGCATGGGAAGATGCACTCGTCGCCGCCGCTCTGTTAGCCGTTGACCCAGCCGGGTTGGGAGGAGTCTCGATACGGGGCATGCCGGGGCCTGCGCGCGATGCTTGGCTTGGTCAATTTCGCGCTTGGCTCCCAGAGACGATTCCGTGGCGACGTATTCCGTCGCATGTGACCGATAATCGCTTGCTGGGCGGCCTGGATTTGGCGGCCACACTAGCGGCCAATCGGCCCGTGGCGGAGCGCGGTATTTTGGCGGACGCGGATGGTGGCGTGGTGGTGCTGACCATGGCTGAGCGGGTCTCGGCCACCATGGCGGCGCGACTCACGGCGGTGATCGATACGGGTGAAGTGGTGGTAGCGCGCGATGGCATCCAGCTGCGTCACCATACAAAATTCGGCGTGGTGATGCTCGACGAGGGGCTCGATGATAGCGAACGCGCGCCCGCGGCGTTACTGGATCGGCTCTCGTTTCAGATTGATCTATCGCGGCTGAGGATGCGCGATATCGAAGCCGAAACGCTGATCGATGCCGAACAAATTGTCGCCGCGCGCGCTATTCTGCCGAACGTGCAGGCCACCGACGAGCAGTTGAAAGTGCTTTGCGTGACGGCGCAGGTGTTGGGCATCGCCTCGATCCGCGCATCCATCGCTGCGTTGCGCGTAGCGCGCGTGTCTGCCGCGCTGGATGGCCGCGAGAAGGTGAACGGCGACGACGTTGCCTTAGCCGCCAGACTGGTGCTGGCGCCGCGCGCCACCCAGATGCCAGCAACCGAAGAGGATGAGGCCGAGGCGGACGCAGATAACGGTGAAGACGATACTGCGGAAATTGAACAGCAGCCTGATGACGTGACACCGCCCGATCAGTTGCCGCCGGAAAATGCTTTGTCTCCACAAGATGATCCCGACGTTGAGCCGCCGCAAAACGAGAATCAGAGCGACCCCAATCGCGAGCCAGAAGAGGCTAAACAAGATGACGCGCTTGGCGACAAAGTGCTGGAGGCCGCAAAGGCGGCAATCCCCGCTGATTTGCTATCGCAACTATTGATTAATGGGGCAGGGCCCGGCGGATCAAAAGGTGGCTCATCAGGCCGTATGGGGGCGACGCGGCAATCCGGCAAACGTGGTCGCCCACTGGGTGCGCGTCGCGGCATGCCGCGCGCTGGGGCGAGATTAAACGTGATCGAAACCCTGCGTGCCGCCGCACCGTGGCAGCGGCTGCGTGCGGCAGAAGCGCTGATGCAATCGTCCACATTGGATACTTCAAGGCAAAAAATTTTCGTGCGGCAGGAAGATTTTCACGTCACGCGGTTTAAGGAGCGTCGCGACACCACGGTGATTTTTGTCGTCGATGCATCGGGCTCGGCAGCGTTAAATCGTTTGGCGGAAGCCAAGGGCGCGGTGGAATTACTACTCGCCGACTGTTATGTGCGCCGCGACCAAGTGGCGTTAATTTCGTTTCGCGGCAAGAAAGCCGATTTACTTCTACCACCGACCCGCTCACTGGTACGCGCGAAGCGCGGTCTCGGCGGGTTGCCGGGCGGCGGCGGGACGCCACTCGCCGCAGCCATCGATGCGGCGGTGCAGTTGGCAGATTCGATCGCGCGTCGCGGCGATACACCCAGCATCGTGTTTTTAACTGATGGTCGTACGAACATTGCTCGCGATGGCTCGCCGGGCCGCGCGGCTGCTGAGGCCGACGCACTGGTTTCGGCCCGCCAATTACGCTCACAGCGATTCGCTGCCGTGTTTGTGGACACCTCTACACAGCCCGCGCCGCACGCCGCGCGCATCGCCCGCGAGATGGGTGCGATTTATCAGCCGCTGCCGTATGCCAATGCGTCGACGATATCGAATGTGATTCGTGAAAAAGCGCTGGCGAAATAACGTGGGACGGGTGAGGTGAATTGGGATATTGACGGCAGGCACTGGCCTAATCGTGAAGCCAGCCGATTCATCTTGGCGGGTGGGTTGAAATGGCATGTTCAACAAAAGGGCAGGGGCCCGGCGATATTGCTACTGCATGGCACGGGCGCAGCTACGCATTCGTGGCGCGATGTGCTGCCGAAGCTTGCCGAAAAATTTACGGTGATTGCCGTTGATTTGCCTGGCCACGGATTTAGTGAGGCGTTGCCGATGGCGCAGATGTCGTTGCCGGGTATGGCGCGGGCGACTGGTGATTTATTGCGAGCGCTTAAAATCGAGCCGGTGTTGGTGGTTGGACATTCTGCGGGTGCTGCGATTCTGGCGCGAATGTGTTTGGATGGGCAGATCGTGCCGTATGCCCTGATTAGCCTTAACGGCGCGCTGTTGCCGTTACGTGGCATGGCGGGTGTGGTGTTTCCGCCGGCGGCCAGGCTGATGGCGGCCACCTCACTCGTGCCGCGTTTATTTTCGTGGCGCGCGCAAGATCCGGCCGCCATTGCGCGATTGATTTCAAGCACTGGCTCCAAGCTGGATGGCCTCGGCGCGGAGCTTTACGCGCGGCTGATTCGTGACAAGACGCATGTCGCCGCTACGCTCAATATGATGGCGCAGTGGGATTTGGTGCCGCTCGAACGAAACCTTCCGCGGTTGAAAACGTCTTTGACTTTGGTCGTAGGCTCAAATGATTTAACGGTGTCGCCCAATGAGGCAAATCGCGTCAAGGCGATTGTGCCCGGCGCAAAAATTATTACGTTGACGGGCTTGGGGCATTTGGCGCACGAAGAGCATCCCGACCAAATTGCCGAGCTGGTCACCCGCACTTTTGAAGAACACATGCCCTCTGTTAGTATCGAAAAATAAATTCCATTTTTAGTCTATATCCTTGGTTTCTATCTCTGGCAAAAATAATGACGTCCGCTCACAATCATTTGATCAATTCTTCTTCATTGGCGCCTAAGAAACAAGCGCACGCCGTGGTTATAGGTTCAGGCTTTGGCGGCCTGGCGGCGGCGGTGCGCTTGGGTGCGCGCGGCTACCGTGTGACCGTGCTCGAAAAGCTCGATATGCCCGGAGGCCGTGCTTATGTGTACAAGCAAGACGGGTTTACGTTTGATGGCGGGCCGACCGTTATCACTGCGCCATTTTTGTTTGAAGATTTGTGGAAGTTATGCAGTAAAAAATTAAGCGATGACGTTGAGTTGCGTCCGATCACGCCGTTCTACCGAATTCGATTTGACGACGGGAGATCATTTGATTACACGGGTGACGCAGCCGCCATGCGTGCTGAAGTGGCCAAATTTTCGCCTGATGATGTGGCTGGTTACGAAGCCTTCATGCGCGCCAGTGAAGCAACCTATCGCGTCGGTTTTGAAGAGCTGGCGCATGTTCCGTTTAACTCGTTTATGGACATGGTAAAAATCCTGCCGGATATTTTGCGATTGCAGGGTCATCGCACTGTCTATGGTCTGGTATCGAAATATGTGAAGAATCCGTACGTTCGAACCGTGCTCAGTTTTCATCCGCTGTTGGTCGGTGGCAATCCGTTTACGACCACGGCGATTTACGGCATGATCGCGCATCTTGAACGCGAAGGCGGGGTCCATTTTGCGATGGGCGGCACCGGCAGTCTGGTGCGCGGTATGGTCGGCTTGATTGAGGGGCAGGGCAATACCGTGCGCTGTAATGTCGAAGTCGCCGCCATCACCCTTAACGGTAAAACCGCGACGGGCGTACGGCTAAAAAGCGGGGAAGAAATTGCCGCCGATATCGTGGTGTCAAATGCGGATTCCGCATGGACCTATCGCAACTTGCTGCCGCCTGAAGTGCGCAAACGCTGGACCAATAGAAAGATCGAAAAGTCCCGCTATTCGATGAGTCTGGTGGTCTGGTATTTCGGCACGAAGCGGCAATACCCCGAAGTAGCGCACCATTCCATTTTGCTTGGGCCGCGTTACAAAGAATTGCTCAACGATATTTTCGAGAATAAGGTTTTGGCCGATGATTTCAGTATGTATTTGCATCGCCCCACGGCAACCGATACCTCATTAGCGCCACCCGGCTGCGACGCGTTTTATGTGTTGTCACCCGTACCGCACTTGGGAAGCGGCATTGACTGGAAAGAAAAAGCCGAGCCGTATCGTCAGGCGTTGATGAAAAGTTTGAGCGAGACGGTTTTGCCAGGGCTGGAAAATGAAGTGGTAAGCTCGCACTTGCTGACCCCGCAGGATTTTCAGGATCGCCTGAACGCCTTTAACGGCGCGGCATTTGGGCTGGAGCCCGTGTTGTTGCAAAGCGCTTGGTTTCGACCGCACAACCGCAGTGAGGATATTGAGCATCTCTATCTGGTAGGAGCAGGAACGCATCCTGGCGCGGGACTACCCGGCGTGCTCTCCACCGCACGCGTGCTCGATTCCATTGTGCCGGATGCAAGTATTTTTCAGTAGAAAATCTGGGGAGCAATCATGCAAGCGAACGCGGGCATTATTCTGGAAGGGGTGCTGATTTTCGGTGGTGTGCTGATATTTGGCTTATGGCAGATTTATGCCGCCAAGCGTGACACCCGGAAGGCGCAAGCTTTGGAAGCCGAACTAGATGCTGCCAAGAAAAAGGTCGTAGAGTCGTCCGAACAAAAACCAAATTAGTCTGTTCTGGAGTTGTTCAAATTTCATTGGCATGCGCTTGCATGTTCAATCCGCAATAGTCTGCATCACCGTATTGTGGAACCCAGATTGCAGCTCAAGATTGGTCGGCGAAAACGCTAGATGTGTGAACAGTATTACGATGAGTTTTTCATGCGGATCAATGCGGAAATAGGTGTTGTAACCGCCGCTCCAACCGAAGCTGCCCGGCGAGCCGAGAACCCCTGAATCACCATCGGCCTTACGTACGCCAACCCCCAAGCCGAAATATTGTCCGGGCGTAAACGGCAATAGAATTTTGTCGACGTGGCGTTCGGTCATCAGCTCAACGGACTTTCGGCTGAGCAGGCGCTGCCCATCCAACTCACCGCCGTTCAGTAACATCTGGCAAAAGCGCAAATAGTCTGCGGCGGTCGACCACAGATTTCCGCCTGCGGAGAAGAATCGCGGTGATAAAGAATCCGGCGGTAATTTCATCAATTTCTTTTCGGCCGACAGCGAGTATGCGGGTGCGACGCGCGGTTGCTTTTCCAGCGGCACCACGAATGAGGTGTCAATCATGCGCAGTGGTTTGAATATCCGGTCCTGCAAAGCTATGTCTAGCGTTTGTCCGGTTATCACCTCAATCAAACGACCCAGTACCACGGTGGACGGGCCATATTTGAACGTGGCGCCGGGTTGTGCGTCCAGCGGGGACGCCGCCAGATGCTTGGTGTATTCCTCGAGTGTGAAGTCGCCATTCTTTGGCAGCGACTGAGTCGCCTTCCGGCGCAAAATTTCAGCGGGTGAATTGCCCGGTGGCAGACCTGTGAATCCCGCGCGATGGGTGAGCAGATCGTGGATAGTGATGTTGCGCTCGGCAGGTACCAAGACGTAGCCTTCAGCTACATCAGACTTTGTCACCGCAACCTTCATATCGCTGAACTCGGGCAGAAATTTCGCGACCGGGTCACTCAATAACAATCGCCCCTCTTCCAGCAGCATCAGCACCATTACGCTCGCAATGGGTTTGGTCATGGACTGAATCTGGAAAATATCATCTGTGCGCATCAGGCGCTTGGCCTCAATATCGGCGAATCCGTGCGCTTTTAACGACACCAATTGACCGCGTCGCGCGACAAGCGTAACGGCACCAGCCAACTTGCCCTCGGCCTGCAACCTTTCTATAAATGTGTCTACGCGCTTGAGGCGGACGGAGGATATGCCGACAAGTTCGGGTTTTGTAAGGACGGGTTGCGCTGTTGCTGGCGAGGAAATAGTTGAGACCGCTGCCAGCAGAAGTAGGGCAATAAAAGTCTTCATTGTTAGCCTTTAAAAAGAAGAATGACTTGCAAACCCGCTCACGAAATTTACTCTACTCTTTCATCAGTAATTTTTTCGAATAGCGACGTTAAGTGATGACCTACTTTTTTGCGCACCTTGGCGGATTGTTTCAACTTGGCCTTATAAATAAAAGACCTAGGTCTCGTGGGCGTCTCAGAACATTTATGGTTCGGTATGCCCGCAGAACGGCACTCTTGCCGTTCGACGTTTTTTGCGGCGAGATGATGAGCGTGGACCCGGACCTTAGTCCAAGATCCACGCATCCTCTATTTTTACTCGAATCGTGTTGCGGTTGACGTTGAGCAGCCGGCAGCAATCAAATTTCCGTTTGGCGCGTACAACTCCACCGTGCCGGTCGATTCGCCCTCATTCCCGCGATTGGTCAAAGTTATGATCTGACTGATCACGGTGGTGCCCGTAAAATTGCCGCTCGGATCAAACCGGAGGGATTTGAATTTGATGTGATAGGTGTTGTCTCGGATGTGGTTCCACACACCTTGCCCAGGTGATTTCGCCGCTTGCGGTATGCCTGAAGTTGATTCAAGCACGGCACCGCCGATGCTGTACGTCAGAATCGACGGAAATGTCTTTAGTGCTGCAGTGGTCTGGCAGTCGCGAGTGGTGACTTGGACGTCCCAAGTGCCGACCAGCCGTGAGTGCCGGTTGAAATTTTTTTCGTCGTCGTTGGCGGTTGCGGTAATGGGTGCGAGCATCGCGAGCATGCTGGCTGCCAAGATGCTGCAGCCGATTGTTTTGAACATATTAGTTTTCATTTTGATATCCTCGTTTTCAGTGGGTTTCAGGTCTAAAGGGATTGAAGCTTAAGGGTTGGAGTGCTTAAGGCCTTATAGGCTTCGGGTTTCGATTGGGTTGAGATTTTTGATCCCGTTCGAAGCGTGCATACTCGCCGATAGCAAAGCTCAATGTCGTTAAAGCGCGCCTGAGAATTTATGAAAATTTATGAGCAGTGATATGAAGGAGTCTCAAATCGGCATTATCGCGTTCGGTGACTTCTATATCGATGCGGCTAAACGTCTGCTATTGACTCGCGGCGGCGAGACCCTGCCGCTTATGCCCAAGGCGTTTGATACCCTGCTATATCTGGTGCAGCGCAGCGGCAAAATCATCGGTAAAGATGAGCTTATGTCCGCAATTTGGGCGGACCGGATTGTTGAAGACAACAATCTCACCCAAAACATCTCGACATTGCGCCGCGTGCTCGGTGAGAAACATGGCGAGAATCGCTTCATTGCCACGGTGCCGGGTCAGGGCTATAAGTTTGTGGCAGAGGTTCGACCTCATGAATCGGCAGAAAGGCTGGCGCCGCTCGCTGCACTCCTGCTTGAGGAGCCTGGCAGCTCGGCACCACCGCTGTCACCACCACCGGCACCGCCATCAGCAGTGCCAGTTTCGTTTCCGCCGTCACTGTCGACCAACGAGGATCGGCGACAGGAAGCAGCGAAAGAGAGGAGCTCAGGTCGGCTCTGGCTGCCAGCGCTGGCGCTGATTTGTGCTGCTGGAGTGAGTGCGGCGGTAATCTACTTTTGGCGCGGAAACGAAACACCAGCGAGTACCGCTACTGTGAAAACCGTGGCGGTCCTGCCGTTCAAGCCGCTCTTGGGCGAGGCTCGCAACGAGGCGCTAGAAATGGGGATCACTGATACCTTGATTACTAAAATAAGCAGCAGCGAAGAAATAATCGTGCGGCCATTCAGCTCGGTTCGACGTTATAGATCGCTCGAACAAGATCCTATGCGGGCGGGTCAGGAGCTTGGCGTGGATTCCGTCCTCGACGGCAGTATTCAAACCGTCGGCGGGCAGATCAGAATTTCGGCCCGATTGATCCGGGCGCGTGACGGTAAACAATTATGGAGCGGAAAATTTGACGAAAAATTTACCGATATTTTTTCTGTGCAGGATTCGATCTCTGAGCGCGTGCTGGCGGCGCTGGACTTAAATCTGAACAGCGCGCTGCGTAAACGGGTGACGAAGCGCTATACGGATAATGCGGAGGCTTACCAGCTCTACATGAAAGGAAATTTTCACGCATCGAAAATAGTCTTGCCGGAAGCCAGAAAAGGCGTTGCGTATTATCAGCAGGCGATTTCGCTCGACCCCAACTACGTGTTGCCTTACGTCGGCCTGGCCAGAGCCTATACGACTTTTTCGCTTACGGGTGAAGTGCCGGCAAATGAAGCAATGCCGCTGGGCAAAGCCGCTGCCATGCGGGCACTTGAGTTGGATGACACGCTCGCAGAATCTCATATTGCGATGGGGTTGATCGCGTTCTGGTACGACTGGAATTGGATAGAAGCCGAGAAGAGATATCGTCGCGCGCTGGAGTTGGACCCGAATAATCCGCTCCCGTACTTTTACTTCGCCCACCTCAATTCGAATTTAGGTCGACACACAGAGGCGGTTGCAATGGGAAAGCGTGCGCGCGAACTTGACCCGCTGTCGCTCATCACCAACTCGCTTGAAGGTCAATTTAATTTCTACGGCGGGCGTTACGATGAGGCCATTTCTAGATTGCAAAAGACGCTTGAATTGGAACCCTCGTTTTGGCATCCCCATCTGATTCTATCGATGATTTATACCGAGAAAGGGATGTTTGCAGAGGCGGTTGCCCAAGCCGATCAAGCGGACAAATTAGCCGGCGGGAATGTGCAGGCCCTGTCAATGAAAGGCTACGCGCTGGCGAAATCCGGCAAACTTATCGAAGCGCGCATGGTGTTGGCTGAATTAAAGCAGACCGCGCTGGCACGCTATGTTGCGCCCTATAACTTTGCGGTCATCTATAACGCGCTGGGCGAAACCGACGCCGCCTTCGACTATCTTGAAAAAGCGCACGCCGGGCGAAGCGTACTGATGGTCTTTTTAAAAGTAGACCCGAAGTGGAGCAACTTGAAAAACGAGAAGCGATATCAAGATCTTTTGATACGCACCGGCCTTTAACGCCAAATGCCGTTTGCAGCCACGCATGGCGGCGAACCACGTTGCCAGCGTGAAGATGCAATTAGTAGTGCGTTATATGCATTGATCGCGCAGCTAACGAGGCTCGCGTGTTGCTCAAGTCGTGTCTACTCATCCTTCCTGAATCGCGTCAATTACTTTCCATCAGCGGGGAACCGGTAGTCGAAAAAGACCGTGTAGCGACGGCTTCCTTCACTGATGGGGAGATCCGAAGAGAATGCAGGATATTTCGCCCAACGCACGCTTGCCAGCGCGGCAGCATTTAGAAGTTTTGAGGGCGACGACTGAATAATCTCAGCCTGTTGTAACGCACCGCTTTGGTTAATTTCAAAGGCCACGCCAACTTTGCCTTCAAGACGTTGGTTGCGTGCTTCGGCTCTATTGGGGTACCGGGCGACTTTCTGCAGCTCGCTTCGTGTAGTGGCATCGTATTTTTCAAAGAATTCAACGGTCGCCATCTTCTGCTCTGGGCTCAGAAATTTGGTGGCTTCGGTTGGCGCGCTGGCCAACAAGACAATTTCGGCACCTGAGGCAAAGCTCGCAACGGCAGTAACAGTGATGAGACCGGTCAAACCTATCGCTTTGCCCAGCGGCTTGATGAAAAATCTGGTGAATTGGGAAGTGGGAACAACTTGGCGGGACGTTTTCATAACAAATCTCCTTAAAGGGCGTTTTTGGCGGTGATTCGGCCCGCGGGATCCAGGCAAACGAAGCCAGATGGGCAGGAATCAGTGGTGCCAGTATTGGCATTCCCGTTGATAACGGTCCTTAAGGAGTTGATGAATTTTTCTGAAAATTTGTGAGAATGGCGCGCATTCAGATGAAATCCCCGTCTAGGCCCTACTCCATTCGAAAATAGTGTTTGACTCTGTCGAAACGAGTGTATACAGTAGTTGACAGTTTAAGTGACAACCTGACTTGACACTTTCAGCTTTGGCCTTTCCACCTCATTTGTATGGAGACACCGTGACCTCTAACCAACAAATTGAACTGGCTCTCGGTAACGCGATTGAGCACTCACTATCGGCAGCACTAGCCAGCGTCATTGGGCCAGACTGTCCACCGAAGCTGGCCGAGGCGATGCGATATTCAGTATTTCCAGGCGGCGCGCGCATCCGACCGCGCCTTGCTTTAGCAGTGGCCTGCGCATGTGGTCAGGACGATCCTGCGGTGGCGAACGCGGCGGCGGCGGCGATTGAGCTGCTTCATTGCGCCTCACTGGTACACGATGATTTGCCGTGTTTTGATGATGCGCCCACACGTCGCGGCAAAGCCTCGGTGCACCGCGCATTTGGCGAGCGCTTGGCCGTACTGGCGGGCGACGCATTGATAGTATTAGCGTTTGAAACATTGGCCACAGGTGTGAAAGCGCTTCCGCAGCGATTACCCGCGCTAATGATGATTATTTCTCGCTCGGTCGGCATGCCCACAGGCATTGTGGCGGGCCAAGCATGGGAGTGTGAATCACGCGTTTCGCTGTCGGCGTACCAACAAGCCAAAACCGGCGCGCTGTTTGCCGCTGCGACGATGGCCGGTGCCGCTGCGGCGGGACACATTCCCGAGCATTGGCGCATGTTGGGCGAGCGCTTGGGCGAGGCTTATCAGGTTGCGGATGATATTCGTGACGCCGCCGGTAATGCCGAAGAATTAGGCAAACCGGTGGGGCGTGATGTGGCGCTTGGTAGGCCGAGTGCTGCGGTAGAGTTTGGAATTAAAGGTGCTATTGCACGCTTGGATTTCTTGGTCGCAGGTGCATTAGAGTCGATCCCAGAGTGTCCCGGACGTGAGGATTTGCGCGCGCTGATTCAGCAAGAAGTTGACGGTTTATTACCAAAGCAACTTCAGCGAGAGACGCGTCAGGCGGCGTAGTTGTTTGAAATATTGAGAAAGTGCGTTTGAATACTTTGAAGATGAACACCACCGCTGTTGTACTTGAACAACCTGAAAAAATTAGCTTAACGGTGCTTGAACTCACACCGCCCACGGACGACGATGTAGTTGTGGATATTGCGTTTAGCGGCATCAGCACCGGCACCGAGCGTTTGTTGTGGTCTGGCCGGATGCCGGCTTTTCCCGGCATGGGCTATCCGCTGGTGCCTGGTTATGAGTCGGTCGGTCGTGTTGCGTCAGCCGGAAAAACTTCTGGTTCCAAAGTCGGTGATATGGTATTTGTCCCGGGCGCGAAATGTTTTGGTGAGGTGCGCGGATTGTTTGGCGGCGCGGCCTCAAGGCTGGTGGTGCCTGGCGCGCGCGCAATGGTCATTGATGAAAGTTTGGGCGAGCAGGGTGCGTTGCTTGCGCTCGCGGCGACGGCTTATCACGTGGCACCGAATGCAGCTGTCGCGCAGCCGGATCTCATCATCGGTCACGGCGTGTTGGGGCGAATGATTGCGCGTCTGGCTGTTATCGCAGGTGCAAGACCGATAGTTTGGGAAACAAATGCGGATCGCCGGCTCGGCGCAGTTGGCTATGAGGTAATCGATCCCAGCGAGGATACGCGCCGCGACTATAAAGTAATATGCGATGTGAGCGGTGATAGCGCATTGTTGGATACACTAATCGGTCGGCTGGCACCCGGCGGAGAAATAGTATTAGCGGGCTTTTATGATGAGCCGCTGTCGTTTAAATTCCCACCGGCTTTCATGCGCGAGGCAAAAATCCGGATTGCAGCTCAATGGCAGCCGGGCGATTTATTAGCGGTGCGGGAACTGGCAGAGACAAAGCGTTTATCGCTGGACGGGCTGATTACCCATCGTGTTGAAGCGCAAGATGCTGACGTGGCGTATCGTACGGCGTTCAGCGATTCGAATTGCTTAAAAATGATTTTAGACTGGAGAAACGTCGCATGACTGATATGACAAGCTCAACCGCTGGCAGCACTACATCCCCCGTGAAATTCGACATGAAAACCCGCCTTCGCGAGGAAGCTGCGATTGCGCCGGATGCGGTTGCCACGGGTCCGGTCACCAAAGAGACACAGATTATCGCGATCTATGGCAAGGGCGGTATCGGCAAAAGCTTTACGCTCGCGAATCTCTCTTACATGATGGCACAGCAGGGTAAAAAGGTGCTGCTCATCGGTTGCGATCCAAAGAGCGATACCACCTCACTTTTATTCGGCGGTAGAGCCTGCCCGACGATCATTGAAACCTCGTCAAAGAAAAAATTGGCTGGCGAAGCGGTCAAGATTGGCGACGTGTGTTTCAAACGCGATGGGGTTTACGCCATGGAATTGGGCGGCCCCGAAGTAGGTCGTGGCTGCGGTGGGCGCGGCATTATTCACGGCTTTGAGTTGCTGGAAAAACTCGGCTTCCACGAGTGGGGCTTTGATTATGTGCTGCTCGATTTCTTGGGTGACGTGGTTTGCGGTGGATTTGGTCTACCAATTGCGCGCGATATGTGTCAAAAAGTGATCGTGGTCGGCTCAAACGATCTGCAATCGCTCTATGTGGCGAATAACGTTTGCTCGGCGGTCGAATATTTCCGTAAGCTCGGTGGCAATGTGGGCGTCGCGGGTATGGTGATTAACAAAGATGACGGCACGGGTGAAGCCGCGGCGTTCGCTGAAAAAGTCGGCATTCCGGTATTGGCCGCCATTCCAGCCCATGACGATATTCGCAAGAAAAGTGCGAGCTACGAAATTATTGGGCGTCCCGGCACGCAATGGGCGTCGTTGTTTGAAGAACTCGGCGAAAATGTGGGTTCAGCGCCACCCGTGCGCCCGAATCCACTTACCCAAGACCAGTTACTTGGATTGTTTTCTGCTGACATAACCGGCCGTAATGTTGTGCTGGAACCTGCCACGCAATTCGATATGTGCGGCAAAACCGAAAACGTTAAAGAAACGCTCGAAGTGGTTTACGATACCGTTTAAGCCATTGCATAAAGAAATCAGGTCAGGCCATGTCAGAAAAAATTATCCCCATCATCGCAGACCCAAACACACTTAAAACTGACGGCTTGGGCTGCCATTCGGGTAAAGAACAAATGCTTGAAGCCGCGAAAACCGCCGGCAAAAGTGAAACGCTCGACCAGTACGCGCGCGATTATCCAAAAGGTCCGCACGATCAGCCGCAGTCGATGTGCCCGGCGTTTGGTTCTTTGCGCGTCGGCTTGCGTATGCGTAGAACCGCAACCGTATTGAGTGGGTCAGCGTGTTGTGTTTACGGTCTTACTTTTACCTCGCATTTTTACGGCGCGCGCCGCACTGTTGGCTATGTGCCGTTCAATTCAGAATCGCTGGTGACGGGCAAATTGTTTGAAGATATTCGCGAATCCGTTTTTGCGCTCGCCGATCCCGCGCTTTACGACGCGATTGTAATTATCAATTTATGCGTCCCGACGGCGAGTGGCGTGCCACTGCAATTGTTGCCGAAGGAGATTAAAGGGGTACGCATTATCGGCATTGATGTGCCCGGTTTTGGTGTTCCCACCCATGCGGAAGCGAAAGATGTGCTCGCCGGTGCAATGCTTAAATATGCGCGCACAGAAGCAGAACAAGGTCCGGTCCAAGCGCCGCGCGGTGGTAAGAGCGACAAGCCCACGATCGCGTTGATCGGTGAAATGTTCCCGGTTGATCCGGTTACGATCGGCATGATGTTGGAACCGCTGGGATTAGCGGCAGGCCCGGTAGTGCCGACCCGTGAATGGCGTGAGCTTTATGGCGCGCTCGATTGCATCGCCGCTGCCGCGATTCATCCTTTTTACACCGCCAGCTTGCGTGAATTTGCGGCGGCCGGTCGGCCGATTGTAGGTTCCGCGCCCGTTGGTTACGACGGTACCGAAGCGTGGTTGCAAGCGATCGGTGGCGTCGCGAATGTGTCGCAGGAAAAAATTGACGCCGCCAAAAATAAAATTTTGCCCGCGATTAAAGCGGCACTTTCCGCGATGCCCATCAAAGGCCGCATCACCATGAGCGGCTACGAAGGTTCTGAGCTACTGGTGGCGCGTTTGCTGGTGGAAAGTGGTGCGGATGTTCGCTATGTTGGCACCGCCTGTCCGAAAACACAGTGGAGCGATCCTGATTTTGAGTGGCTGTCGGCGAAAGGTGTGCATGTGCAATATCGGGCCTCGCTAGAGCAGGATTTGGCTGCAATGCACGAATTCAAACCTGACCTTGCAATTGGTACCACGCCGGTGGTGCAGGCCGCGAAAGAAGCGACTATTCCGGCGTTGTATTTTACGAATCTAATTTCTGCGCGGCCCCTGATGGGACCGGCGGGTGCAGGTTCGCTCGCGACAGTGGTAAATGCTGCCCTCAATAACAAAGGCCGCTTTGAAGAAATGCGTGAATTCTTTGCGGGCGTTGGTGAAGGCCACGCTGCCGGCGTCTGGGAGCCCAGCCAGGGAGTTCCGGTTGATCGTCCTGAATTCCGTGAGCACACGAAGCGGCAAGTAATCAAGATGATTAAAAAAGCCAAAGCAGAGGAAATGATTTAGCCATGCTAGTTCTTGATCACGACCGCGCGGGCGGCTATTGGGGTGCGGTATATGTATTCACCGCGATTAAGGGCATGCAGGTCGTCATTGATGGCCCCGTAGGCTGTGAGAATCTACCGGTCACCTCTGTTTTGCACTACACCGACGCGCTGCCGCCGCATGAATTACCGATTGTCGTCACGGGTCTCGCTGAAGAGAATCTAGGCCGTGAAGGCACTGAGGGTGCAATGAAGCGCGCCTATACCGCGCTTGATCCAGATTTGCCCGCCGTGGTCGTCACTGGCTCGATCGCAGAAATGATTGGCGGTGGTGTCACCCCTGCGGGTACCAATATTGCGCGATTTTTACCGCGCACGATTGATGAAGACCAATGGCAATGCGCAAATCGGGCCATGTATTGGTTATGGACGGAATATGGCTCGAAGCGTGGGCCTACGCCTGAGGCCAAGCCGCGTGTGGCAGATGCTGATGGTGTCATTCGCCCGCTGGTAAATATCATCGGGCCCTGTTATGGCACATTCAACATGCCGAGCGATCTGGCTGAGATTCGCCGTATGATCGAAGGCATTGGTGCGAAAGTAAATATGACTTTCCCGCTCGGCAGTCACCTGGCCGATGTGCGCAGTTTGGCGGATGCCGAGGTCAACGTTTGCATGTACCGAGAGTTTGGGCGGATGTTGTGCGAGGCGCTTGATCGCCCTTATTTGCAAGCACCAATCGGTTTACACAGCACCACGAAATTTTTGCGCAGCTTGGGTGAATTACTCGGCCTCGATCCCGAGCCTTTTATCGAGCGCGAAAAACACACCACGATCAAACCGATCTGGGATTTGTGGCGCTCGGTGACACAGGATTTTTTCGGCACCGCCAGCTTCGCGGTGGTGGCGAACGAAACCTACGCACGCGGCCTTAAACATTTTCTTGAAACCGAGATGGGCCTGCCGTGCAATTTTGCGGTTTCGCGCAAGCCCGGCGAGAAAACGGACAACGCCACGGTGCGCGGATTGATTCGCGATAAAGCGCCATTGGTAATGTATGGCAGCTACAACGAACGCATGTACATGGCAGAATTTGGCGCGCGTGCGGCGTATATTCCCGCCTCATTCCCTGGCGCGATTATTCGCCGTCATACGGGTACTCCGTTCATGGGCTATGGCGGCGCGACGTACATCATCCAAGAATATTGCAACGCGCTGTTCGACGCGTTGTTTCATATTTTGCCGCTGGCCGCACAGATGGATAAAGTCGATCCCACACCGTCGCGCATGCACAAAGAATTGCCATGGTTAAATGACGCCAAGCAGGCGCTTGACGAAATGGTTGATGCGCAGCCGGTTTTGATCCGAATTTCGGTTGCCAAGCGTTTGCGTGATCGTGCTGAACGCGAGGCACGCAGCGCGGGCGCGGAGCAAGTCGGCGCTCAACATGTTACGAGGGCACGCGATGCGCTGTTGGAAGGCGCAACCGCATAACGAGGAAAACACCGCGAATGTCTATTTCTTCTGTCAAAGCAAGCGCCGCTAATTCACACGACACTGTGTCCTGCGAGGAATTGATGCGTGGCGGTTCGAAATCTTTTTTTGCGGCGTCGCGTGTGCTCCCGGAACGAGTGCGAACACCGGCAATTGCGCTGTATGCGTTTTGTCGTTTAGCCGATGATGCGATTGACCTAAGTTCAGATAAGCACAGCGCCATGATCGAATTGCGCGCTCGCTTGAATTGCATCTACGCGGGTAAACCCTACCCGGTGGCTGCCGACCGCGCGCTCGCCACTGTGGTGACAGAATTTAATATTCCCATCGGTCTGCCAGCCGCTCTGCTCGAAGGTTTTGAATGGGACGCGCATGAGCGTCGCTACGAAACCATAGAAGATTTGTATGCGTATGGCGCAAGGGTGGCAGGCACCGTTGGTGCGATGATGGCCTTAATCATGGGCACTCGCAATGGGCATGCGCTGGCTCGTGCGTGTGAATTGGGGGTTGCGATGCAGCTCACCAATATTGCGCGTGATGTCGGCGAAGATGCTGCTGCGGGCCGATTGTATTTGCCGCTCGCGTGGTTGCGCGAAGAGGGAATCGACCCCGAAACATGGTTGCAACGACCTGTATTCAATTCAGGCATTGCTGCTGTTGTCGCGCGCTTGCTCAGGGCGGCGGATGATTTATACGTCCGCGCGGGTCAGGGGATTAGCGCGTTACCGCGTGATTGCCGCCCCGCTATTCAAGCTGCGCGTTTAATCTACGCAGAGATTGGCCGACAAGTTGAGCGTCTGGGAATGGATTCCATTTCAAATCGTGCCGTAGTTTCGTCACGTCGAAAGTCACTGTTAATGTTTGCCGCATGCGGTGTGGCCATTCAAAGTCCGGCGAGAATTCGTGGGGTGTTAACGCCGCTTACCGCCGTGCAATTCTTATTGGATGCAATTCGTGAATCGCCAGCAGCATATTCTTCGCATTCTGAGCACACGGCCGCGCCCAAAAAGCGCAGCATGTTTGGCAGAGTCGTTTGGGTGGCCGACTTATTTGATCGCATGGCCGAGCGCGACCGCGAGATTGCGCTGCAGAATCGAGTCGCGCCACGCGGCGCAGCGAACATACAGGCGCAATGACAATAGTCGAATTTATTTGAACGACATAATGTTCGCTGCGATGCGGATGCGGTTTTTGAAGTTTCTAGCTAGCTGTAGCGCGCATCTCAAGACACATTTGTTTGGAAATACCCGTGGAATATAGGGTTTCATTTCGTGCAAGTGTCAGGTTGAATATTTCGCGTCGTATTCTCGTTGCGCTGTTTGCGATGTGTGCCACACAGATTTGCGCGCACGCGCAATTGATCGCCTTCACGTTCGACGATGGCCCGCACCTGGTGCCCTCACCAAAGCTCTCGCCTCTAGCCCGAAATCAGGCCATCCTTGACCACCTTGCTGAACATCGAGTGGCGGCGACGTTGTTTGTCACGGTTGACAATGGCGCGAATCGGTCCGAAGGGTTGTCACTTGCACGTGCTTGGGGTGAGGCAGAGCATACGGTCGGCAATCACACCATGACCCACCTTGATCTCAACAACAAAAAAATATCGCTCGGCGAATATCAAAAAGAACTGCTCGATTGTGACGCGGTCATTCGCAGGCTGCCCGGTTATCGCAAATGGTTTCGTTTCACTTATTTACGCGAAGGCAACACCCCGGAAAAACGCGATGGCATGCGCGTATTTCTTGCCACACACAATTATCGCAGCGCCTATGTGAGTCTGGATACCAGTGACTGGCGGCTCAATGATAAATTAGTCGAGGTGCTGACGAAAGACGCGAATGCTGACGTCACGCCGATTAAGCGCGCCTATCTTGCTCATGTGTGGCAACGCGCAGAGGCCTATCGAGCGTTATCGCAAAAATTGCAGGGTCGTTACATCGCACAGGTTATTTTGCTGCACCACAATTTGATCAATGCGCTGTGGCTGGGCGACGTGATTGCGATGTTCAAAGAAAAGGGTTGGACCATCACGACACCTGAAGTGGCGTTCGCTGATCCCGTCTATCAACTTCAACCTGAAGTTGACGCGGCCGGACAAAGCCTGCTGTTGTCACTGGCGAAGTCGCAAGGACTGTGGAAGTTAAATGGCGCGAAATTTGAAGGCTGGGAACGGCTGCATGATGATGGCGATTTTGAGATTGATGCGTTGAAGACCCTGAGCTTTTGATTTAATCTTCACGTCTAGAAGTTTTTTTGGGGCCTCATTTGCTCA
Source organism: Burkholderiales bacterium (assembly GCA_038224475.1). Classification (GTDB taxonomy): domain Bacteria; phylum Pseudomonadota; class Gammaproteobacteria; order Burkholderiales; family Usitatibacteraceae; genus UKL13-2. The sequence goes on from JBBRFJ010000046.1 coordinate 19,930, forward strand.
CATCTTGCCTTTGTACTGAACAGCGCTTACGCTCGACAAAATTCCAAGATTGGTGCGCGTCACTGGGCGAAGGTCGTGGCCACATACATCGTAAGGTATGGGAATATTGTTTTATCTGCGAGGCATTGGAGGAAAGAGGCCTATTGAGTTCGGCCACCAAAGGTTTGGGTTTTGCGGTTGGTGAAGAGCCACTTAGTTCTTTGTTCGCATCACGCGGCGTTGATATTTTGGCGACCGATTTGCCTGCTGAAGAAGCGCAAAAAATTGGCTGGGTCGATACCGGTGAGCATGCATCCGGGATGGCGATTCTCAATAAACGTAATCTATGTGACCCCAAAGTGTTTAGCGAACGTGTTGAATTCCAATCTTGTGATATGAACAATATTCCTCAGGCGTTTGATGAAAAGTTTGATTTTGTTTGGTCGGCTTGCGCATTTGAGCATCTGGGCTCAATTAGGCATGGACAAGAGTTTGTCTATAACTCCATCAAGTGCTTGAAGCCTGGTGGCATAGCGTTGCACACCACCGAATACAACATATCATCTAAAACAGATACGTTAGACAATGAAGGTACGGTAATTTTTCGTCAATGCGATATTCAGGCAATAATCGACACGCTGCTTCGCCAAGGTCATGCTGTTGAAATGGATTGGGATGAGGGCGATGGACCCGCTGACCAATTTGTTGATGTTGCACCTTACGTCCATAATCCGCATCTTAAATTACAAATCGGAAAATACATTACTACTTCAATCGGCCTGATTATTAGAAAACACAATTAGAAAACGTATTTAAACAATTCGGATCGGTTTACTTCCTGCGCGGCATGCGAAACGGCAGCATCAGCCTCACCACAGAAGAAGCAAGTCTAGGCACATTAAGCGTTTCGTGCATTGAAATAACTTTCTCGCCTAACAGTCCCGATGACAATACGGAGCGTGAATAGAACGGTGCATCTTCA
>JBBRFJ010000047.1:0-20854 GCA_038224475.1 Burkholderiales bacterium
ACGACAGCAGCGGAATGTATTTCCACATGAGCTCATCCGATATCGACATCAATTTGCTAAACATATCGTTAGGCGCGTCGGTAATTCCAATGTAATTACCTTTGGATTTCGACATTTTTTCAACGCCATCCAATCCCTCCAATAGCGGCATAGTCAGAATGCATTGTGGTTCTTGGCCGTACTGCTTCTGAAGTTCTCGCCCAACTAATAAATTGAATTTCTGATCAGTGCCGCCGAGCTCAAGGTCTGACTTCAGCGCGACCGAGTCATAACCCTGCATCAGTGGATAAAGAAATTCATGCACTGAAATCGGCACATTGGCTTGATAGCGTTTCGTAAAGTCGTCTCGCTCCAGCATCCGCGCCACAGTCCAGCGTGACGCCAGTTGAATCATGCCGCGCGCGCCCAGCGGATCGCACCATTCGGAGTTGTAGCGGATTTCGGTCTTTTCGGCGTCCAACACCAAACTTGCTTGGGCAAAGTAAGTCTTCGCATTGACCTCAATTTGCTCCTTGGTCAGCGGCGGTCGGGTTGCATTGCGGCCGCTGGGATCACCGATGGCGGACGTGAAATCACCAATCAGGAAAATTACCTGATGGCCCAAATCCTGCATTTGGCGCATCTTATTCAACACCACCGTGTGCCCCAAATGCAGATCTGGTGCGGTGGGGTCCAATCCCAATTTAATCCGCAGCTTCCGACCAGTTTCGAGCTTTTTGCGTAACTCGGATTCAACAATCAGCTCATCCACGCCGCGCTTGATGATTTCCAGCGCCGCGTCCACGCCGTCTAAGGTAACCACTTGATTCATATTTAGTTCCTGGAAAACCCTAATTTTAGATATGACAAAAGTGTCATATTTCTGTTATTGTTCAATGTCTTGGCGCCATCTTTGGTCAAACAATTGACCAATTAAACTACTCACTATGCGATTAACTCAATTCAAAATGGTAGCTGAAAAGCTGACCAAAAGCGCGTGGCAGTCAGCGCCCAAGCGGGCTTTGATCGCGGTTGGTGTGCTTTTCACACTGCCCGTTTTTGGGTTGTTAACTGCGTTTGGGGTCTCGTCGGATACACAGCTTGAAAACGTGCCGCGTGCCGAAATCGTTCAGGCACTTGCGGTGCCCGCATTCGAGACAGATGAAGCAAATGAGGAAGAATTCCGCGCCAGCGAACGCATTTTACGCGGAGACACCGTCGCCACACTGCTTCAGCGCTTAAACGTAAACGATCCCGCCGCATTCAACTTTTTGCGCACTGAACCTGCCGCTAAAAGTATTTTTCAGCTTCGTCCCGGTCGAAACCTGCAAGCCATCACCGATGCCGATGGCGAGTTGCAGAAGCTACGTTACCTGCATAGCCCTGAAAAGTTTCTTGAAATCAGTCGGCAAGAAAATGGGTTTACAGCAAAAGAATTGACACTCGAACCGGTTCGTCAAACCGCACAACGGTCTGGGATCATTAAATCTTCTCTTTATGGCGCGACCGATGATGCCGGCATTCCCGACGCCATCGCCACGCAAATCGCACGAATTTTTTCTACCGATATCGACTTCCACGTCGATTTGCGTAAAGGCGACAGCTTTTCGGTGATCTATGAAATGCTCTATTTTGAAGGCGAATATCTTCGTCCGGGCCGCGTACTCTCGGCCGAATTCATAAACAACGGTAAAAAATTCGAAGCCTTTTTATTCACCGATGCAAGCGGCAGTGAATCTTATTTCACCGCGACCGGGCAAAATCGCGCCAAATCGTTCTTACGATCGCCGCTGGAGTTTTCGCGCGTATCGTCCGGATTTGGTGGCCGCATGCACCCGATCATGAAAAACTGGCGCGCGCATACCGGCGTTGATTTTGCAGCACCTCGCGGCACGCCCGTTTGGGCCACCGCCGACGGCACCGTCGATTTTGTCGGCGTCAAGGGCGGCTACGGCAACGTGGTCGAAGTCCGCCATAGCAACGGCGTTTCCACACTGTATGCGCATCTGTCGGCGTTCGCGCAAGGCGTACGCGCCGGCACGCGAGTGAGCCAAGGCCAGACATTGGCGTTCGTCGGCGCCACGGGCTGGGCAACGGGTCCGCATCTACATTACGAATTCAAAATCGCCAATGTGCATCAAGACCCGATGAAAGTCGCCCTGCCTAAGGCCGATCCGATTCTGCCGCAATACCGCGATGCCTTTTTGCAAAGCGCGCAAACCCAGCTTTCGCAGCTATCGTTGGTGCGCGGCGCTAATTTCGGCAGTTTCGAGTAATCGCTGTAAAACGAGCAGCACCAACAACAAACGGGCGCAACCGATCTAAAGGCTTGGTCCCTACCTTTCTCAACGAGGTGTAAGTGGCCAATCTGAATGTCGGGCTCAACGTCCAGCTCAATCTAGACCTCATCCGCGCTGAGTTTCCGGCGCTCAATGACGACTGCGTTTACCTCGATAACGCCGGCGGATCGCAGGTATTAAAGCGGGTGGCAGATCGAATCAGCGACTATTTGCTCACCACCAGCGTGCAGCTTGGCGCGAGCTACGCAAAATCACAAACCGCGTCCGAGAAAGTTTTAGCCGCGCGCCGCGCAATCGCCGAACTCATCAACGCACAGCATGACGAAGAAGTCGTCATGGGCGGCTCCACCACCGGCCTCATGTTTTTGCTCACCGCCGCAATTCTGCCGAGCATTCGCGAGGGCGATGAAATCATCGTCACCGACAGCGATCATGAAGCCAATATCGGCGGCTGGATGCGGCTCAAAACGGCAGGCGCGGTGATCAAAATCTGGCAGGTGAATCATGATTCACTTGCACTAGACCTTGCCGAGCTAGACAAACTGCTGACCCCGCGCACCAAATGGGTCGCGATGACGCACGCATCCAATGTGCTCGGCACCGTGAATCCAGTCGCCGAGGTTGCCGAACGCGTTCACGCGGTCGGCGCCAAGCTGTGCGTGGATGCCGTCGCCTATGCGCCACACCGGCTGGTGGATGTGCAAGCCAGTCGTGCCGATATTTATGTATTCAGTTTCTACAAAGTTTTCGGCCCGCATTACGCCGTGCTGTGGGGCAAGCGCGATTTTTTGCTGACGCTGCCCACACTCAACCATCATTTCATCGGACCGGAAGTATTGCCCTACAAAATGCAACCGGGTAACGTGAATTTTGAATTGTCGTATGGCTGCGCGGGTATTGCCGACTATTTAATTAACGTCGGCACCCAACTCGGCAGCGTCGGCAACAACCGAGAACGCATGCAGTTGGCGTTCGATAATTTTGCCCAACACGAAGACGCGCTCGCTGAGAAATTGCTCCACTATTTGCGCAGCAAAAAGCAAGTTCGTGTCATCGGCCACGATCACGTCAGCGATGGCAACCGCATGCCCACCGTGAGCTTTGTGGTGGCAGGCGCAGCGTCCGAATCCATCGTCCGACACATGGACAAATTCAATATCGGCATCCGCTTCGGCGATTTTTACGCCAAGCGTTTAATCGAAACGCTGGGACTGCAATCGCATGGCGGCGTGGTGCGAATATCCATCGCGCACTACAACACCGCCGCTGAAATTGATCGTTTGATTCAGCATTTGGATGAAGTGCTGAGGTAAATTAAAACTCTAGTAGGGACGGGCATTTCGGGACACTAACTGCCTGAAACGCCCGTCAATACTAGGGGTTAATGTAGTGGCTAGTGCTCAAGGCCGAATGTTGAATGGATACGAACACTTTGCGCTCACATGCATTACAGTCGCCAAGTACCCAAATATGCCGCTCGCTCAGCCACACCCATTTCGTGTGAATGCCGATCTGGTGAAAACGGGCGAGCTTTTCCACCGAATGGACTTAAGTTTCGTCACTCAATAAACTGAGACAAAGCTAATGATTTTGCTCGCGTAAGGGATCAATCAATTTTGTAGACGGTATTTTCATACGGCGTGGTTTCATAAAATTTTTATATCTGTAAATATATAGTTTGATTGCCGTAAATCGAGCATTCAAGCCACTCTTGAGAGGTTTTGATGAAAGATATATACCGCAGCTTCCGATGTATACCGCAATGCTTGCGGTATACATTACGTTAGGGTCACAGATATGGGTCGAATTATTAAGGGTTTCGTTATCGCACCACTCGCCGGAATACTTGTCGGCGCCCTTGTCACATCACTACTGTTTGAATTTAGTAATCTAGGTGGCCTTGGATATGGGGTCATCCTTGTTTTTGGCGGATTGTTTTTCGCCTACCCCTTTGTGCTCTTCGTCGGCGTGCCGCTCTTCTTCGTTTTGCGTCGTTTTAATGCGTTATCGCTCTGGTTATTGCTCGTTCTAGGTGCGCTCTTTGGCACCATCGGATGGATCGTTGCTTCGTCGCCAGTGCCAAGTCCCGAGTACTATCCACGGGCCATAAGTGAAGGTGTGTTCGGCTTGGTATCCGGTTTGGTCGGAGCAGCGATATTTTGGCAAATTTGTGTGCGCAACAATGAGGCAAACCCTAATACTGCGGTCAACAAGGACGCGCCAGCAGCGGCGCGCCCTTTACCTTGATCGTTAGGCCTCACAGGATGCTCTTCGGTCGCCCCTCTAACTTTGCCGTCGAAGCCGTGCCGGGGCCCGAGGCCGGGCTACCGCGCTTCGTCGACCGCAGCTCATAGGTTGGGCAAGTTTCTTCTGCCCAACATGGATGCTAAACGAGCCGCAGTAGACGGCATAACTACACCAATCTCGTTTGTAAAACCTGAATCGCCTTGTATGCTCATCACATGCGATATCGACCATCTAATACCAGGGGTGCAACTTATTTTATTACCGCGAATCTTGCGTACAGACAATCGAGCGCACTGCTCGACCATATTGAACTGTTCCGAAATAGTGTCCGACGCGTGAAAGCGCTCCATGCATTTGTAAGCAACGCGATAGTTGTGTTGCCCGATCACTTTCATTTGTTGTTGACCCTGCCATCGGATGACGCAAATTTTTCCTTGCGTATTGGTGCAATGGAAGCCGGATTTTTGCGACAGCTCCCGAAGGTCGAGCCTATTCGCAAAAGTCGAGAAAATAAACGTGAACGAGGCATTTGGCAACGCCGTTTTTGGAAACATTTTATTCGTGACGATCTCGACTATGCGAGCCATGTCGATTACATTCACATCAATCCCGTTAAGCACGGATATATTGAGCGCGCGAACGATTGGCCACATTCGTCAATTCATCAATTTATTGCGCGCGGTGTGATCGATGCGAATTGGGCAACCTCTTTTGGAGGCGGCAATTATGGTGAATGATGATGTTGGGCAGTTGAAACCTGCCCAGGCTACGGGCTCCCCTATGAGGTTTGTATGAAAGCCCTATGCCGCAGTTCCGGTCCTAAACCGCAGCGTTTGCGGAAAACATTACATTAGGCGCCTTCCATGTCTCCGAGCGAAATCGCCGATGGGATTAATTCCATAACCTCAGTCGAGGAAATCGGGCAACTCAATTTATTAGAAGAGCTTCTAAAAGAGATGAGCCCATCGAATCTTTCCTCGGAGCAATACAGCGCATTATTTGGCCTTTACGAACGGTTCTCAGAACAAGATGGGCTTGGTCTCTTTTGGTCAATATTGCACATGCTGGAGAAGAGTTCACGCTATGAGCAATATCTCTTGGTGTCCGTACAGCGGAAGCCTACCGAGTTCAATCTACGCATGGTCGCCCGCCTCATAAAAGGAGGGTTCACTCAAATCGGCGATGTTGATTTGCCCCGGTTGCTCAAAACAGTATCTAAAAACCAAGCGGTCTCTGAATCTGCAAGCTCATGGGCTTGTGAGTTTTCATTGCAGTGCGATAGTTGAGTCCGAGCACCTAACTGGGCGCGGCGCAATAAAGCCGCGCAGCTCCGGTTAGCCGTACGTCAAAACGCAGACAAAAATTTACAAACACGCCCGCAGACTCAACACAAACCCCTCTACTTCATCCCCTGCTTAGACTTATCCAGCACCGTCATCGCCGTCGTCAACATCGACGCCACATCCGCAATATTCGCGGGCACGATTAGCGTATTTCCTGCCTTGGCCAAATTGCCAAATTGCTCTACGTATTTCTCGGCGATTTTTAGGTTTGCAGCTTGCTGACCGCCGGGCGCTTCGAGCGCGGCGGCGACTTGGCGGACTGCGCTCGCGGTTGCTTCGGCGACGGTGGTAAGCGCGGTGGCTTCACCCTGGGCTTTGTTGATGGCGGCTTGCTTTTGCCCTTCTGAGGCCAAGATCGCGGCCTGACGTTCACCGTCGGCCATGTTGATTTCTTGTTGACGCACACCTTCTGATTTCGCGATCAGCGCGCGCTTTTCACGCTCGGCCGTAATCTGCGCCTGCATGGAACGCAGAATAGACTCAGGCGGCGTGAGGCTTTTTATTTCGTAGCGCAATACTTTCACGCCCCAAGTGCGGCCGGCCTCATCGAGCACGCTGACAAGCTTGTGATTAATCTCGTCGCGACTCTCGAACGTTTTATCCAATTCCATCTTGCCGACTTCACTGCGCAATGTCGTTTGCGCGAGCTGCGAAATAGCGGCCAGATAATCGCTGGACCCATAGCTGGCGAGCTTGGGATCGACGACCTGGTAATAAATAACGCCGTCCACCGCGAGCTGGGTGTTATCGCGGGTAATACACACTTGCTCTGGAATATCGTGTGGTGTTTCTTTCAACACATGGCGATAGGCAACGCGATCAAAAAAAGGCACGATCACATTCAGCCCCGGCTCCAGCACCGCGTGGAATTTACCCAATCGCTCCACCACCCATGCACTTTGTTGAGGCACAATGCGCACGCCTTCGATCACAAAAACAATCACGGCGGCCAGAAAGAAAAATGGCACCGCATAAGCACGCGTTTCGGGCAAATACGCGATCATGGCAGTGGCAATGATGATGCCGATAATTTTAGGGATCACAGCGTTCTCCGGTTAGGTGTTTTTGTAAGAAGTGCAAATTTATGGTTTTGCGCCGACATGAAACACGCCGTTTTCTTGCCCGCAAATGTAGAGCACATCGCTTAATTTTGGTGAGCTATGGGATTGACTTAAACCCTGCGTGCCAGCCGCATGGCTTGCGGCGTTTACAACCTGCGCGTCCCAAGAGCTGCCGCGATATTTTATTCGCGCCATGCCGGCGGCCTCATCAACCCACGATTCGATCACCACGGCTTGGCCAAGGTCGAGATTGTTAGAGGCTGCTTCCGATTTGGGATGCATAGCCCACCATCGCCGCACGGCGTAAATACCCGCTAATGCGACTGCTGCCGCAACCATCACCTGCACCCAAACAGCGGCGCCCAAGTAGGCCGCTAGAGCGGTCGCCAACGCCGCGATGCCGAGCACCAGCAGGTAAAACGTGCCCGATAAAAGCTCGGCAATCACGAGAATGAACCCTGCAATTGCCCACAAAAGATAAGTTGCCATGATGCGCGCTCCTCATTGATTGCCGTTTTGGCGTTTATGCTTAATCGTTTTTGGTCTATGGATTTTCGCGGTCAAAAAACATTTCTATGGTGGCGGGCCACTATGACACGCTGATGATTGTCACGCGCAGCCAAACAATCTCTATTTAGGCATGACATTGTGCCGTCATCGCAAAAATCAACTAAGCGGCGTCCACGAGACGATGCTGAAAACGTTATGAGACACTGGGTTAGACCGCGTTAAATGACCAAGCGACGATAAAGTACAAATCTAAAGCTGAACTACGACGCACATTGCGTAATCAAACGCCTGACCAAATGCATCAAGGAGTGTGACGTGCAAAATATTCTAAAGATTTTATTTTTGAGCCGCGCGGTCGCAAGCATGGCAATAATCGCCCTGACCGCTGGAGCGATGTTGCTCAATCCCGCCTTCGCCGCCAATCAATCGACAGAAATGGCACCGCTGGCGCCCGGCCCCTACCCAGTCGCTTGTTCAAACATCGCGCAAGACCCCGCCAAAATTGCCCTGCTCGGCGGACAGGCATCCGACTATTGGGAGGGCAATGATCGCTACATTACGCAGATTTTGGCCGAGCCCAGCGAGGTGCCGACGGCGATTGCCCGCATACCCAACGACAATAATTTTTATCCCCAAACCTCAAACAAGGATTTGATCTTCACTATTCTCGTTTGCTATCCGACCACCGCCGACAACAAGCGCGCGGATTATGCGCTGCCCGATGGCCAATGGGTGCCGAAAATGCAGCGCGCTGGCGAAAAGCCGCTGTTGCCACTGAACGCAGGCGGCTTGCCGCTACGAGGATTCGTTCCGTCACAAACAGGTGCCCAGCACGCGCAGTTGCCGCTGCTGGTGTTTTCACATGGATTGGGCTCCAGCCCGTTGGATAGCAAATCGGTTGATTTTTTGGTCAAGCTCGCGGCGTACGGCTACATTGTGGCGGCCCCGTTTCATGGCGATTCACGATTTTCAAAAATCCGTCTCGACGGCCTAAACGATGTGCTTTATGTCATCCGCAATTTTGATTATTTTGTCGAGCTGCAAGCGTTGCGCCCCCTCTCGATCAAGGCCACCGTGGACACAATGCTGGCGCATCCCGACTTCGGCCCGCGCATCAACGCCGATCAAATCGGCGGCATCGGCGGCAGCATGGGCGGGGCGACGATGACGTGGCTGGCGGGCGCATACCTGACCACCACCTACCCCAGCCTCAGCGCGCGGCCAACGGTGCAGGATCCCAGAATCAAAGCGATGGTCGGCTATGTGCCCTACGCGGGCCAGCGCCTGCTGCCCGCGTACGGGAACGACAACGCGACAGCCGAACAAGTGAAGACGCCCTATCTCGCCATCGGCGGCACCGCCGACACCACCGCGCCGATTTATTTAATGGAGCAGGCGATGAATAAATTTCAGGCGTCGCGTTATTTTGTCGCCTTAACCGATGTGACGCACGGCTACGAAACCCGCTACGCCAATGATGTGTTCGGCTGGTCGGTCACGTTTTTTGATGCCTATTTACGCGGCAATGCCAGCGCCATGAATAAGCTTACCCGTACCCGCAATATTCAGGGCGGGATAGATGACCAAATGCATATCGATTACACCTCGCCCACCGCGTTATGGGTCGGCGCAGCGACGGTGGAAGAAACCTTTAACAGCCAAGTGGGCCGCGAGGTTTTAGGCATTAGCGATGGCGGCGGTGCATTAGCGCCGATTACTGGAACGGCCCCCGGCACCCAAAAAACCCGCAACGCATTTCGCGTGATTCGCTACGCCACAAGGCCATTTCCGCTAGGCACAACCGCGACGCCATCGTCACTCGCGCCGGTCTGCGTCTTTGCCGGGGCCGGAGGTGGAGGCGGCACCGGTGTGGCCGTCACCACAACGCTGCTCACGATAGACGCCGCCGAATGCGCGCAATTGAAAACTGATAATCGCTGGCAATTTCGCGGGACACCGTTTTATCTTTTTCAAGCCACGAATGGGCAATGCGCGGATGGGCTGCTGGCGGTCACACGCATGTTCAACAACAAAGCCAATCCCGTCGATTATCAATATCGCTATTCGACCAGCAATTCATTCATCAAGGATTTGGTGAGCAACGGCTGGCGTGCGGATGTGCAGGTGATGTGCGCGCCGATTTGAGTGGTCTACATACCAAAGAATGACTTGGCGCAGAAACCACTCAACGCCGTTAAAGATTAAAGCTGAGTGAGAGGCATAGCCTGACTCTACTTTTCCTATTTTTTTCGATCAATTAATCAGTTTCCGAGCCTCGCCCCCAAGCTTGATATTGCTTTACCTCGCGCAGTTATGCCCTCCCAAGATGTAAGGCCTCTGTGCGATTTTTTTACTTGCCCAGGCACGATTGAGGCATGACCCTCCCCCTAGGATTAATTGAGTCCTTGTTTCACAATAAAACTGTTTGCACTACTCGCATATACGACCCTAGTAGGGCAAGCTTAAGACGTGACACTTTTTGTTTTTTATATTCTGCTAAAAATCCCTTACAACGCTGCCGCCAATTGGCGTGATCGAGTGCGCTTTCGGCGATTGAAATGCTTACTCCTTGCATCTGTGTTGCATGCCACCAACCGGCGGGGATGAAAATCGTTTCCCCTTCCTTAACAGTCAACCGAATCGGTGTTGCTTTCAGTAAATCAGGATACTCATTCACATCAATATTATTGATGTCTCTAATCGACGAATCATTTGGGTAATCCGGCCTAGGATAAAGATACTTGGAATCCGAGGGCGCATAGAGCAAAAAGTCTTTATCCCCGCATACCTGTGAAATATAAACGTGTAGGTAGGAATAATCCCAGTGCAGTTTCCCAAAGCCGCTCCCAGCACCGCCGATAAACAACGCTTTTATGCCGCGATCAATACGCATAGACATAGGGAGAAAACGACTATTTAGAAAATTTTTTCGTGTATATCTCAAGTCACCGATATCGGTGGCCAGTTCCTGAAATTGCTCGTCAAGTTTGACTTGGTTGAGATAGGGTGCCGGGCTCACGCCGCGGAGAAGCTGATCGATAAAATTGCCGACTACCCAATCCTTGCCGCTAAAATTTACCTTTTTGTGAGCAAATTTTTGCGCAAAATAATCGAGGTTCCATTTTGCTCTGGCGGGCCAATGTTCAATGCAACCTGTAATCACAACTGGGAGATTTTGCGACGAAAAGCGCTGATAGAATTCTTTGATAGTAATATCGGCAACGCGATCAACTTCAAAACTCATTTTTATTTTCCCGGCGTGTTGTTTCAATGTGCGTGTTGAGGACGATATACAAACAAAAAACTTGGGGGCAGGCCTTGCCTCTTGCCTATGACCTACGAACTCAAGCTTGAAGCCACTTGATTATTGAGCCAACAGCAAGCGGAGCCCGGACGAGCGAAGCGACTCCGGGGTGAACAACGAAAAATGATGACCTAAAATTTATCGCCAGCACGTTCGATCAAAACACTAAAACCGTCATACATTTTCATTTTAAAAAACCAAAACCTAGCACCCATGAGCGGTTACAAACATAAATGTTCCAAAACGCCCGCCAGTGCTAAGATTTACGCATGGATTTGCGCCTTAAACGCTAGAAGGCAAATTCGGTCATTCATCCAAAGTTACCCCGGAGTCGCTTCACTCGTCCGGGCTACGCCTGCTACGCAGAGCGGCGCGCGGCTGCTGGTTTTATTCAATCAGTTTCATTATTGCTTTTGTCTTTCTTTTTTCTTAGCCTCTTCACGCTCTCTTGCGATTCGTTGTTGTTCCTGCCTTTCTTTTTTCTTCGCCGCTTCTTGCTCTTGTTTTTGCCTTAGCGCCTCTTGTCGCTCTTTCTTTTTTGCGTCTTCTTGCTCGCGGCGTTGTCGTTGCTGCTCTTCTCGTTCTTTTTTCTTCGCGTCCGCAGCGGCGTTGCGTTGGCCTTGCTGCCCTTGCGATTGTTTGGCGCGTTCTTCTTTTTCTTTGGCGGCATTTGCTTTAATGGCATCGCTGCGTTGCTTTAAACAAGCCGCATATTCTTTTCCTTTGGCCTTAGACTCCGCTGGCGTGACGCCTTTGTAATCGGGTTTTTGGCAGGGTGGCGGGATGAAGTCATCTTTTTTTGAATCTTTGGCGCTGACTAACGCGCTTGAAAATACACAACATGCGACAAGCATTAATTTTTTAATGTTCATTTAATCAATTCCCCGTTAGATGGTCGTCAATGGTTATTCGCTCACGCCTAAATAATTTAGTCCATCGTATCGCAGTACTAAATTTCTATTTCGCCAAGCCCAATTAGTCAATTGCTGAATTATTAGTTTATGGCACTTGCGCACGCCACGCTAACGTCAGATTAATTTGCGTAATCGTGGCTCGCTTTAGTCTAGTTGCATCGCGGGTCCAGCATCGCGGGGGCGGGCCTTGCCTCGCCTCACTTTCATTCTCGCACCTGCACAATCCGGTTTGTCGCGTTTGATCTTGGCACCGGAAAGCGTATTTAGTACCGAAGCTATCATTCTCGGTAACGCATCAAGCGATGTAGTCAAACTAAAAGCAAGTTACGCAGACGAGCTCAAGCCTGAAGCCTAAAATCATGTTGCTTGTCAGCACTAGAAGCATTATTGCTTCTTGTTATCGCCTTCGAGCAAAGCATCCGCACGCCTCTGCTCTGCTTCACTAATCGACGGCTGCGCCACACCCAGTCTTAGTCGCCGCTGACGCGCCATCAAAAACGCAATCAAAGCGCCGCCCGCCAACAACGCAAATGGCCCGAACCACAGTAGATAAGTTTTGCTGCTCACAGGCGGGTTGTAGAGCACGAAATCACCGTAACGGACGCGCAAAAATTCTTTGATTTCGTCATTCGATTTGCCGCTATCGGCGAGCAGCCGAATCTCGCGGCGCAGGTCACCGGCGAGACCCGCGGGCGATTCAGCCAAGGTTTGATTTTGGCAAACGAGGCAGCGTAATTCGGTTTCGAGTTTCTTTAAACGCAGCTCCAAATCGAGCGGCATGGGCGGCATCGACGGTGTGGCCGTTTGTGCAAAAAGATGGGCGGAAAATGTGCAGGCAAGCAATATTGCAATAACCCATTTCTTAAAATCAAACGCTAGCACTGGTGCGGCATTTGAGACAATAATTCTTGGGAAACCGCTTATTTGCTTGTGTTTTAAATTATTTACGGGCGAAAGCAGATTCAAAATATTCACAGCTTTCACCATTAAGTTTTCTTCAAATCTTGCAGCAGCGGCACGATGATATTTTTCATGTCGTCGGGCGAAATCGGGCCGGTATGTTTGTAGCGAATCGTGCCGGCTTTATCGATCACGAATGTTTCCGGCGCGCCATAAACGCCGAAATCAATCGCCACGCGGCCATCGCGATCCATCACTGATTTAGCGTATGGATCGCCAAATTTCTTCAGCCAACCCCGCGCCTCTTCGGGCTGATCTTTCCAGTTGAAACCGATGATCGGCACCACTTGCTGCTTGGATAATTCATTTAACACCGGGTGCTCGTAACGGCACGATACGCACCACGAACCCCACACATTCATGAGCCAGACCTGGCCCTTCATCTCGGCAGGCGAAAACGATTTTTCGCTATCTTGCAGCAGCGCCAATTTGAATTCTGGCACGGGCTTATTGATCAGCGCAGACGGCACTTCGCGCGGATTGAGGCTCAGCCCTTTGTACAAAAACCAAACGAGACCCGCGAAAATCGCCAGCGGCAAAAAGTAGCGCCAAATTTTTGTCAGCGTGTTCGGCGCGGATCGCTGAACTAAAGCTTGCGATTCGGCAGGCGCAGCATTTTCCGGCGTGCTGGTTGTCGTTCTGGCCATAGACTCAATCCCCACCTTGCGGTTTTACGATATTCTTTGCGGATGCGTTTGCCAAGGTCGTCTCTAGGCGGGGCTTTCCAGCCATATTTGGCTCAATCGCCTCGTCCTGCTTGACCTTTAATTTCATGCGGTAACGCTTGTCCGCCAACGCCAGCATGCCGCCGAACGCCATAAAGAGGCAACCAAACCAGATCCAGTCGATAAAAGGTTTCACGTAAATTCGCACGCTCCACGCACCATTTTTACTATCTTCCACCGGCTCGCCGAGTGCGACGTAAAGGTCACGCGTAAACCCGGAATCAATCGCAGCTTCGGTCATCGTTTGGCCAGACGCAAAATAGCGCCGTTTTTCAGGATTCACCACCGTGAGCAATTTGCCGTTCTTGCTAATTTCGAAGTTGCCTTTGATCGCGGCGTAATTCGGGCCCGGCGCGTCGGCGAGCGAGACAAATTTAAAATCGTAGCCCGACTCCGTGGCCGTCTCGCCCGGTGCCAAGCGGATATCGCGCTCGCTCTCATAACCTTTCACCATCGTCACGCCGATCACAAACACGGCAATACCGATATGACCCATATGCATGCCGTAAAACGAAGTGCTGTTGGCTCTGAGCTTTGCAAAAAAACCGGTTGCGGCTGTTTGCTTGAATCGATGCGCAATAGCGGTGATGCTTGCGCTGACAATCCAGATCGCGAACGTGAGACCGATCGCAATCCACGCGCTAAATTTGCCCATCACCAGCGGAATACCCACACCCGCAATGACCGCAATCGCCATTGCCCACTTCAAGCGCGTGACCAGCTCCGGCACGGTCGCGTTACGCCAGCGCGCAATCGGTCCCACCGCCATCAAGAACAACGCCGGCAGCATCAACAAGCCAAACACCAAATCAAAATACGGCGGGCCGACAGAAATTTTGCCGTAGCCCAGTGCATCCATGAACAGCGGATACAAAGTGCCGAGTGCAACCGCCAACATGGCTACGACCATCAAAATATTATTGGCCAACAAAAACGATTCGCGCGATGTTGGTGTGAATGCGCCCGGCGCTTTAGCCAGGCCCAGCGTGGGCGCGCGCCACGCGTAAAGCGCCAGCGAGAAGCCAATCACAATTACTAAAAACGCGAGAATAAAAACACCGCGCGTCGGGTCGGTTGCAAACGCATGCACACTCGTGAGCACGCCCGAGCGGACGAGAAATGTGCCGAGCAGCGACAGTGAAAACGCGATAATCGCCAACAGCACGGTCCAGCTTTTGAAAATGCCGCGCTTCTCGGTGACCGCGAGCGAATGAATCAGCGCGGTGCCGACCAGCCAAGGCATAAACGATGCGTTTTCAACCGGATCCCAAAACCACCAGCCGCCCCAGCCTAATTCGTAATAAGCCCATGCGGAGCCAAGCGCAATGCCGATCGTGAGAAATATCCACGCGGCTGTGGTCCACGGACGCGACCAACGGGCCCACGTCGCATCCAATTTGCCGCCCAGCAATGCCGCCACGGCAAACGCAAACGCGACGGAGAATCCGACATAGCCCATGTACAACATGGGCGGGTGATAAATCATGCCGGGGTCTTGCAACAGCGGATTCAAATCGCGACCCTCGATGGCGGCGGGAATAAGGCGTTCAAACGGGTTCGACGTCACCAGCATAAACAGCAAGAAACCAATCGCGATCAAACCCATCACCGCGAGCACCCGCGCAATTACTTCAAGCGGCAAATTTTTGCTAAAGATGGATACCGCGAATGTCCAGCCCGCCAGCATCAGCATCCACAGGAGCAGAGAGCCTTCATGCGAGCCCCAAGACGCGGTGATGCGGTAATAAATCGGCAGCTTGGTGTTCGAATTCGTGGCGACGTTGGTCACCGAAAAATCGCTGCTGATAAACGAATAGACGAGGCAGCCAAACGCAAAAACGATGAATAGAAACTGACCCTGAGCAAGCGGGCGGGCGAGGCTCATCATCCGTTCGTTGGCGCGAAAAGCGCCTACCAGCGGCACCACGCCAAGCGTGACGGCGAGGCAGAGCGCCAGAATAAGTGAGAAGTGACCTAGTTCAGGAATCATGATTTTTTCGGCTCAGGTTAGGGGAAAGGTCAACGCTAAGGGTAAAGTCAAAGTCAAGGGTTGGTGATTGCACCGGCTTGCGTGACCACCGGTTTTTGGCCCGCAAATACTTTGCCTTCAATCGGGTGCCCGGCTCTTTTCAGCGCCTCGGCCGCTTCGGGAGGCATGTAGTTTTCGTCGTGTTTGGCGAGCACTTCAGACGCTTTAAAAATACCGTCCACACCAATTCTGCCTTGCGCGACCACGCCTTTTCCTTCCTTGAACAAATCAGGAAGGATGCCGGTGTAAGTCACCGGAATTGTTTTGGCGGTATCGGTCACATCAAACTTTACCGTGAGCCCATCAGAGGTGCGCGCCAGACTGCCGGCAGTAACCAATCCACCGAGCCGAAAGGTGCGATCTTTTGGTGCCTTTTGCTCAGCGACTTCAGTCGGCGTAAAAAAGAACACGAGGTTTGAATTAAAGGCTCGCAATACCAGCGTGACCGCCACCGCAATGATCGCCAAGCCCACCGCAATCCACATAAATCGTTTATGACGAGCTTTCATGGTTTAACCTTTTTCTGAACCTTGTTTAACCGCATGCGTAACAGCACAATCTCACCAGTGATCGCCAAGGCGACCGCGCCGAACGAACCCCATACGTAAAATGCGCGTTCGCCCATTGAGAAAAATTCATTCCAGTTCATGCGCGTGCTCCTGACATTTTGAGTGACGCTGTGCCGTGCAAATTAGCCACCCACGCGGCTTCACTTTCGCGTTCGAGAATAATCGAACGTACCCGCCATAGCACCACCGCGATGGCGTATGCCCAACAGGCGAAGGTCATGAGCAGCATCGGCATGCGCATGGTGGGATCCATGCTGGAACCGGAAGTTGCGACCGAATAGCCTTGATGCAGCGTATTCCACCACTTCACCGAAAAATAAATAATTGGCACGTTCACCGAACCGACAATCACCAATAATGCGCCCGCCTTGTCGGCACGCTTTTTGTCGTCGATAGCGTTGATGAGTGCCAAATAGCCGACATATAAAAACAGCAAAATCAGGGTCGACGTCATTCGCGCGTCCCATGCCCAGTACGTGCCCCAAGTGGGCTTGCCCCACAGTGCGCCCGTCCATAACGCGAGGACAGTAAACATCGCGCCGGTAGGGGCCAGCGCCTCCATCATCATCGACGAAAGCCGCGTATTAAACGTGAGCGCCATCACGCCATAAGCGGCCATCACCAAATATATGACCATGGCCATCCATGCGGTCGGGACGTGAATAAAAATGATGCGATAAACCTCGCCCTGCTGAAAATCAACCGGTGCCCGGAACAATCCGAGGTATAGCCCCACTGCGCCCAAAATAGCAGCAATCACGGCGAACCAAGGGGCAATTTTCCCGGCGAGCGGATAAAAAGTAGAAGGCGATGCGTATTTGAAAATGCTCACGATATCTGCTCGTTATTGATGAAAATTAATCCAAGGCAATCTTGACTGCGGCAGCGGCCGCAAACGGCGACGCCAGCGCACCCAATAACAATCCCGCACCCAACAGCGACAAATTTGCGGCGTAATCAATGCCCGCCATTGACGCTTCAACCGCACCCGCGCCGAAAATCAACACCGGAATGTACAAGGGTAGCACCAACAAGGCCATGAGTATTGAGCCACCGCGAACGCCCAGCGTCAGCGCCGCACCAATCGCGCCGATCATGGACAAAATCGGTGTACCCAACGTTAGACTAGCCACAATCACACCTAGTTCACTCGCCCCCATGCCAAATTGTAAGCCCAACAAAGGCGCCACCAGTGCGAGCGGGAGCCCAGTCGTGAACCAGTGCGCCAGCATTTTGCCCGCGACAATGGTCGCTATCGGGTATGGAGACATCATCAGTTGTTCAAGTGTGCCGTCTGCGTAGTCGTTGGCAAATATTCGCGGCAGCGTGAGCAATACCGACAGCAATGCCGCGACCCACACCACCCCGGGGGCGATGCGCTTTAGCAAGGCTGATTCAGCGCCTACCGCGAGCGGAAACAAACTGACGACAATGACAAAAAAAACCAGCGCCTGAATGATCTCGCCACGGCTTCGCATGGCCAGACGGTAATCTCGCTGAAAGGCAAGCAGGACGCCATTCTCCGCGGATATTGTCTGAGTTTCCGGCGCTGTTTTTGCGAGTGCGTTCATGCGGGCATCGCGGCTTCATTTATTCCCGACAACATCGTGGCTAACGTTGCCTCGGGTGCTTCGGTTGATTTTTTTAACGCAAGCCCATCCATATGCAGCTCATTCACCTGTGCATGGATTTGCATACTCAAGTGGGTGGCGATGCACGCCATACCGCCAGCTAAAAGATGCTCGTCAATAATGCGGGTAAACAATGCCACGCCCTCCGCATCCAGCGCATTGGTCGGCTCGTCCAGCAGCCACAACGGTTTTTCTGAAAGGATCAAACGGGCCAAGCCGATTCGGCGCTTTTGGCCCTGCGATAATTTACGTGCGGGCAGCTGGCGGCGCGCTGACAGTCCTACTCGTTCAAGTGCTTCTGCCTGATCGCTTGATGTCGCCGTGACGCCATCAAAACGCAACGCGTCTGCCAAATTCTCATTTGTCGTCAAATCATCTTTTAGCGCGTTTGCATGTCCCAGATAAAGCGCAGTTGAGCGCACCCGTATGGAAGCCGACCTACACGCGGACTCATCAAAAAAAATGACGCCTTCGTCAGCCTCGGTCAAACCTGCCAGCACCCGCAGTAGGCTGGTCTTACCGCTGCCATTGGCACCCCGCAGCACCAGCGCTTCACCGCTTTTAATCGTAAACCGCAGCTGCGTAAATAACGGGCGACCGCCACGTGAAAGCGTCAGATTTTCAGAACGCAAACTTGATAGCGCAAGCGCAATCATTTCAAGGTAGTACTCGCGAAATCGTCACGCCGATGTTACTGGCGCCGGGTTTCAGCGCGGAGCTCTGGCCTGCCAAGTCGCCCGCCTGTGGCTGCGCGCCACCCGATTTTGAGATCCGCGCCTCAATCGTCACCTCAGGGAAGGCAGACAAATTCATACCCGGCGCCATGGCCATGGAATCATCCAGCGCGAACTGAAACGGCCATGATTTTGGTGCCGCCACCTTCACCACAGCCAGCGGCATTTTGGGGCCATTGACGGCTCGCGCGAATACGAAAAGCGTATCGCCCGCGACAATTTTTGCCGCCAGTTCCGGCGCAATCGACACCACGCCCGAAGTCTTTACGCCTTCTGTTTTTGCCGCAGGCGGTGGCGCTTGATTCGTTTGCGGATTCGGCGCTGGGCTGGAATTAGACGCAGGGGAGGCCTGCGCCACAATTGGCGCACCCGCCGGTGAACCCTTCACTTCCGCAATAATCGAATCAACTTCGCGAGCATCTTCAGAATCTTTGGCAACGAGGGTTTTAAGCTTTTCCCAATGCGCTAACGACTGCGCTTTATTTCCGAGGCGCATCTCAGCTGTACCCGCCAGCGCCAGCGCTTTCATATTGGCGGGATCGGCTTGCAATGCTTGCTTGATAAGCGTCAGCGGCTTACCGTCAAAGCGTCCGTCTTGTGTCATGGCGGCGGCATCAGCGTAATCCGCCAAGACCTGCGCATCATTGGGCAACAGCGCAGCGGCACGTTCGTAAGAATTGCTGGCCTCAGCGAAGCGGCCCAGCGCGTTTTGAGATCTTGCCAGCAATACCCAGCCCTTAGGGTCGCTCGGATTTTGCTTCATTTTTTCAGCAAGGCTATCGACCATCGCCAGAATCTGTTTGTCAGTCACTGCCGGGTTAGGCTCGGCAGCACCCGATGCGGTGGCGGCGCTCGGTGCCGGATTAGCACCCTGAGTGGTTGCGGTCGCCACACCAACGGCCGGGACACGCGCGGCAACGTTGCCAATAATTACCTGCGGCGCGCCCAATGTCGCGTACATCAATACGGCGGTGAGCGGAATCCCCATCAGCGCAAGGGTTGCCACCACCCACACGCCTTTTGAGACGATATTGGTGGCTGCCGGCACCGCGTCCAGTGAGGCGGCATCGACTTTCACCTCTGCAGCAACGCGGAACGATAATTCTTTAAGTGCCTGATCGCGTTCGTCTTGTGAAATTAGCGAGGCTGCAAAATCCTGTTCGATCTCGCTTTTTTGTGCGCGGAAGATGGCTACATTACTGGCGCTGTCCGTCATCGCGCCAACCCGGGCGCCGTGGTTACCGTGCTTATCACGGGTTCGCAACAAAGGCACCAGCACAAATGCGAGCGCCCCAATCAACATGAAGCTGGCAACTAATATGAATGGTATCAAAGTCGTGTTCTTAAAGAAATTGGATGTGGGCACTAACCAGCAGTACATCGCGACAATGTGCCGATTTTAGCGGGCATCGAATTATAGCCTGCTCGGTTTGATGCGGTTTACCTGTGCAGGTTAATCGGACGGCTAAACGACTACCTATACCTTAATCAGGGTATGGTTTTAGTGCCATTCAGGCCAAAACACTTTTTTTGTTTTGGGCAAAACGGTTAAACTTTAGACAAATAGATTGGTCGTGCTTTCAGCAGTTCACGGGCACAAAGACTGATAAAAGTTTGTCACGCAGGATCAAATGGACGCCAAAGCAGGGAGGCCTTGACCCAAATGAAACACCGTACATTTCTTGAATATCGACGATATCGATATCTCAAAGTTGCGACATTGCTGGCGCTGATTTCGATCTTTGTATTCGCCTGGTACACGTTTCCCGTAGGGCGTTATGGTGGCACCGTGGTGGGATACGTGCTGGGCACCATAAGTGCGCTGCTGATCGTCTGGCTCATGTGGCTGGGCGTCCAAAAGCGCCGTTACAAAGCCAATATCAGCGGCATCCAGGGATGGCTTTCGGCCCACGTCTACATCGGCGGTGCACTCATCGTTTTGGCCACGCTTCACGCTGGCTTTCAGGTTGGCTGGAACATTCACACGCTGGCCTATGTGCTAATGCTGATTGTCATTTTTTCTGGGTTTTTCGGCGTATTCGCATATTTGCGCTTCCCCGCACTCATGACTGCCAACATGGGCGAAGAAACGCTCGATAGTCTGGTACAAAAGATTGCTGATCTGGATCGCGAGATTCGGCGCACCGCGATGTCGATGTCTGACGAAATAAACGCGGTGGCAATGGAATCGATAAAAAATACCCGCGTTGGTGGCGGAGTGTTCGCACAATTCTTGCACCGCCCCGGTAACTGCCCGACTAAACGCGCAGTCATTTTCCTTGAAGGTATCGGCAAAACACTTAAAGGCGATCAGCAGAAGCAAAACCGCGATCTTTACTCGCTGATGCTGCGCAAAGAAAAGTGGGTCGATAGAGCTCGTGCAGATGTGCGCTTCAAAGCGTTACTTGATTTATGGCTCTACATTCACGTGCCTGTTTCGTTTGCGCTGCTGGCCGCGCTGACGGCGCACATCATTTCGGTATTTTTTTACTGGTAACGAAATGAAACTTCTCCTTGTACAACTCACCCGCAACAAACTCGGCCAGGT
>JBBRFJ010000048.1:0-20724 GCA_038224475.1 Burkholderiales bacterium
GTTTTGCACCCAAAAGCCGTCTCTCAAGGGCAAAAATGTCGAGCTCGAATATCGCCTTGAAACCATTCAGGCGAGCACTTGCTATGGTGATCCAAAGTGCAAAAAAACCGAGACGATGCCGTATGTCGTGTCGGTAAAAGTCTTGGAGTAATTGGTCTGGCCGCGTTGTTTTGGCGGGCAAGCGAGTAGCGGGTGATTTAGGCATCGCCGTTGTAGCTTTATCAATGGCGATTTTTCCAGAGCGATCTATTCTGATCGACGCTACGGGCTCAGGGAATAGGTTTCAGAGTTCAGGAGCGAGTGCTACCGGAGGGTAGAGCTTTAAAAAAATCTCGACGGCGCGCTTCACGTGGTCGTCGCGCTGTTTGCGCGAGATCAGGTCGCCGCCCCCGCATGCCGCGATCATGCGTTGCTGGCCTTGTACCAACGTTAGAAATTCTTCGGCGGCCAGATCCGCGTTGGTTATATTCAGCCGGTCCTTTGCGAGTGCCGCAAAATACTTACTCAGCCATTGCAGAAAAACATCCAAGCCATCTTCGAGAAACGCGCTTCTGACCGAGGGATACTTTGGGCCTTCATGAATAGCCAGACGAAATACCGCCAGCGAGCTCGTTGACAGCATTTGTGTTTGTAGTTGTTTTGCAAATCTCAGTAGTTCGTTGCGAATGTCTTTAGGGGGTATTTTGCCTCGGCCTATTTCGGGGAATATGCCGCCGTATACGGTTGAAACGCGACGGTTCATGATCGCTTTGAACAACTCTTCCTTGTTACCGTAATTAGCGTAAAGCGTTGAGAGCGAGCCGCCCGCAAGCCGCACGACTTCATTGACGCTGGTGCCGGCGAAGCCGTGCTCAAGAAAGAGTTGCTCTGCGACGTCGAGGAATTTCTGGCACCGATTTTCCAGCTGCGCATCGCGTGTATTGATGGGGATGCCGTGATCAGACAATGGTCTTTTCCGAGTTGCTGGTTTGCCCGCTGCTTGCAACGGTTTTTCAGAAGCTGATTTTTTTAGGGTCGCCATATCAGTTTTTATAGGAGGGTTCCCAACCACCCCCCAGCGATTTTATAAAGTCGACAGTGTAAGCCAGTCGCGACTGGCGGTTACGCACCAAGGCTAGTTGTGAGTCGTTGGCCGTGCGCTGTGCGTCTAACACGTCGAGATAGCCGACATAGCCCGCGTCATAGCGAATTCCTGCCAGTTCCAGCGATTTGGCCGCGGCGTCGAAGCGGACCTGCAAATCTGCTTCTGCCATTGCGGACTGGCGAACGTTGCTGATCGCATCTGCAACTTCCCGAAACGCGGTTTCGACCGTCTTTTGATAGTTCGCAAGTGACTGCTTCTGTCGCGCTTCGCTTTGATCAAGTTTGGCCAGATTGCGGCCCGCATCAAATATTGGCAAGGCCAGCCCGAATCCGGTCGACCAAATCCTCGCGCCACTATTAAACAGCTGATCGAGCGCCGCGCTCTGGCCACCATAAGCGCCAGTCAGCGAAATCGTGGGGAATAATGCCGCTTTCGCGACGCCAATCTGCGCATTTGCCGCAACCAGCGATTGCTCGGCCGCGCGAATATCAGGACGTCGGTCTAGCAGACTGGACGGCAGTCCGGCGGGTAGAACAGGCGGCACCGGCAATTCTTGCGGCGAACCTGAAGTAATTTTCAAATCAAGCTTACCGGTGAGTGTGCCCAACTGGTGCTCGAACACTGCGCGTTGGCGTTGCAACTCTTTTAATTGTGCTGCTATGTCGGCGCGTGCGCCGAGCGCCTGGTTCAAGTCCAGATCTGACGCAACGCCAGCATCCACTCGGCTCTTTACGACATCATAAGTTTCGCCGCGAGTTTTTACGCTGTTCGTTAGCGCCGCAATTTGCGCGTCCAATGAACGCAGCGAAAAATAAGCCTGTGTGGTCGTGCCAGCCAGTGTCAGCATCACCACATCGCGGCCATAGGTGGATGCCAGTGCTTGAGCACGTGCTGATTCAGATGCGCGGCGCAGCTTGCCCCAGAAGTCCAGTTCGAATGATGTTGAGGCCGCAACCCGGCGATCATTACGGATGAACGGTGCAATGCTGGGTTGTGCGGTGAGCGTACTCACACGCGAGCGGGAGCCGTTGGCACCAAGATCAACTTCTGGAAAAATACTGGAATTGGTCTGACGCAGTATAGATTCAGCTTCCTCGACCTGCGCCGCTGCGAGGCGCACATCAACGTTGTTGGCCAGTGCTTGTTGCACCACCGAATCAAGAGTCGGATCAGCAAACAATGTCCACCACGGGGCCAGCAATTTTTTTTCCTTAGCCATGCTGCTGCCGGCAATGCTATCTGCGTCGTTTTGTCCAAATGTTTCCGGTAACGACAGCGTTGGCCGCAGGTAATCGGGGCCGACCGCGCAACCAGACACTGCTACCAGAAGCGCGAATGCACCCGCGATTAGAACCGGCTTCAACGAAATATATGTCTTCATACTTTTCCTCCAGCGACGCTGCCTGCACTAGCGGGTGGCGGTGAGGTAGTGCCTGCGGTTGGGTTTCGATCACCTGGTTTCTTGCGCGAACGACTGGTCATCACAAAAAATAATGGTACAAAAATGGTGGCGACAAAGGTGGCTACGATCATCCCGCCGAACACGCCGGTACCCATGGACCGCCGCGCCGCCGCGCCCGCACCGCTGGAAAAAACCAGCGGTACCACGCCTAAGACAAACGCAAGTGAGGTCATTACGATTGGACGAAAGCGCAAGCGCGCCGCCTTCGTCGCGGCCTCAATGGGTGATAGGCCGTCGAGATATCCTTGCTGTGCAAATTCAACAATCAAGATCGCATTTTTCGCCGCCAGCCCGATCAATACAACAAGCCCAATCTGGAAATAAATATCGTTCTCCAGCCCGCGCAGAAGCACAAACCCCAGCGCGCCGACAATTGCAAACGGTACAGCCAACAGCACGGCGGTTGGCAGCAACCAACGTTCATACAATGCCGCAAGAATCAAAAATACCATCACGATCGCGAAACCAAACGCATATATCGAGGCGCTTCCGCCACGTTTCTCTTGAAACGCCTGCCCTGTCCACGCGATTTGATAGCCCTCTGGCAGCACTTTCGCGGCGACTTCTTCGACCGCGCGAATCGCATCGCCTGAGCTGATACCCGGCTTGCCTGCACCCAAGACTTTGGCCGCGAGGAAGCCGTTGTAGCGTTCAAGCTGCTCCGGGCCGGTGAGGTAGCGAACCGCCACTACAGCTTTAAGTGGAATCATCTCGTTGGTGGTGTTGGACCGCACATAAACATTACCGAGATCTTCCGGCTTCGCGCGATAGGCGGCGTCGGCCTGCAGCTGAACGCGATAGGTGCGGCCGAATTTATTGAAATCATTCACGTAAAGCGTACCCATGGTGCTTTGCAGCGCATCGAATACATCTGACACCACAATGCCGAGTGCCATGGCTTTTTCACGATCAACGTCCACCCTGAGCTGCGGCGAAGTCGGGCGGTAGAACGAGTTGATGGCAGTGAGTGAGGGATGGTTTTTTAGCGCGCCCATAAAATCCTGCACCACTTCAGACAGCCGTTTGGGATCGGCGTTGCCGCGCCCTTGCACATAGACTTCAAAGCCGCCCGCCTGGCCGATGCCGCGAATCGTGGGTGGATTGAACGCAAATGCGGTGCCGTCTTTTAGTGCTGCCGCCTTGCGCGTAATTTCGGCCGCAGTTCCCTGTGCGCTGCCTTGGCGATCCTCCCAAGGTTTGAGCGGAATGAACAGCGTGGCGGCATTGGTTTTGTTGCCCCCGCCGATCAAATCAAAGCCGTTAATCACCAGTACATTTTCGACCGCTGGAATACCCGCAAGCAGCTGCTGAATTTGGCTGGTGGCTTTGCTGGTACGTTCTAGCGTTGCGCCGTCCGGTAGTTGGACAGAGCCGAATAAATAACCCTGATCCTCACCCGGCACAAAACTGGTGGGAAGGCGCAGGAACAGTAGCGTGCCAACGGCAAGCATCAGCAGAAATACAACGAGTGACCCCAGGCGTCTTTTGAGCGCCAGATCGACCGTGCCGAGGAAACGCTTGGTGACCCAGTCGAAACCGCGGTTAAACGGCCGAAAAAGTTTTGAATCATGTTCGCCCGGCTTTAATAAGATGGCGCATAAGGCCGGCGTGAGTGTCAAAGCAGTGAACCCTGAAATAACCACTGAGATCGCTACCGTGACCGCGAATTGTCGATACATTGCGCCGGCGATACCGCCGAGGAATGCTACAGGTACAAACACGGCGCATAGCACCAGCACGATAGCGATCACCGCACCCGACACTTCATGCATGGCTTCTACCGACGCATCAAACGGCGACATTTTTTCGTCACGCATTAAACGTTCGACGTTCTCAAGCACCACGATGGCATCATCGACAACAATGCCGATGGCGAGAACCATGGCGAACATGGTGAGCGTATTGATTGAAAACCCGACCGCCCACAGCCCTGCAAACGTACCAATTAACGATACTGGTACGGCAACCACGGGAATGATGGTGGCCCGCCAGTTCTGTAAAAATACGAACACCACCAGCACCACCAATATTGCGGCTTCAAAAATGGTGATGATCACTTCTTTGATTGACGACCTCACAAAGCGCGTGGTGTCGAAAGGGATGCTGTATTGCATGCCCTCGGGGAAATTTACTTTTAGTTCATCCATGCGCTTGCGCACAGCATCCGCAACTTCGAGAGCATTGGAACCCGACTGCAGGAAAACGGCGCCGCCAATAGCGGGCTTACCGTTCAAAGTGTTCGCCGTGTCGTAGTTCAGCGCGCCCAGCTCCAGTCGTGCGACGTCTTTGAGTCTAAGCACCCCGCCAGGTCCACCCGCGCGGATGACGACTTGGCCAAATTCTTCGGGGTCAATCAGGCGTCCGGTAGCAGTGACCGTATAAACAATTTCTTGGCCCGGAAGAGCGGGCTCTGCCCCGATTTTGCCAGCGGCGTATTGATTATTTTGCGCGCGCAAGGCCGCGGCAATTTCGGTTGGCGTAATGCCAAGTTGTGCCATTTTGTCGGGTTTTAGCCAGACCCGCATCGAATAATCCCGCGCACCAAAAATGGTGAGGTCGCCAACGCCGGGAATGCGTTTGAGTTCATCGGCCAAATTAATCGCCATGTAATTTGACAAATACAAAGTGTCAAAACGATTGTCGTTCGACGATAGCGCCACCACGACAAGAATATCGTTAGACCGCTTTTGCACCGTGATCCCACTGCGGCGCACATCCTCCGGCAGGCGCGGCAACGCAAGCTGAACTTTATTGTTGAGGTTGAAAACAGCTTGATCAACGTTGGTGCCCGGCTCGAACGTCGCCGTTAGCGTCATGGTTCCGTTTGATGATGAGCTTGAGCTGAAATAGGTCAGTTTCTCAACGCCGGCCAGTTGTTCCTCGATCGGCGCGGCAACGGTCTTGGCAAGTGTTTCTGCACTCGCGCCGGGATAGCTGGTGGTTACGGTTACCGTGGGCGGCGCTATTTCGGGATACACAGCTATAGGTAACAAGGTGGCCGCGATCAGGCCCGCAATGATAATGATGATGGCGATGACGCCCGCGAATACCGGGCGCTCGATAAAGAACTTTGAATTCATGGTGAGCTTATTTCTTGTCAGCTGCAGCAGGCGGCGCTGCATTCGCATTCGCAGGGGCGGTGGCTGGTTGCGCGGATGCATTATTAGCGGCGGGTGGCGTATCTGCTGTGTGGGCTTTTACCGTCATCCCCGGTCTGAGTTTGATCAGGTTATCGGTGATCACCAGATCGTCTGCTTTTAGCCCGCTTTTAATAATCCAGTCGTGCCCGACCCAGCTGCCCGCTTCGACTTTTCGCTGGGTGGCTTTGCTGTCGGCACCGACGACCCAAACGAAGCGACTTTGATCATTTTGAAATACGGCAGATTGCGGTACGGCGATAGCGTCTTGAATACCGGCGATCAATTGAGTGCGCACGAATTGGCCGGGGAGGAGTGTTAAGTCAGGATTCGCGAATTCGGCGCGCAGCTGGACGGTGCCTAGTTTGGAGTCCACGGTCGAGCCGGCAAAATTAAGTTTTCCTTTGACGGCATATTCCCGGTCATCGGCCATTAACAGCTTGACCGCCGCACGCTTGCCCTCGTTGCCGCGCAGCAGGCTATGCTCTGACTCTGAGAGCGAAAAACGCACCCAGATAGGATCTGTTTGAGTGACGGTCGTCAGCAAGCTGCTGTCGCTGCCCGCGTTGACGAGGCTGCCTTCAGATCGTTGCGCCCGACCGGTTATGCCGCCAATCGGGGCGCTCACTGACGTGTAGGAAAGATTTAATTCTGCATCGCGTAAACGGGCTTCTGAAGACTGGACAGCGGCTTCCGCCTGCTTGAACCCGGTCGCTGCATCATCCGCCTCGCGCGCACTGATGGCTTTTTTTGCCAACAGGCCCTGTAGGCGGCTGTTCTCACGCTGCGCCTGTTCGAGCTTGGCACGATCCTGATTAAGTGCGGCACGTGCCTGCACCAGCGCGTTCTCAAATGGCATCCGCTCAATCTGGAACAGGGCCTTGTTGGCCCGCACCGGTTCGCCCTCGGAATACATTTGCTTTTCAACGATGCCGGTCACGCGCGAGCGAATTTCAACTTCGCGAGACCCCTCGGTGCGACCGACCACTTCGACCAAAATCGGCAGCTTCGCCGACGCGATTTTAACGACAGAGACCGTTAGCGGAGGCGGTGCCTCGGCTTTGCCGGCCTCAGTCTTGCTACACGCTGCAAGTGTCATCGCGGCAACCAAGCTGGCCAGCGTGATCCAGCGGGTTGATGCAGCGGTAAGCGTAGAGGGGCGGGAACCGTACGATTTCGTATTCATGTGATGTCGGTGTAAATGTGGATGTAGGTGTAGATGCAAAGGTCCGGTTCACCAAGCCGCGCGGTTTGAATAATTTTCATTCCAACCCGATGGCAAGACAGTGAAAAGGCTTGGCACGAATGCTCGATAAAGCGTTGAAGCGAAAATTCCAAAAATGCGTGACGAAGACTTTTCAAAGAGCAGAACGCAAGGCGCAAAAATAATCAACGTAGCGAATATTACACCAAACTGTAGCAGGCACTACACGAAACAGACAGGGTTGGCGAAAAATAGTTGCGGCTGCCGCTGCAATCTAATCACAACATCTCTAAAGTAATATCAGCATTGCTGAACCTGATGCGGTGTTTCTTTTTTAATTTAACGACACCGCGTATCACCTGACCCTGACTTGAACACCTCTTCCCATGCTCAATAAAATGACGCCGATAGTGACTCTGCATCTCACCATGCGGGCGTTTACGCTTGATGATGCGCCGTTTGTTTTTGAACTTCTGAACGATCCGGATTGGATACGGTATATCGGTGACCGCGGCATTCAAACGCTTGACGATGCGCGCCGGCAGATTACTGAGAAGTATTTGGCCGCCTATGCGCGCGATGGATTTGGCTTGATGCTGGTGGAGCGCAACACCGATCACACGGCGCTTGGGATGTGCGGGCTGATCAAGCGCGAGGGGCTCGACGATGTGGATATCGGGTCTGCATTTCTAGCGAAATACCGTGGCCACGGCCTCGCAGAGGAGGCTGCGCGTGCTGTTCTGGCGCACGGCAGGCACGAATTAAAGCTAAGGCGAGTGGTTGGGATCACGCTGCCCACCAATGCGCCGTCAATTGCGCTGCTCGAAAAGATCGGCCTGCGCTTTGAATCGCATATTAAGATGTCAAACGATTCTGAAACGCTTGCGCTGTACGGGATTAATTTCGAGGATTAGTTCGGGAATTGACTCTGCAAAAACTTACATGCTTTGTGAGAATCTTTTCCTCCTTCCTGTCGACGCCATAAACGAGGGGTCGCCTACTGAGGATCTAATTCGCAACATAACTTATTCAATCTTCGCCGCCGCGCTTCTCAAAATGAAATAGTTGGAAGGTGCTGCCATCGCCTTGCGACTGAACCGCGACCCCGTACTGTTTTTGTTTTGTGCCGGTTTTATAGAATTTGCCGCGGCGAATGCTGGTCGAGTGAATCTGGCCATCTTTACAGCTTAACTGGGTTGATTTTTGGTTTGAATTTGCTCTCCTGCTTTCTGTACTTGAAGGGTCACTATTGTTATCAGTGTCAGACCAAACTTCTACACCGAATGATGCGTTTTTGCGCTTAGGGTCGCTTAGTGAACTCCCGGCATCGCTACAGTCAAGGATGGCGCCATATTTAGACAATGCATCACGATAGAACGCGCCGACTTGCTCGACGCTGTCGTTGGTTTTGAGTTTTACCACGACCAGTTTCAAGCCGTATGAGCCAAACCAAAGGTTGAGATTCACCCCTTCTTCATCGCTATTCTTCTGTTTTCCGGCGCGCTTGCCAGCCCGCTCGCCGCGATCTTCCCGTTCCGCCGAATCAGTGCGATCAATCGTAGCGCCGGGGTAGAGCGGCAAACCAGTTTCCTCCACACGTGGCTGGCTATTGATGTCTATACCGGCTCCGAAGTGCTTGGGTGTGGAAACGCGCGGGATATCCGCTGTCTGCGCAGCGCATGCACTGAGCGTAAATGCGGCGGCCAACGAAAACGCGGCAGTGGAGAAAAATTTTCTGTGGCTACGTGTGTTTAAACGAGACGCAGAGGTCGACGCAGCGTTGGTCGTCTTTACGTTTGTGTGGATATTCATTGAGCGCTCCTGGGTGCATAGAGAATCGAGTGGTTTCAATATGCGCGCATGAACATTACAGGGCTACACATCGGCGACAGATTGCAGAGATCACGGTACAGGAGGCAATAAAGTGAAATTGAAGCAAAATTGAAAGTCGAGGTTCGACGGACGTCTTCAGACAGTTTCGCCTGAAAAAGTCCGCCAGAAGGGGAGTTTCATTTTTAGTTATGCCGATATGGCAATTCAGGCGGTGCAGCGCGTCATAGCCGAGCGCTGGGGGCAAAAAAGTTTTGCCCCGGTAAAGAGCTAAGTCGTGATTACTCTTTTCTGCGCCAATCAAATCGCGATTTTAGGCAAAAGGCGCGCAAGGTATATTGTGTACAATTAAATCGTGTATAGTTTAGTTTGTCTTTTTTTTGAGCAGCCATTTGAGAAAAGCCGTGGCAAATCGTGCGCCCCTTGTTAATTCGAGTCTTGCAAAATCTGTGTCCAGCGGATTGGTTGAAGAGTCGAGCCTGTTTCTCGTCAACCAGCTATGTTTTGCCATTTATTCGACGTCGCTGGCGATGACCAAGCTTTATCGGCCGCTGTTGTCGGGCTTGGGCATCACATATCCGCAATATGTGGTTTTGCTTGCGCTGTGGGAGCAGGATGACGTGACGGTTACCGGGCTGGGTGAAAAGGTTTCTCTCGATTCCGGTACTCTGACGCCGTTGTTAAAACGCCTGCAAGCGCAGGGATTGATTGAACGGCAACGCAGCGAAATTGACGAGCGCCAGGTTCACATCAAATTGACACGTGAGGGCCGTAGCATGAAAAAAAAGGCGGATGCGATTCATCATCAGATCGCCTGCGCCACGGAGTGTTCGAGCGCCGAGCGGAAATCGCTGACCCGTGCGTTGCAAAAATTGCGAGTCTCATTACTCGCGCATTAGAATAATTTTTACGTTTCAAATTTTCAGCTGAAAGCATTTTTTTCCCACCACATTACTTTTTAGGAATGCACCATGGATCAACCCACCCCCGTTTTGTACAAAGCTCACGCCCACGCCACTGGCGGACGTGAAGGTCATGCTGAGTCTTCAGACAAAGTGCTTGATGTAAAACTGACCACGCCAAAAGAACTCGGCGGCGCAGGCTTGACAGGCACCAACCCTGAGCAGCTGTTCGCAGCAGGTTATTCGGCGTGTTTCTTGGGTGCGATGAAGTTTGTGGCGGGAAAAAGTAATACAACACTGCCAGACACCACCGATGTTGCAGCCGTCGTTGGCATCGGCCCAATCCCAACCGGTTTCGCCATTACGGTTGATCTTTCCGTCACCATTCCCGGTATGGATAAAGTGGCTGCGCAGGCATTGGTTGATGCGGCACATATCGTGTGTCCATATTCAAACGCCACGCGCGGCAATGTTGCGGTTACCCTCGCGGTTGTCTAGGTAGCCAGTAACAGATTTTTTGAGTCTTAGTTCATTTAGGTTTAAAAATGTTTTGAGCCGCATGTCCTGAACTGACAATTTCATTTACAAGCCGCATTTACGCGATTGTCAGGCCATTTATTTTTGTAATGTTTTATTCACGCTGGAAGGAATTCATCATGGTTAAAGTCGGTCTATTTGTGAAGTTGCACGCCAAGGCGGGCAAAGAAGCGGAGTTACAAGCCTTACTCGAAAGCGCACTTGCGCTGGCCAATCAAGAAGCGGGTACAACTGTCTGGTTCGCGCTTAAGTTCAACGCCTCGACCTTCGGTATTTTTGATGCATTTGCCGCTGAGGAAGGTCGTCAAGCCCACCTTACCGGATCGATTGCCGCGGCGCTGATGGCAAAGGCACCGGAGCTATTGAGCGAAGGCCCCAATATTGAAACGGTCGATGTTCTGGCCGCTAAATTAGCGGGTTAAAAGCACCGTCTTTTACGTTACAAGCTTCAAGTTTGTTAGTCGGATGGCTACTCCGGCAACGGTGTTTTCGAACCCTAGCATTGACGGGCACGACGAGCCTAAAAATCCTGAAAAAACGCGTCATTGCTAGGGTTATCTAACCGCTAAAATTTAGCTAACGACATATTAGGCTTAAAAGTATTTTCAAAGGTTACTGACAGGCGCTTCAATCACGTCCAGACAGGTCACGTTCAAGAGAAGCGTTTGTTGGCATAAGCAACCGGCTCGATGATTGCGGCTAAAATTGAGCATGTCTGAAAACAATTCAATCTTGCAGCTCGAAGAGCTTACCCTCAATACGTCCCCCGCGATTCACCAAACTTTTTTTGATGGCTGGATTCTGCGGGCCTCAAACACCGATACGCGACGCGCCAACAGTGTCACCACACTTTATAGCCCTGAGACAGGTTCTGTTGGTAGCGCCGCGTCTAGCGCTGCGCACCATGTGTTGCGGCCGCTTGAAGAAAAAATTGCTTTCTGTGAAGCTTGGTACGCCATGCGCAATCAGCGCACGATCTTCCGCCTGACCGAGGAGCTGGCCCCGCGGGAACTCGACGCCATGCTCGCCGCCCGCGGTTACACGCGGGAGGTCGAAACGCTGGTGATGACTTTGCCCGTCACAGCTTCCCCGGATTTGCCGATTTTGCCCGCTGGCGTAAAACTTTTGGAACGCACGACCGCCGAAGGCATCGCCGACGCGCATCGCTTGAAAGGCAGTCCGATTGAAGCGGTGGGCCAGGACCTGAAGCGCCAGTCGATCTGGCGCGGCGCGCAAAAATTTCTGGCGCTGGCCACGGCGGATGGCGTGGTGGCGTGCGGGATGGCGCGGATCGAAGACTCCCACGTTGGTATTTTCAATATGCGGACGGATATCGCGGTGCGTGGCAAAGGTTACGCAAGCCTGCTGCTGGCGCATCTTATTGATTGGGGCCGTCATAGCGGCGCGCACACTGCGTTTCTACAGGTTGATTGCGAAAATACAGGCGCCGTAACGATCTACCGGCGGTTTGGCTTTATTCCACAATATTTGTACTGGCACCGTCTTGCTCCCCGTTTTGACCCTCCCCTCCATCCAATGGCAGCATGAGCGGGACCGAGGATCAAACAACTCGCGAGGGCTTCGCTTTTTTGCAACGCGGAGAAATCCGCGATGCAGAGCTCAAATTCCGCGCTGCCATCGCCGCTAATGACGCCAATGCCCAGGCGCTAAATGGGCTCGCGATTATTGCCCATCAAACCGGCCATTATCCTGCCGCTATTGAGCTCTTTGACCGTGCGATCGTGGCCGATGCAACCCTGGCGGCTGCCTATGTGAATCGCGGTAATTCGTTATTCGCATTGCAGCGATTCGACGACGCCATTCAATCGCACCAACATGCACTGACGCTGTCGGCAGATTTGATGAGCGCGCGAATCAATCTATCGTCAGCGTTGCAGGCGGTTGGGCGACTTGATGAGGCTGTGCTTGAACTCGAGCGTGCGTTAGAGACTCAAGCGGATTCGCCGGAAATTTATAACAATCTTGGCAATCTCTATAAAGAGCAGGGCCGCTTGCAAGACGCAATCGCCTGTTACTCGGACGCGTTGCGGCTGAATCCGATGTCGCCACAAGCGGCCAGCAATCGCCTCGCGGCGCTCAAGCTGGATTCTGCAATGAGTCCGCGCCATGTCCTGAATGCGCATATCGAGTGGTCTGCGTGGTTTGCGGCAGTGTCGACGAGCGCGCCGTTGCTCACCAATACGCCAGAACCGCAGCGTAAAATTCGCATCGGCTACGTCTCTCCTGATTGCCACGGCGCATTGCCGGCGTTCATTGATCCGGTAATAGCCGGGCATGATCGCGAACGGTTTGAGGTTTATTGCTATTTCAATAATCCCCAATCGCCCGAAAGCCTTGCGGCCCGGGGTGTTAGCGCCACCGCTGTTGTGATGAAAGGCGCGACCGATGAAGACGTGGCCAAAAAAATCAATGACGATGGTATTGACGTACTGATTGATATTGCGGGCCATACCGGTCAGAACCGGCTTGGTGTTTTTGCACGCCGCGTCGCACCGGTACAAATCACATGGCTCGATTATTTGGGCACCACGGGCTTGCGGGGAATGGATTACCGGCTCACGGATCACGTCGCCGACCCTTTCGGTAATGAGAATTTTCACACCGAAAAATTACTGCGAATGCCACATACACAGTGGTGTTGGCGACCAGATGAAAACGCGCCTGATGTCACAACACTACCTGCCCAACGCAACGGATACATTACCTTCGGCTCGTTTAATAACGCGGTCAAGCTGACCGACGCAACGCTGGCACTGTGGCGGAAGTTGATGTTGTTAATGCCGACCGCGCGCATGCGGATTGCCGGCATTGCCGAAGGCTTTGCGCGTCAACGAATTGTTGACGCATTGAATATGGAAGGCGGCGCTAACGATACGCGATTGCAATTTTTGCCGCGTGTTGGTGTGGCCGAATATCGTCAGTCGTTTGGACTGGTCGATGTGGCACTGGATCCGATACCTTTCTCCGGCGCGACCACCACGCTGGATGCGCTCTGGCAGGGCGTGCCGGTGTTGACACTGCCGGGTGCGAATGGATGTTCGCGTTCGAGTGCAAGCTTGCTGGGCGCGGTCGCGTTGAGCGATTGGGTGGCGGTTGACGAAGAAGACTGGCTACATCGTGCGCAGCGGCTCTGCGCCGATTTGTCCGCTTTATCGCGGTTGCGTTCGGAACTTCGCGAACGGGTACGGGCAAGCTCGCTGGTCGACTTCAAAACCTTCATTTGCGACCTCGAAGCGCATTACGAAATCGCTTGGAAAACATGGTGTACGGAGCGATCACCGCTTGACTATGCTCTGGTGTCGGCGCGGTTGCAGCTCCAGCGTAGTCAGCGCGCAAATCCAATTATTGACGTGACCGAACTAGATGCGGCGACGGAAGCCTTTACGCAAATTATTCGCGCGCGACCGAACTGGGAGTTGGCCAAAAAAGATGCAGCGCAGGCGTTTTTGGCATGGCCGCGATTTCATCCCGAAGCCAGCGCCGCATGGAAAAAACCGGTTTCGGCGAAGTTATCCAGCGCGCGCGTTTCGGCCATTATTTGCAGCATTCGCCCCGAATATTTTGCGCATATTGAAGCCAGACTTAAAGCTATATTTACGCGTCACCAGCTTGAAGTCATCGGCATTCATGACGCCAAATCGCTATGCGAGGGCTACAACCGTGGTGCGTCGTTGTCGAGCGGCGATGTGCTGATTTTTTGCCATGATGATATTGAAATTGTTCATGATGATTTTGCGGCCCGGCTGCTGCAGCATTTGCAGACCCATGACCTTGTTGGCGTGGCGGGAACCAGCAAATTAGTCGATGGTGATTGGGGCCATGGTGGACCACCTTATCTTCATGGCCAGATCATCCACCGCACAGCGGGAGACAGCGCGCTCAATGCCGCGAAAATGAGCGGCTACATTTATTTGGGCATTGGCTTGCAGGACGCGGTGATAGAAGATATTCAGGCTGTTGACGGGGTTTTTATCGCCACTAAACGTGCCGTGTGGGAAGCGCTGCGCTTCGATGAAACGACATTTAATGGCTTTCATCTTTACGATATTGATTTCACCTACCGCGCATTTGTATCAGGTTACAAGCTTGCCATCCCACTCGATCTGTTGCTGATCCATTTTTCCACGGGCCGTTACGACCAAGCGTGGCAACAACATAACCTAAAATTTCTCGATAAATTTCCCGCGCTCTCAAATCTGCCGTCGGTTGACCGGTTCGCCAATATCAACGTGAAATTGAAAACGCTGGAGCAAGTGGATCGGGTGCATACGAGCTTGCTGGTTCATCGGTTTGGTGTTTTGAATACCAGCCAATGAAAGACTTGAAAATTCATCAATCGTAATCCAGTTATTATTTGTGGCTTCAAGCGAACCTGGATGCTGCACGAGGCAAACAACATGAAAGAAATTCTTACGTGATCGAGATTGCAAATCAGGTTGGTGTCGCACTGAAATCAAAAGGCTGGATGATCACCACGGCGGAGTCATGCACGGGCGGCGGCATTGCGGAGGCGATTACGGCTGTGGCGGGCTGTTCAGCGTGGTTTGACCGCGCGTTCGTCACTTATTCATACGAAGCCAAGGTTGAAGTGCTGGGCGTGCGCCAATCGAGCTTGGATGAATACGGCGCAGTATCAGAGCAGGTTGTACAGGAGATGGCGCGAGGTGCACTCCGGCATTCGCGCGCGCATGTCGCCATCGCGGTGTCGGGAATTGCGGGTCCGGCAGGCGGAACTCCTGAGAAACCGGTCGGGTCGGTATGGATTGCATGGGCGACGCGTGATTCAATCGACGCGAATGGCGCACTAAATAGTGTAGTAATTTCAAAGCGTTACCTTTTTTCAGGTGACCGTGAAGCGGTGCGGCAGCAAACCGTTGTTAAAGCGCTGACCGAACTCCTGCATAATCTTTAAATTGGCGGTTCCGCCAATCTTTCACAAAAAAACCTTGCAACCGGCAATTTTTTTCGGTACTGTATGGAAATACAGACTGTACATGGGTACAGCTTCTGAGTTTCCTTAAATCAGATTTTTAATACAGCCGGGAGCCTTGCCATGAACATGATGGATAAAAACGCAATGGACGAAAATAAAGCAAAAGCGCTACAAGCCGCACTCTCTCAGATCGAGAAACAGTTCGGCAAAGGCTCGATCATGAAAATGGGCGAGAGCAGCATCGGTCACGACATCATCCCCGTATCGACCGGCTCACTCGGGCTGGACATCGCGCTCGGTATCGGCGGCCTGCCACGCGGTCGGGTGGTAGAAATCTACGGACCTGAATCATCGGGCAAAACCACGCTCACGCTGCAAGTGATCGCAGAAATGCAAAAGTCTGGCGGCACGGCAGCGTTCATCGACGCCGAGCATGCGCTGGATCCAACCTATGCTGCCAAGCTGGGTGTGAACATCAACGATCTTTTGATTTCGCAGCCTGATAACGGCGAGCAAGCACTCGAGATTGCGGATATGTTGGTGCGTTCGGGCTCGGTCGATATTGTTGTCATCGATTCAGTGGCTGCATTGACGCCACGCGCCGAAATCGAAGGCGAAATGGGCGATTCCCACATGGGCTTGCAGGCTCGTCTGATGTCGCAGGCGCTGCGCAAACTCACGGCCAATATCAAACGCTCAAATACGCTGGTGATCTTCATTAACCAGATTCGCATGAAAATTGGTGTAATGTTCGGCAGCCCTGAAACCACCACAGGCGGTAACGCACTCAAGTTTTACGCATCAGTCCGGATCGATATTCGCCGCACGGGCGCCATTAAATCGGGCGAAGAGGTGATTGGTTCCGAAACCCGCGTCAAGGTGGTAAAGAACAAAGTCGCGCCGCCGTTCAAGACCGCTGATTTTGATATTTTGTATGGCGAAGGTATTTCACGCGAAGGCGAAATTATTGAACTGGGCGTGATCCATAAAGTGGTCGAGAAATCCGGCGCATGGTATGCCTACAAAGGTGAAAAAATCGGTCAGGGCAAAGACAACAGCCGTAAATTCCTCAAAGATAATCCCGAAATGGCACAAGAAATTGAGGCCAAGATTCGCGCGATTGTCGGCGTGGCAGGTCGTGGCGATGCGGTCGTGCTGCCTGAAGAAAAGGACGATGACGAGTAATTTATTTTTGTGATGTGATGCAGTGGTTTTTTAACGCGTTTTAACTTGGCTTTATTAGCCACTGCATTGCTAAAAAGTTCGATGGTTGGGCCGTTCGATCCCTCGCTGGGGCAGGGCGGCTTTTTTTACGCTTAAATTTTGGTGAGGTGCAAACATGAATGTCGTTAATCGTTCGGTATTTTTGAATACGGGTATCGCAAATCCACCGCAATATGTAGCGCATCCAAATCACATTCAGCGCAGTAACGCCCATTTGAAAAATGGAATGCATACGGTGCAGCAAAACTTGATTGATGATCAATTCTCCAGATTCCAAGTGGCAACTGAAACCGAATCGTCTGAGCAATATTTGTGGAGCGCAGCATGGTTCGTCATGTTCCTTTTGTTCCTGTGTACGACCTGAGCCACGTGAATTTAAAAGATGTGCGCAAATAGTCTGGTTGAGTCCGCCGCCCCAGAAAATGAGTCTGACGAGGGCATGTTTGGCCCCGAAGCGATGCGTGCGGCGCGCGCGATGGGAGCGCCTAAACCCGCTAATCGCGAACTTGTTTCTGCCGCACTGAGGTTGCTCGCGCGCCGCGATATGAGCCGTAAAGAGTTCACCACCAAACTGGGTCGGGGCGAATTTAGCGTGGATGAAATTGAATCCGTGACTGCATGGTGTGCGTCGGAAGGTTTTCTAAATGAGGCTCGTTACGCTGAGGGCAAAGCGCGTGTCTTGGGCAATCGTTATGGCGCCCGGCGGGTGGGCGCAACGCTTAAGCAAAAAGGTGTGACCGAGGATCTTGTTGAAACTGCCGTCACGGCGTTGAAAGAAACTGATTTTGATCGCGCCCGAGAAATGTGGCTCCGCAAATTCGGCGAGCCTGCCACCGATCAAAACGCCCGCAACAAACAAGTACGCTACCTGCAATCACGCGGATTTGGTTTCGATGTAATCAAGCGGGTGATTAAAGGCGAAGTGTCTGAAGAATGAGTTTTTGGTGCAATCGTCGTTGCAAGATCAACGAATTCCAAAAAAATAACGTCGATATCTATTTGGTCAGATTCAAAAGAATTTGCCCGGCACGCGGGTCAACGTTAAACCAGATCAGCGGTAGCGCGGCTAGTACCGCACAAATTAAGAGTATGAGCATTCGACGCGTCATGGCTATTCGGTTCGATGTGATGTTGGGTCGTCATTAACAAAAATAATGTAGCACAGCTATCGTGCAAATAATGCGTCAGTCGAATTTCTGAATCCAGCGATTGCGAATTGCAGCACTGAATCACTAGGCGGTCGCGCATTGCAGCACGCGTTTCAGAAAATCTGGAATGCCAATTTATGCCGCAACCACAATATGTAAATTTGAGCCGACCGAAATGAATTCTTTCCATGTTGGCAGTTAATTAGTTGCTTCCGCTATTGCGCAGGCCAACCCTTCCCCTGACTCAGGGGATGGATGGGATGGGGTCCCGCGCGGCATCGGCATGTCTATTTTTGACGAAGCGCCAAGCGATTTCAAAACGAGCACACCCAAAGACAACACTATTAGAACTCCAAGTAAGTTCGTTCCCAAACTGCGGCGGCTCAGCCTCGACTTTAGCCAAGCTATTTCAATCCAAGTAACGCCTCAACCGATTGATCAAGCAGTTCTACCAGCTCCGGATCCATATATTTATACTCGTCCGGAATGTCCAGAACATGTATTGGCTTGCTATCAAGCAGGCGGGCAAATTCTGCCTTCAATCGGGATTGATGTTTCTCTTCCATGACAAAAATAATATCTGCCCAGCTGACATCATCTGGCGAAACCTTGCGACGTGCGCTCCGGCTCGTTCCCGCTGATCGAACCGATAGCAGAGGATGTTTGCGCCAGATGTTTTCTGCGGTTGGGCTGCGCCATTGGTTGCGGCTGCAGATGAACAAAATGTTGCGACGTTGACTCACCAATAATACGTCTCGTTGAATACGCTGGTTATCATTGCGCGGCGAGCCAGACCAGAAATTGTTCAGATATCGCCGGTGTAAGTTCAAGAATTGCCTCCGCTATCTACGTCTGCCCTTTTGCGGCTGCGATAGCGGCGAGGGAGCACGCTGCGAGGTCATCGCTCCAGGCAGGTGCTGACGCCTTCGCAACCAGTTCGGGCAATCGGGCCAGGGCGTCTGTGTAAGCGTCGCTAAGATCAGAAGGTATCAATATATTTTTTTTCACCCGACAAATTTCTACCCACGCAGGAAATTGAAAATAAGTGAAATCTGCTTCGGTCGGCTTGGACGCGATCGCTTCAACCACATGCGGCACGGCAGCGAAAGTTGCGGAGTACACCTCGCCTTGATGCGCAAGCGAGCTCCACAAAGAAAACCATGGCTCTGCATTGTTAGCAGACGACGGGACGTTATCGAGTTGGCGGAGGAGCTCAGGAATATTGCCAGCCGCGCCGTACGCATGGTTAAGTTCAAGCCAGCGATCGCGGCTTAGACATAGCATTACTTGGCCTTTCGAGCGGAAACTTAGCTCTTCAACCCTTCAACGCCCCCTCCAACAAATCCTTCACCAAATCATTCATCGCGATTTCTTTTTTCTCCGCGTGCGCTTGCAGCTTCGCGACCAGATCACCGGGCAGCTTGCATGCAAACGGTACCAGTCCTGCGGCAGAGTCGAGTTTGCGTTGTTCTTTGCGGTCAGTAACCACGTTGCCTTTGCCGAAGCGGTCAGAAATGCCGGACGCTTTCATCAGGTTGGCGGCTTTCAGCATTTTATTTTTTTCGAGGTCGGTTTTTTTCATGCTCATGTTGATAGTCCTTGGGTTGTTGGTGCTGCTGAAAAATTATTGTCGGCGATTGCCGAATATGAACGTATTGCCGCGCGTTTGTGGGCCGCGAACCAGATTCAGATTCGTAAAGTCGCCGGTTCGAATCGCGTCCAGAATCGTTCGGCGGTAGCGCTCGACCAACTGCGCTTCGTGCGGCGAGGTGTCAAAGAAATAGGTTTGGTCCTGCAGGCTGGTCGACCCGCAGCGATTACGATACGCGCAATCCGCAAGCAATTGCGTATTGGATGTTCCGCAATTATTGCCCATATCGCACCCCACGAGTGCCCATGCGGAATAAAACGCACGATTTTCAATCGGCTCGTTATCGGGACCGACACGAATGCTCGCATCTGAAAGAGTGCTCGACAGCAGACTTTGCAAATCAGCAAGCACAGCAGGATCGCCTTTCGCCAGCAATTCACGGGCGGCGGCCCACTGTTGATCAGAAATTGAATAACCGTCCATTCTGTATTGTGCTTTGTCGCCCGCATCCGGTTTGATGTTGTTGCGCGCGTTGTAATCGTCCGCGCTCGCTTTGGCAATATCGACCTGTAGACGCCATGCTTGTGCGCGTGGATCACCTGCCTCTGCGGCGGCTTTGCTGAGGCGCGTCACTTCATCTTTTGAATATTCAATGGACTTTAGCTCGCCACAGGCATCGACATTCAGCGCGTCATAGGCGGCGATACGCGCGGATTTTTGATCTTCCCTACCGCTCAAGGTCTGAATAAATTTCTCTCGTTTGATCTCACGCGTGTCTTCAACTTTTTTCGGATCATCAGGCGGGCGTTTTGCGCACTTCTCCAATAACTCCGCTTGTAGATAAAGTGCTTCGCCGGTTTGAGGACCGTTTTTTGCGCGTTGATAAACAAGCGGCCAATCTTTTTTATCACGAAGCAATTGCATCTCGGTAGACAGCGTGGTTTTCGGCGCAATCAACGGCATACGCGGCGCGGAAGATATTTTCGGATCAATATTAAGGACCGATGATGCGCCGAGTTTTGCGGCGCCACCTGCCGACGTTGCCGCGCTTGTTATGCTCGTAGCAGAGGATTGCGTTTCACTTCGTTGGTG
The DNA here is from genome assembly GCA_038224475.1 of Burkholderiales bacterium. Taxonomy (GTDB): domain Bacteria; phylum Pseudomonadota; class Gammaproteobacteria; order Burkholderiales; family Usitatibacteraceae; genus UKL13-2. The sequence continues at coordinate 20,166 of JBBRFJ010000048.1, forward strand.
CTGAACAAAAAATGCAATACCGGCCACGATGATAAAAGCGATCAAAAACTTGGGTTTCATAACATTCCTTCATGTCATCAATTCTCATCATTGAGCTTACTGCCTGAATTTAGCGCTTCTACCTAAATTTACAACATAAGTGACAGCGGCCCTTCATCCATCGCCGCTATCTGCTCGCGCAATTCTAGAATTCGATCCTGCCAATAACGTTGCGTATTGAAAAACGGGAACGCATGTGGAAACGCGGGATCATCCCAGCGCTGTGCGAGCCAAGACGAGTAGTGGATGAGCCTGAGGGTGCGCAGCGCCTCGACCAAATGTAACTCGCGTCGATTGAAATCACAAAACTCTTCATACGCCTCGACCACTTCGCGCATTTGATTCGCCATTTCCTCGCGCGTGCCCGACAGCAGCATCCACAAATCCTGTACGGCAGGGCCCATGCGGCTATCGTCAAAATCGACAAAATGCGGGCCGCTGTCGGTATAGAGCACATTGCCACCGTGGCAATCACCATGCAGGCGAATGCGCGTCACGTCACCAGCGCGCGCATAACAAG
>JBBRFJ010000049.1:0-20660 GCA_038224475.1 Burkholderiales bacterium
GGTATCGGCCAGGAATTGAAAAACAGTATGGATTTACTTGATTTCGCACGCCTGTTTACGATTATTGCGTTGATTTTAATTGTGGTCACCGCACTTGACCAACTCAGCGCGTGGCTGCGGCGGAAGCTGGTTTGAGATGAGTTCATCCATCGCCATTTCAAACGGCCACAACAGCAACGACAATGACGCCGAGACCGCAAGCGAATCGGCGCTTGGAGCCACGATTCGCACCGCCAGCGCAAGATTGTCCGTACAGAATTTGCGTAAGGTATTTGGCGCAGCCGGTCCCAACCAGCACCTCGCATTGGACGATATTAGTTTTGAAGTTCATGAGCGTGAATTGGTCGCCGTCCTTGGGCCAAGCGGGGCGGGCAAGACAACGTTATTTCGCTGCGTCACCGGATTACTCGCGCCAGACTCTGGGGTGGCTCGTGTGGCCGGGCTCGACGTGGGGCAATTACGCGGCCAACAAAGGCGGCATATCGCGGTCGTGTTTCAACAATTCAATTTGGTCAGTCGTTTATCGGCGCTCGACAACGTGCTCGCGGGCCGACTCGGTTATGTTGGCGCATGGCGTGGCTGGTCGCGGCAATTTTCAAAATCCGACCGCTTGCTCGCGCTGGAATGTTTGGATCGCGTCGGCTTATTGGCAAAAGCGCAGCAGCGCGCCGACACACTGTCCGGCGGCCAGCAGCAACGCGTCGCGATTGCACGAGCGTTGGCACAACAGCCCGACATCATCATCGCCGATGAACCCATCGCCAGTCTTGATCCCACGATCAGCGCCGAGATCATGGCGCTGCTGCGCGATATTTGTCACACCGATGGCGTGTCAGTATTGTGCAGCTTGCATCAATTGCAGCTCGCTACAGCGTACGCCGACCGGCTGATTGGTTTGGCGGATGGAAGAGTCGTGTCGGATAGTCCCGCCAGTGAATTTGATGACCTTGCGGCCAGTCGTCTTTACGGGGCTGAACGGGGCTGAACGTGGACGAACGCGCTCCCCACTTTTTGCAACAACGGTCGGAAGACCAGGCCACCTAAAACATATTAACGCCACCAAAGGATTTTGCCATGACTCCCGCACTCCCACCCGCCCCTGCCCACGCCCATGTGCCCGATACCAGTTTTGATGGTGGCGATCTTGATTGCGGCAACGGTTTGCTGTTGCTTATTCGGCGGCATATTGACCCGATGGACCGCGGTCAGCTGCTCGAAATTCGCTCATCTGAAATTTCGGTTGATGAGGATCTTCCGGCATGGTGCCGGATGACGGGAAACGATCTGATTTCATGGACCAAAGAAGGAAAACAGCGCAGCTTTTTAGTCAGTAAAGGCAAATTAGCGGAGCGCAAAGCCAACGCCGCCCCGCCGCCGAAGACCACTATTCAAGCCGTGATGGAAATCAAAATTCCGACCAGCTTGCCGAGCCCCGCGCCCGCGCCAGCGATCAAGCCGCTGTCCGTGATGGGCATTGGCAGCTGGCCCCGCCCGCGCTGGATGGTGCAGGCGATTCACGAGCACATGGAAGGTCGCCTTGATGAATCAGCATTCCAGAGCACTGGCAATGATGCCGTGCAGCTGTCCGTCAATGCCCAGCTGCGTGCGGGTGTTGACGTGGTCTCTGATGGCGAACAGCGGCGCGATAGTTATTCAAGTTTCGTCGGCGGTATTCTCGATAATTGTCAGCTGATTCCGCTCACGGATTTATTGCCGCTGGTCGATGATCCGGAAGAGTTTGAGCGCGAACTGCGCGCGCTGGATGTGCCCGCCGGCGACGTGCGCCATCCTGCCGTATTTGGCCCGCTCGGTCGTAGTAGACCCATCGCCGTGCACGAGCTTGATTTCGTAAAAACGCTAACCGACAAGCCGGTCAAAGTGGCGTTGCCGGGCCCTTATCTGCTGACCCGCACGATGTGGATGGAATGTATTTCTGACCGTGCCTATGCCAACCGTGAAGCGCTCGCAACCGACATCGTGCGGGTGTTGCGCGAGGAGCTGGCGCATTTGCTATCGCGCGGCGCAGCGTTGGTGCAATTTGACGAACCGGTGCTGTCGGAGGTGGTATTTAGCGGCGGCCAAAGTGCGAACAAACGTAGCTTTATGTGCGGCGCGTTAGGAGAGAAAAAAGACACCGCATCAGAATTGGCGTTTGCCAGTGAACTGATTAACGCCGTGGTGGCGGGCTTCCCGCGCGAGCGCACTGCGTTGCATATGTGTCGTGGCAATTGGACGCCAGATGAATCCGCCGCCCTCGCCGGTGATTACACGCCGCTGGTGCCAACGCTTGCCGGACTCAAAGTTGGAACGTTGTTGCTGGAACTGTGCACGCCCCGTGCCGGCGAGATGGACATATTGCGATCCATTCCGCAAGACATGCGCATCGGCATTGGTGTTTGCAACCAAAAACATGCCCACGTTGAATCGGTCGATGAAATCGTCGCCAAGGGCGAGCTGGCGATCCAGCTTTTCGGCAAAGAACGAGTTTTGTTTACGCCCGATTGTGGCTTCGCGACCTTTGCCGACAACCCGATATCGTCGGACAAAATCGCCGAGGGGAAATTGCAGGCAATGGCGCAAGCGGTGGTGCTGCTTCGCGAGCGTCACGGAATCCATTAACACCATGGCCAGCCCTGATTCGAGCCACAATATTCGCAAGCTCTGCCTGCTCGTGTTACACACGGGCGGCGCTAATCTGGCGGATTGCGCAACACCAATCTCGCACGCACTCACGGCTAACGCGATGGAGTGCGAAGTCGAAGTTTATTTTATTGGGCGCAGTGTGCGTGTGCTGGTTGAAGCAGAATCTCAGCCCCCCGCCAGCGCAAGCCAGCCAACACCGGTTTTGGCGATGCTTGAAGATGCCTATGAAAATGGGGTTCGAATATTTGCGTGTACCAGCGCTTGGAAGGCCAACAGCTTGCCCGGCGAAATATTGGCTACACGATGCGCTGGATTTGCGGGTGCCGCAACGTATTTAGGGCGGGCCTTGGATCCGACTTGGCGGGTGCTTAGCTACTGAATAGACTGAATGCTAAAAGATATGATCGTAGAAAATGGACCGAGAGTAGTGGGCGGCGTTAGAGAGGTAGAGGTGATTTCAACAAATTCCAGCAGCGGCCGAAGCTGTCCGTTGCACTACCGCTACTCGCCGTCGGTTTTTGCGCGCGAACCCGATTTGCAAACTGACACGCTTTACGTTGTAGGCGGACTTTATGGCAATCAAGCGGCACTTGATATTGTGCTCGATATGCTGGCCGCCGAAAGCGGGTCTGCCGCACTGGTGTTCAATGGTGATTTCAATTGGTTCAACATTGACGCCGCTGGCTTCGCGGCGATCAACGCCGCGGTTTTGTCGCACTATGCGCTACGCGGTAATGTAGAAACCGAATTGGCTTCTGATGATGACAGCGCGGGATGCGGATGCGCCTACCCCGACTCTGTATCAGACATTGAAGTCGCGCGCTCCAACCAAATTCTTAAGCGGCTTCGCCATACCTCATTGAGCTTCCCGGACTTACGGGCCCGCCTAGGCGCGCTGCCGATGCATGCCGTGGCCCACGTGGGAGAGGCCCGCATTGGGATTGTTCATGGCGACGCTGCGTCTCTTTCGGGTTGGCAATTTGATGTTGATGCGCTCGATGATCGCGCGCAGCGAAATCGACTCGAAAACTTTTTCTCGCTGGCTAAGGTCGACGGGTTTGCCAGCAGCCACACATGTGCACCCGCGCTACGCGAATTCGAGTTTGCAAACCGCAATCATTGGGTCATTAATAACGGCGCAGCAGGCATGCCCAATTTCGAAGACACACAATTTGGTTTGCTCACGCGCATCTCCACCCGACCTGCTCGAGTGGGATTGTCTCTATACGGCACAAAAACAAAGGGAGTTTTTATCGACGCCTTGCCGATTAATTACAACCAATCGCGCTGGCGGGATGAATTTTTGGCCAACTGGCCAATGGGATCCGCGGCTTATGAATCATATGGCAAACGCATTTTGAGTGGCCCCAAATTTGGTATCGCCAAGGCAAAACCTTATGCAGTGACCCATAAGTCGGTACCTTAAAGTGCAGCCTAATTGATTCGCTAACGGACTGGCCAGGGGATTGCCTAAGGGACAGACTAAACCATCGGTTTAAACATCGACTCAAGGCCAAAACGTCGAGCGAACTGGCTACCGCATTTTGGCCGCAGGATCTATTAAAACCGGCAGATCAGCACTACTTTTCGCGACCAATGGATTTGGACTGTGAGTGCGGCGAAAAAGCCAAAAGCGCTCTCGGTATTCGCCCGGCCGGGCACCCTCCCATTTGAGTTTCCACTCATTTGCGTCAAGTCCACGCGGGCCGTCACTCGCCACTCCTTGCCACAGCAGCGCATCGCATTCAGCGCCACGATTTAGTTCTCGACGCTGTGGCTCAACATCGGTGATGTAAGTCAACATCGCGCGCTCGGATTCACCGAGTCCGACGCTGGCAAGACAACGCGTGTTTTCGCCCAACGATTCCGCGAGCGCCGTGAAAGTAGACTGATAGCTCTTGGCAGCGTCAATCCATGGCAACAGGAGTGCGAACGCAGTGCCCCAAACAAGAATCAGCCCGCTTGCCCAGCTCACCACCGCGCGTGCTGCAAGTCGCGGTAAATAGTTGACGATTGCAATCCATCCCACCATCAGCAAGAGCGCAAAAACCGTACCTTCCGGCTCGACTTGCAAAGGCAGATCCATGGGCAGATGTTTTGCGAGGATAGGCAGCTGTAGAGGCTCGTGCGCGACGAAAAAACAAAACCACACTATCCAGCATGCCGCCGTAGCAACGCCAAAAATAATCCGCGCCGTCCAATCTGAGATTTGGCTAAAACGGGCGGGGAGCATCGTTATTGCGGGCGCGCTGATGATCGCGAATGGAACCAGCATCGGCAGCAGGTAGACAACGCGGCCCGATGCCGACACGCCAAGCACTACGCTCAACAGCACCAATACAACAAGGCTCACTTGAAGTGCGGGAGGCAAGTTGTCGGCCGAACTGATGCCTATGGTCTGCCGTTGCCGCCAAAACACCCACAGCGCCCACAGCGCGAGTGGCAATGCAGGAAAGGTAAACCACGGGATGGTTTGAATCAAATGTCCGCTCTCATGCGCCGCCCCTAATGCGGGCACGGAGAAGCCAACAAAACGACCGACGTTGTTGAGCCAAAACCAGTCCATAAAAAGCGTTGGGCTGCGTGCATACAGCGTGATCGGCCAAATCAAAACCCATGGCAAGCTCGCCACGATTGCGACCAATAACCCCCGCGAGTAAGATAGGGTTCGCCATGGACTAAAGAGCAGCGGTAATAGCAACGCTGAGAGAATGAGCACACCGGGTCCGAGCAAGCCCTTCGCTAGTAACGCCATGCCAATACCGGTGCCAAACAGAATGCCACCTTTGACAGGTCGTTCCCGCATCCACGCCCATCCGCAGAACGCAACCGCGAAACCCGCCAACAGCGGCAGATCCGGAATCATCATGCGTCCGTGCTGCTGGAGGCCGATGCAGGCTAATAGCGCCAGTACGGCATAGCGGCCAACGCCGCGCCCCCACCAGCGTCGTGCTGCGTTGGCAATCGCTAAGAAAGTGATCAACATGAACACACCGATCGCAAGGCGCGAACCGTATTCAATATCCAGCCACGGAGACGCGAGTCGAGCCGTGATGGCGGCAACCCAAACGAACAACGGCGGCTTCTCCATGAACGGTTCGCCGGAAAGCGTTGGCACCACCCAATCACCGGTTTTTAACATGCTATCGATAAGCCCGAACATATACGGTTCATCCGGCTTCCAAGGACCGTACGCCATCAGGCCTGGCAAGGTAAAAACCAAGCTCAAGATAACGAGCAGCACCAAGCTAATAGGCCGTTGCGGGATGCCGTGGTTGATCGTCGTCACAAATTGCGAACGCAAATGTTGAAGAGGTTGCGCGTTGATCGCCTTACCGAAGCCCATCATCACGCGCCGTGGGTGCCATCGATCAGCTTCTTATTCAGCATCGGGGTTGGATCGAGATTGGGCTTGGGCTTCACGCTGGCGAAGAACACAAAATATAACGTCGGCAACACAATAAGCGTCAAGATCGTGGCCGATACCAGCCCGCCGATCACCACCACCGCCAGCGGTCGCTGAGTTTCAGCACCGATCGCTTTCGACAGCGCCATCGGCAACAGGCCAAACATAGCCAACAACGCTGTCATCAGCACCGTTCGCAGGCGTTGTATTGAACCCGTCATGACCACATCAAGGATCGGCATCCCGGTGTCACGCAATTGATTAAAGTAAGTCACCATCACGACGCCGTTTAGCACCGCCTGGCCGAATAGCGCAATGAATCCAATTGCCGCTGATACTGACAATGGAATACCCGTGACAAGCAGCGCGACGATGCCGCCAATCAAGGCAAACGGGATATTCGCCACAATGAGTAACGCACTTTTTACCGAGCTGAAGGCATCGAACAAAAGCAGAAAAATCAGCAAAATGGACAACGGCACGATCCATGAGAGGCGCTTCATCGCCCGCTCCTGATTTTCGAATTCACCCGACCACGTTACCTCTTCGCCATTTTGTAGATCACCAGTTTCACCGACCTTCGCCTGCATATCCTTGACCACACTGCCCATATCGCGATCGCGGATAAACACCCCGATAGAGACCACGCGCCTGCCGTTCTCGCGTGCGATGTTCATGGCACCCGAAACGCTTTTAAAGCGCGCCAATTGAGACAGAGGCACTTGTGCGCCGTTTGGACTGGCCACTAGCAAATTGGGCAGATTCGGCAGTGCACGCTCAGACTCTTTCAGCCTCACCACCACGCTGAAATGTTTTTCGCCTTCCCATAATTCCGAGGTGGCTTTGCCCGCGAGCGCGGTCTCTACCAAATCCTGAATGTCGCCGACATTGATGCCGTAACGCGCAGCGGCCAGCCGATCAATATCGAGCACGTATTGTGGCAAGGTACCGCTGCGGTCAATAAAGGCGCGGACCACTCCCTTCACGCCAGAAATTTGGCCGAGTATGCGTTCTGCATGGCTGACCAAGCTATCCAAATCATCGCCGCGAACCTTGATCACAATCTGGCCGTCGATCTGCGAGATTGATTCAAGAACGTTGTCACGAATCGGCTGAGAAAAAGATGGCTCGACCCCGGGCAGCGCGGAAACGGCCGCGTCGAGCTCCTTTATTAACCCCTCTTTCGTCTTGCCGGGACGCCATGCGTTCTCGGGCTTCAAGTCGACTAAAAATTCTGCTCCGTTAAAAATTTTGGGGTCAGTGCCATCGTCGGGACGTCCGACTTTGGAAATCGCCGTATTGACTTCAGGAACGCTGTGTAGCGCGCGGCGAATCGCCCTTGCCTGTTCTTGCGCCTCGCCCGGCGACACCGACGGCGGCAGCGTGACGTTTACCCAAATGGAGCCTTCATTGAGTTCAGGCAAAAATTCGCTACCCATTTGCGTTGCACCCGCGAGACTTAGGGCCAGCACCGCCATCGCTGCACCGATAATCCATCTTGGCCGCGCTAGTGAACGTGAAAGCATCGGTGAATACCACGATTTGAGTTTCGCCACGAGACGGTTATCACCATGCGGCACATCTTTCCGCAAGAACAGATATGTCATCAGTGGTACAAGCGTCAGCGACAGCACCAGAGATCCGATCAAGGCTGATGTCACCGTCCATGCCATCGGCGAGAAGATACGACCCTCATGGCGTTGCAGCGTAAATATCGGGATATGCGCGGCAATGATGATAATCATCGAAAAAACCGTCGGACGACCCACCTCCACGACTGCATCACGGATGGCGACAAAGCGAGAGTCTTGGTTGGCAACACCGCTTTCTTTCAATAGCGAGAGTCGATAAACAATGTTCTCCACCACGATCACTGCGCCGTCCACAATAATGCCGAAATCCATCGCGCCCAAGGAAAGCAGGTTGGCCGGAATTCCGACAAAAGTAAGCCCTAAAAACGTCGCCAGCAGCGCGAGCGGAATAACCGTTGCAACGATCAACGCGGCCCGCAAATTGCCTAAAAATAAAAACAGAATCAGCGTTACCAGCATTGCCCCTTCGGTCAAATTGCTGAACACTGTTTTAAGCGTCTTATCGATCAGCCACGAGCGGTCATAGTAGGGAACTATCTCGACACCTTTCGGCAAAATGGATTTGTTAACAAAGGCGATTTTTTCTTTCAATGCGGTCAGTACCGTGGACGGATTCTCGCCTTTGCGCATCACCACAATGCCATTGACAATATCGTCAGCATCGTCCTGTCCCACCAACCCTTGCGGTGGCGCGCCGTTGACTGATATTTGGGCAATATCGCGCACCAAAATTGGCGTGCCTTTGTTTTCGGCCACCACCACTTGGGCAATATCGGCAGAGCTTTTAAAACTGCCCAGGCTGCGCACCAAGAATTGTTGCCGGCCCTGTGTGACACCGCCGCCACCGGCGTTTGAATTGGCGCGTTGCAGCGCTCCAAAAAGCTGTGCGAGCGTGACTTTGTAGTCACGCATTTTGGCGAGATCGGGATTGACCTCATATTGTTTGAGGGTACCGCCCATCGTGACTAAATCGGCAACGCCCTGTACTTGCCGCAATTGCTTTTCTACCACCCAATCCTGAAGCGTGCGAAGTTCTTGGGCGGTATATGTATCACCGCGCAATCGAAAGCGAAAAATCTCACCAATGGCAGTCGATAAGGGTGCCAACTGTGGCTCCACTCCCGGCGGCAGATCGATGCCACGAAGCCGCTCTATGACTTGCTGACGAACCAGCTGATCGTTGGGCTTGTCGTTAAACGTCAGGATAATGAAGGAAAGTCCAAATTGGGTGTGAGAGAACATGCGCACCGCATTTGGCATTCCCGATAAAGCCGTTTCAATCGGAATCGTCACTTGGCGCTCAACTTCTTCAGCTGCGCGACCGGGGTATAGCGCGATGACATTTGCCTGCGTATCCGATACATCGGGAAACGCCTCGACGGGCAGATTTATAAACGCGAGGATACCTGCGCCGATAAACAGCGCTGTCCCCAGCAACACGAACAGTGGCTGTTTGAGCGAAAACGTGATGATGCGATTCATCATGGCTTGGCGCTGACCACGTTTGGCGCTAGCGTTGAATTGTCTTGTGCCCCTTTATTAACAACCGGGTCGGACAGCGATTTAGCGGGGCTCGGCGATGATGGCGATGATGACGCAGCCGGCGTGGGAGTGGATGACTTAGGCAAAGCAAGACTATTGGTAGCGGTTTTGCTGGCGATATCTTCATCGATCTGTATTGAAGCGATCATTTGTTGCATAAATAAATTGCCGGAAACGACCACTTCATCGCCTTCCTGAAGGCCGCTTAACACCTTAAGACCATTCTGCGCAGAAACTGTGTTGGTGGAATCCATGGCAACCTTAATGGCGCGCCGAGTGAATTTTTCAGGTCCGGATTTAACAAACACAAAGCGACGGATTCCCTCCAAAAAAACCGCTTTCTCGGGCACCGTCGGGAACTCACTTTTCGCCAGCGCAACACGGGCGGTGACAAACATTTCTGCTTTCAGGCGGCGATCCAGATTCGGCACCACACCGCGAATTTTTAGCGTACGCGAGACCGGGTCGATATAGTCGGCGATTTGCTTTATCTCTCCCGCAAACGCATCGTCCGGATATTGATTACTCGTAATCACCACCGCGGCACCGGGCTTAAGCTGCTTAAGATCTGCTTCGGCGGCGTCCAGTTGCACCCACAGCTTGCTGGGATCGGTCACCACAAATTGTGGTGCAGAAGGTTGATCGGGTCTAAGCTCTTGCCCGGGATTCAGGTTACGTTCCACTACCGTGCCGGCTACCGGACTCACCAGATTGAATCGTTGGTCGATATTCTGTGTATTGCCGTAGAGCTTAAGACGCGCCTGCGTTCGACGCGATTCGGCTTCGGCATTCGCGTAGTCTGCCTCGGTCTGTTGTAAATCTTTGCCGGCTGCAACGCCATTGGCGGCAAGTTCTTTAACCCGGGTTAGCGCTTGCTGGGCCAAGGTCAGCATGGATTGAGCCTTGCGTGCATCCGCTTGAGCAGCGGCAAAATCCGGAGATTGGAGTTCTGCCAAAACCTGGCCCAGTACAACCTTATCGCCGACGTTTGCGACCAACCTGCTGACGCGGCCGGCGAAGGGTGTAAATACGCGAACGGTGTGATCTTCGTCCCAGACGAGACGACCCGGAATATTAAGTTCGCGCTCATGCGGGCCGGCCACGATGGCGGTCTGAATATTTTTCAGTGCCGGACTGGCTGGCGGGAAAGTAATCACGTTGCCCGCCACGGTTGGTTTTGCCTCCTCCTGTAATTCAGTTTTATGGCCGCAGCTGGCTAAAAAAAGCACGCACGGGATGCACAGCACCAGCAGCGGCGCGGCCAGCGGATACCGATCTATGAATGAGCCCATGATCGAAATATTTAACGTTGTGTTTTTCATCTTGTTGCATCCATGCTCTGTCCAAGCGATTTATCTAACATCATTTCTGTGCTGGCTGCCCATTGCGCCCAGGCTTTACCGGCATCAGCGGCCGCCTGCGCGGCATCCAATTCAATTTGCTTCAGTGTTCGTCGGGCATCGAGTAATTCGAGAACGCTGGTGGCACCTTTTCCGTACGCAAATTCAGCTGCTTTGGCCACTTCGCGGGCCAGCGGCAAAATGTCATTTTGAATTCGCGCTAAACGGCCTGACGCGGCTTGCCAGTTATCCATGTTCATTGTTGACTCTGCCGCGGCTTGGACTTGAAGGCGTGTTAGCGCATCGCGTGCTGCCTGCAAATCTACGATCGCACGCTTGAGTTCGCCCTCATTCGCGTGTCTGACTGATAACGGAATGGAGAAATAAAATCCAAACGAGTTGCCGGTTCCTTGTGGGTTCGCATTCGATGCAGGCCAGCGATCAAACTGTGCACTGACGGTCACATCGCGCGTTGCCAGACTCTTGGCAAGTGCACGCGCTGCCGCTGCGGCCTCTATGCGGCTGGCAGCCGCGACCAAGTCCGGGCGTTGAACGGGGTTGGTCGGGGCCTTCACCCCATCAGCACTAACCAACTGAACAGACACAGCGCTGATATCCGCTGCGTTTGCCTCGGCGCCAATTGACTTTGCCAGTTCGAGCCGTGCCTTGCGCGCATCAAGTTCGGCCTGTCTCGCATCGTTTTGCGCGCGAGCTTCGTCCAAACGCAATCGATTTGCTTCACTCGGCGCGATGTCGCCCGCTTTAAGCCGTTGCTCGGCCGCACTCAAACTGGCCTTGGCATAACCGGAAAATTCCCTTTGCATTTCGATGCGCGCTTGCTGGAACAGCAGCTCAAAATAATTCTGACGGAGCTGTAATCGCTGTTGGCGAATAGCGTCCTGCCAATCCGCCCTTGCCGCGTTAACCAATGCATCAGCCTGACTTTCACGCAGCTCGCCCTTATTGCCACGTTCGACCAACTGATCCAAACGGATTGAGCTATCAATCGTTTTATCTTGCAACCCACCCGCGCCCAGACCGGCGTGCGGATTAATGTTGGATGCACCAACCGTCAGATTAGGGTTTGGGCGTTGACTTGCGGTTACGCGGTCCGCTTCTGCCGCTTCCAGAGCATGAAGCGCAACCAAAACATCACGATTGCATGCCGTCAAACGCAACTCAGCGGCAGCAAGCGTTAGCGGCGAAGCAAGAGCCGGCATCGCCGGGCAGCGCTGATCCTGCGCCGCAGAAACTATGCTCGTGCCAAACAGATTAAGCGCGCCGAATGCGCCAAACACGCCGAGGCCGACCATGCGTAAAGTAAACGCGGTCAGGCGCGCAAATACCAGTGACCCAAGCGAACGTTGCCGGCAATTATGAATTTGTGAATCGGTAGAGCGGACAAAATATTTCATGGAGCCAGATTATCAGCCGCGGCTGCAAAAATATGTCCGGCCACACCCTACAAAATCAATCTAAAACCGAAAACCCCAGTGGGGTGGAGAACGACAAATATTATTGCAAGCGCCGCTCACAACCGCCCTCGATCGTGTGCCTGTATTGCGCTACGCACAAGCTCGGAGACATCGTTGAGGCCCAGTTTTTCTTTAATGCGGGCGCAATAAGTCTGGATAGTTTTTTGGCCTACGCCTAAATCTTCAGCAATGCGCCGCGTTGAGTGGCCCATGCCGATACGGCGAAATACCTCCAATTCACGATCGCTCAAGGCATCTGCGCTTGCCGTAGGATTTTGCGCATAACTATCGACGCGTTCAGCGAGCCTTGCGGCGAGCTCCGGCGCTAAAAAGATTTTGCCCGAATACACGTGGCGTATCGCGTTCACGATTTGGCTGGTCGATTCACGTTTCATCACATAGCCCCGGGCACCCGCTTTCAGTGCTCTTTCGACATCACCAACTTCTTCGTGCATGGTCAGCACCAGTGCGCGAATGTTGGTCTGCCGGGCGGATTGGTTTAATAAATTATCGCTTCGCGCACTAATGGCTTTGATAAGGTTAAGGCCCGAGCCGCGTTTTAAGGAAAGATCGACCACGACGACGTCAGGCGCTGTTTGCGTTGCGTCAGGCCCAGCGGCCATTTCAGATATCACGGCCATAGCCGTGTCTGCCTCATCCGCTTCGCCGACGACTTCAATGTCATTTTCCAACCTGAGCAAATTACCCAGCCATTCTCGCACCAGTGGGTGGTCGTCAACGATGAACACGCGGATGGGATGCATCATCATTGAGTAGCCAGAGAACGCGGAAGCCTGCAAGTAACCGTGCTGCCATGCCGCCCCTCGGCAGCCTGAACAGTTAGCGTAGCGCCAATAAAAGCCGCCCGATTTGCCATGATTCGCAGCCCCATTCCCGATTTTTCAGTCGTAACCTCCGACGAGTTTGACGACATCCCTTTCCCGTCGTCTTGAACAATCAGCTCAATTGCTGTTACTGATCCTACTAATGAGATCGTGATGTGTTGAGGCGATGCGTGTTTCAGCGCATTGCGTAGGGCCTCGTGGGCGATTCGAAATAAATGTGCGGCGGTGCCGGCATCACGAACCACCGTATCTCCAACTTGTGTGAAACGACAATGGACGCCATCGTGGCTGGCTTGGTCGGCAATTTCAGATAATTTATCCGCTAGTTTTTCAGGCTCGAGCTCGGACAGCAATAATCCATGTGCCAGCTTTCGCGTTTTATCGGCCCCTTCTTCGAGCAGCGAAACGATCTTTTCTGCATTCGCGGCGAGCGCGCTGTCTTTTTCACTCAATCTCTGGGCAAGCACTTGCGCGGCCAGCGCGGTACCGACCAAATGCTGGCAAATTTCATCATGGAGTTCGTGGCCAATCAAATTGCGCTCCCGCGAACCCACCGCCAGCAATTCTTTTTCTAAGTGCCGTCGCGTGTTGGCCGCATCCACGAGCGCCGCGGTGCGATCTTTGACCCGATGCTCAAGCTGACGGTTCAACGAAAAAAATGCATCCAGTATCCATATCAGGATCAGAAATACCGGTAGTGAGCCGATTGCATTCCACCAATTCCACGTCGGTAAATCGTTTCCGCCGTTGGCAAAAAAGTCCCCAATCAGACGCAGTAATTCGCTGCCAATCGCGACTAGAACCGCTGAACGCCAACCGAGCCACGCAATCGCCAACGTGACCGGTATGAGATAGAACAGCAGCAAAGAGACATTAATACCGGTCGCGTAATCTGAGAGGCCGATAATCATCATGAGCGTGACGATAATCAGAATCGCACGACTTCGCCTTTGGGTCGGTAACCCGCTGATATTGTGCTGCAACCAATCGGCCGCTCTTTGGCGCGAACTCTTCACGATTGCGGTCTGGATTTGATCGTCGTGCACAGAGTCTTAAACGCCATGTAATGTCTAAAACCGAGCGCCAATGGAAATTCGATACTGCGAAGTAGGCGAAAAATTAACGTATTGATCCCGGGCAACGCGTAAAAAATACGGCTCAAAATCATACGTCAGAGTGCCGGCATAACCTCTCACGAAGTTGTCTTCAGTGGTCAGACCGCTTTTTCGAGACACATCCAGCGTCAAGCGCTGATCATGGGGTAATTTACGGCGGACTATCGCATGTGTCACCCGCTGATGCGTATGTAAACGGTCATCCCACAGATGAAAGAAGGTCAGTTCGGTGTCACGAATAGCACGACTACCAATACCTAAAGTAACAGCATCATTGGGATCGAAATTGAGATTGTAATAGTCACGAAGATTGGTGCGGCCGAATCCGACAATTCCAAATGTATCGCCACCAACTTCCGATGTAATCGAGCCGCCGATAAAGCCGCCGCTCGCAACTTGCGCGGATAGTACCGTTCTCAACCACCCGCTATCTACTTTGTTTTCGTAACCCGCACGAGTTTGCGCAAAGCCCGTTTTATCCCGATAGTATCCCAGCCATGCTGTCTGGCTATCCGTATTCGCGCGCAGGTTTATATCACCTGCCCGCCCGCCGTCGTCAGAGTGGTACCACGATGGCGTGAGCTTAAAGCTGATCTGGCCTGCCGCCGCGTTCGTATCTGCTGCTGGTTGCAGTGCAGTGCCCGGCGATTGGGCGTGCGCGCCACCCGCAACGACCAAGCCCAAAAGACAAATGAAAGCCACCAAAGCTGAGCCGCAGGCCGCTGAGAAACTGACTTGCGTTTGTGTCACTTGCGATGCTTTTGTAAGGCTGATTTGCATCATAGACTTATAGCTCGAATTTTAGTTTTTGCATTTCGCCACGGCGCATGCACGCTAACCTTAAGCAAACGATTCAGGCGTGGTCATCGCTTTCATGACTGTTTCCATGCGGCCATTGCGTTCGCGTGTCTCGAACCACCAGGTCGCGCCTTTTTTAACCGCGACATAACCGTCCACGCCATTCATCAACCGCGCCGCCACCATGCCGAGCGTAGGCTGGTGACCAATCACGATAACGTTGAAGGCGGAATCAGGCCAGCGCGCAGCACTGATAACAGATTCTGGCGCGGCATCAGGCGCAATGCTGTCGACTGTTTCAAATTTCATCTGCAGAGCCGCCGCTGTCTGTTGCGCACGATTCGCCGGACTGGCAATAACCCGCCAACTGCCGAAATCATCATGTAACTGTTTCCGAAGCCATGTCGCCATCGACTCGGCCTGCTTGCGACCTTTCAAGGTCAGGTTTCTGGATAAGTCTGAGGGAGCCAAATCCTCTGCCTCGGCGTGTCGCCATAAAATAATTTGCATGCGGATGAGTCCTTACAAAACCACAAATCAATGGTATTCAATTAAACGAGAACGTGTAGCTTAGATCAATCGAATTGTCGGTGCCGGCGCGGCCAATAATCGAAATTCGTCGCGATAGATTGTAGGTTAGTTTCACCACACTCGATGCGCCCGCCAAGCTTTGCTCATATGACACATAAGCGTTCGCGGACAACCGTTTGCCGAGCGTCACAATCTGCGCATTGAGATTCGCCGCGTTCCCACCACCACCGCTGCTACCGCCGCTCGTGATCAAACCGGCGGCGGTCGTGGTCGGCAGGCTACTTTGATTGCCGCCCAGGCTGCCCGAGCTTACCGTCAGCTGATCAAAACCCAGGCCCTGTGCGATCTGGCGGGGCAAACTGTCTGAAGAACCGCCCAGAATGGCGGTCGCTGCCGAGAGCAGTAGCGCAGAGTCGCTGCTGCCAGCCTGATCCTGCCCGCGCCCCACCACAATCCACGATAGCTTTTCGGTATCTGGGACATTGGGCTCTGACACCAAACGTACGCGCGGCTCAGCGACCGAACCGGTAATTTCAACACCTGCTTCCACCGCGAGGCCTTTGCGCAACGCCAAAACATTGAGCCCGGCGGTCTCGATCGGCCCCTGAAAATTCAATATGCCGCGTTCAATCGTAAGGTATTGGCCGTACGCATCAAAAGTGCCGCTGACCGCTCGTACCGATCCAAGCACCCGCAAGGCGCTCTTCGGTTGCGCGCGCAGGCTGAGCGCGCCTGCCAGGCGGGTACTAAGCCCGCGCGCATTGAAATATAGTTGGTTGCCCAGATCGGCATCAATGTCCACACTGAATCGCACGGCTTTATCTGCCGGAAGCGTGCGACCCCGCACCACCACATCATCCGACAGGTGCGGAGGTGCGGCACTCGCAATTTCAAAATAACCTGCATCGGCGCGCAATTTCCCCACCACCGCGACCGCATCCCAAGCGGTGTTCACGGTGGTTTCGCCGCTCAACATCAGCCAGCGATTGGCGCGCTGGATCAGGGCGAGTTTGTCCGCTTTAAATTTAAATACGCCTTTGCCATCCGAGAGCGCCAATTCTCCGCTCCCGGTCAGGGTTCCTGGCGTTGCTTTGAACTCCGTGAAATCAATGCGGCCTTCGCGTGGACGCACGCTCGGATCGGCGCGGAAGTTAAATCGGCTGAGCTTCGCCCGGTTGTCAACAAAATCAATCCCAACGGATCCTTCAGACAATTTAAAACCTTCGTTTGGCCACGCGGCCGTTATGTCGGATCCTTGTAGCGAACCGGTTGCAACAGGCGATGCGCCAGTACCCTTCACGCTCAATTCGCCGCGCAGTTTACCGGTCAGCTGTAACGCGGGATCGATCAGCGGCCCCAACCACGAGATGGAAGGCATATCGACACTCGCGTTCAACTCAATAGGCCTGGACTTCGCAAGCTGCCACAATCCGGATGTACTGCCGCTGGTACTTGTGCCAACCGCTCGTTGCAATTCAAAAGAGCCCGTGCCGCGCAGCAATCCAAATTTTTCGCCTTTTGCCAGCAGGGCTGCGGCTACCTTGTCTTGCACTGCAGTGAGTTTGATTTCGAGATCAGTCAAACCCGGCTTGATCGCGCGATCGCCCGGCAATTGAATGTCACCAGACTCACGGAACACGCGCAAGCGGCCATTGACATGGTCGGCAGCTTGCAGGTCCCAATCAGCGCCGAGCGTAAGTGTTGCTGAATCGGCGCTGCGGGCTTTGACGCTCGCACTGATCACATTGCGGTCGTTCGCATCCTTGTTCGCGGGTAACGCGCTCAACTGCAATCCACTGACATCGCCGCGTAGACGCCAACCCATCGGCGTCCATTCGCTCTCGATCAGCCTGATGCGTGCGGACGGCGCATTGCTTTTGGTTGATTCGGATAGGTTACCCGTCTTTCCATCGGTGGCTTTACTGAGTGCGCCGGACGACCGCAATTCGACCAAGCCGAGTTTGATTTGCTCGTGCGCTGCTTGCCATGCCAGCGCCAAAGGGGCGGAACGCGAAAGCGCCAAATCGGCAAACCGGGAATGGATCGTCAAACGATCCAAGCTGCCTTGCCAGTCCGGCCTTGTTGCTGATGCGAGGGCTGAGGTCGATGCAGCCGCCGCCGTTGATCCCGACACTAACCCTCCCACAATGCCGATTTCGGCTGTCTCACCGCCCGACACTTTGGCGACAAGCCGCAAGCTATGCGACGCTCGTGTGCCGCTAAGATTGACGTCGATCTGCTCGGCAAGCAGTGACGGAGCAGCTCCCGTCGGTGGGTTTGCAGTACGCCGCACGCCCATGATCTTGAGTGCGCCTTCCAGCGCACCCGTCAGCGCGGAGTTCGAGTTCGCGTTGGCGTTCGCCGATAACGTTGGGCTTAGTTTTACATCGAGCAGCGCTTGCTCAATCAAAATTCCTGAGCCGACATTTAACGAGGTCGCATTTGCGTTTATTTTGCCGGTCGGTGCTGTCATGGTTCCGGTCAGCTCACCAGAAGCATCGATGGTACCGCCTACGCCAAAGCCGAGCATATCGAGCCTCGGTGCGGCGATCTTAAAGTTTAGCTTGTCGCCTAAGTTGCCCCATGCACCGTTGGCATCGAGTCGATTTCCGGCGAGGTCAAGCGTGATCTCAACTTGTGCCAAGCGCGATGGCGTGAACTGAATATTGCCACGTCCGGTCAAGGGGTGGACACCGTCTTTGGCGACGATCACGCTGTCACGTAAATCGAATTTAATATCGGCGCTCAGTTCGGCCTTCGACTGCGTCTTCACCTCGCTTTTCAACTCTGCCCCCAACTCGCCAGAGCCATTGAATCCTGCGTTGAGCTTGGCCTTGGGAACATCCGCAAAACGAGATGGGTCGAAATCGCTAAGCCCACCGCTAAAACTAAATGCTCGATTTTTTATCAGGCTCACGCGCCCTTTGGCCTTGAGGGTCGCGTTTCCAGCCAGCAAATTTATGGCCTTAATTTCCACTTCGCCATTCTTGTGCACGGCGATAAATTCACCGCGCCAAGGGGCGATTTTGTTACTCGGCTCCTGCAATTTTGCGTCGACGGATTGCGTCGTTTCGCTAGCGACCAAGTTAAGCCCGCCATCGAGCCGCGTTGATTTCAAGGTCGATATCCAAAGACGCGGGTCGAGCTTGTTCACACTCAGATCGGCACTGACAACACGGTTATGCAGGCTCGCCGTGCCGGTCAACACGACGGCGCCCGGGCCATTCATGAGCGATAAATTACGCATTGTCAGCGTATTATTTTTCCACTCGGCGTTGGCGCGCAGCGACGTGATCGGGAGCCCACCGAGATCAAGTGCCAACGGGTTGCGATTGGTGATCTCAATCGGCCCGGTGAGAACCCACTCGCTGAATCCAATCGCAGCGCCTGTCTTCGCATCACCGTTGCTGGCAACGTTCCCACCAGTGGTCGCGTCGACCGCTGGCTTAGCGGCAATATTTTTCGAGGTCAAATCTGAGACCAGCTTAGCGCGTACTGTTAAAGCTGCGTTTGGCGCACCGCGACTAAATACTGCCGGATTGATTTCACCCATATTGATCGACGCACTCTGAACCGGCACGGGCTCAAATGGCGTCAATTTGATATTGGCATCACCTGCAAGATTCCAGCCACTCGCTGTGGCGGTAATCACAATCGCATCTAGTGTTCCATGGGCATCTGCACTAATCGTGTATGCCTTGTCATCGCGCGTACCGTTTAATTTTGCGGACGCCGCCAAATTGAATGGTGCGGCACCATCCATCATCAAGCCCGCCGCCAATCTCCCAGCCACCGTGGTCAACGCAGCATCGGTAATTTTATGAAATCGCCCATCACTGACAATGTGTGTTTGTATATCCCTGACCTCTGCTAATGCCACGGGCGCCAAGCCGGCTGCGGCTTCCCAAGCCACCACCTGAAGGCGACCAACCTGGAGCGATGTAATTTCCAAGGGCACCGGCAAGGTTAGATTCGCCGGAATTTTTGCCAAATCTTTGCTGGGCTTGGTCGCGATCGTCACGTTGCCGATACGCAATGAATCGATAACAATTTTTCTTGAGAATGTCGCGCGTGATTGCCAGTCGACGGCAATATCTGTGGCATCCAGACGCTGGGTCGCAGACTCAAAATGGAGCTTGGCAATCTTAAACGGGCCAGACAACGGGCCATCGAGACCCTCGACGGTCAAGACACCGCCTGCAAAACGCTCGGCTAACGAAGCCGCCACACGCAAGCCCGGCACCGTATTGATCATCCAAGTGACGATCAGAACCAAGGCGATCATCAGCGCAATGACGCCTATCACAACCTTCCAAAGCCAATGCCGACCTGACCGCGATTTCAAATTCGCGAGATCTTTTTTGCTGCTGGCCGGTACAGGTGTATTCGTCATGTTAAAACGCAACCGAAATTGAAAACACCGGTCGGACTTTACGGTCACGCACGCTATACGCTAAATCAAATGCCAACGGCCCAGCCGGGCTGCGCCAACGCGCTCCCATGCCAACCCCGGATAGGAGAGGAAATACGCCCTTGGGTTGGTCAGTCGCACGTCCAACATCGTAAAACGCCGCCACACCCCATTGCGGGCTCGCTGATGCTCCTAGCCAATGTACATATTCAGCCGTGCCCGTGACAAGGTAGCGTCCCCCTACCGTCGCGTTACCTTCGCTGACGCCAATGCTTTGATAGCCGTAGCCGCGAACCGATTGCGCACCACCCGCTCGAAACAAATATTCTTCCGGCACGCCAACGCGCGACTCTGCCGCGGTAATGCCGCCTTCAAACCGCATCGTGAACAAGTCTTTCTTAAATACCGTCCAATACTGCTGGACTTTAAATATGCCGCGTATAAAAGTTTGGTCCGATAATAACGCCTTGGCGGCACCACCGATTTGCGCATTAATCACCTGACCATTGCGCGGATCCAAGACGTTATCGACGTTGCGCCAAGTCCATGAATAATTCAGCGCGAGTGCATCTCGCGGCGCATTGTTGATCGGGGATGCGTCTGCCGCCAAGCTTGCATCAACGTCGCGCTGCTCGCGCTGAAAACTAAGCGAGAGTCGCGTTTCAATGATGCCGCGATTTTGTGCTCGCGCCACACCGACGCCTTCGCGACGCGTGAGCAGACCCTGATTGCGTGCGCGTTCCGCAAGCACCCCAAAACTATCGCGATATCCGCTTAATGTCTGCGGTAAATTGATATCGGCAAAGCCCAGCTGCTCAATTCGATCAGCGCGCAAGCCCACGGTCAATAACCAGCCTCGATTGAGAATATTGGCATCTCGATAAATTAGCTCGCTGCGTGCACCGTTATTGGTACTGAATCCCGCACTTACCGAAAACCGCTTCGGTTTCGCTTCGGTCACC
>JBBRFJ010000050.1:0-20569 GCA_038224475.1 Burkholderiales bacterium
ATTGCTCACCGATGCGCGTGGCCTGTACACGCGCATGACGGCCCGCGAAAACATTCGCTACTACGCCGATATGCGCGGCATTGATCGCGCAAAATCAGATCGCACGATTGCGCGATTCGCAGATTGGCTCGACATGGGCGAGATTCTGGACCGCCGCACCGAAGGTTTTTCACAAGGCGAACGCATGAAAGTCGCGATCACCCGCGCGTTGGTCCACGAACCCACGCATGTGATCCTAGACGAGCCCACCAACGGCCTTGATGTCATGACCACCCGCGCTTTGCGTGAACTTATCAAACGCCTGAAAGCAGAAGGCTGTACGGTCATGTTTTCGAGCCACATCATGCAGGAGGTGGCCGCACTCTGCGACGAAATTATCATCATTTCGCACGGCCGCGTTACTGCGCAGGGCACCACCGAAGACTTGCTCGCCATGAGCGGAAAAGACAGCTTGGAAGATGCGTTCGTCGCGTTGGCTGAAATTGAAAATCATCATTTAACAACCGATACAAAAACGCACACGACAACGAACCACAATAAAGAGGCGGCATGATGGGGAAATCAGTGAATTTTGCAGCGGTGTGGACAGTCTGGAAAAAAGAGCTGATCGACCATCTGCGTGACCGCCGCACAGTGTTGATGGTGTTTATGTTGTCGGTGTTGATGGGGCCGCTGTTGCTGGTGGGTTTGTCATATTTCATCTCCAATGTGGAAGAAAAAGCCGAGAAGAAAGAAGTCTTTATTGTCGGCGTGGCGAACGCGCCGCAGCTTGCTAACTTTTTGGCGAGGCAGGATTTCACCGTCAAAGATCCCAAGCCTGATTTCCGCGATCTGATTAAAGAAGGCAAACACGATGCGGTACTGGTAGTGCCCACAGAATTCGCCGAAAAATTTGCGACCGGCAACGCCGATGTCGAGCTGGTGTATGACGACACCCGGCAAAACGCCAGCTCACAGTCGATTGGCGTGCTGCGTCAAGTGCTGCGTGCGTTCAACAGTGAAGTGACCGCACAGCGTCTGATGGCGCGTGGCGTGTCGCCTGGCATCGTGCGCGTGGTCGAGGTGCGTAATACTAACCTGGGCACGCCGGCCCAGCGCGCGGCTGCACTCATGTTCATCATTCCGTGGATGGCGCTTTTCGCCGGCATTTCCGGCTGCACTTCGGTAGCGATTGACATGACGGCAGGCGAGCGCGAACGTGGCTCATTGGAGCCGCTGTTACTGAACCCGATTGAACGGTTAAGCATCGTCCTCGGCAAATGGGCGGCAGTCGCGACATACGCGGTCACCATTGTCGTGCTGATTTTGGCCGGTTTCGCGGTCACGCTGGTGCTGATTCCTTTACCAAAACTCGCCAGCTTAATTAGTCTCAGCGCTATGCAATATTTGAGCTTCGCCGCACTTTTGTTTCCGTTCGCCCCAGCCATCGGCGCGCTGCAAATGCTGATCGCCACCTATGGCCGATCATTCAAAGAAGCGCAGACCTACGTTAGCTATTTAATTTTCGTGTTCTCGTTCGTGCCGGTGATCGCCCAATTCTCACAACTCAAAGACGCGGATTGGCAATTGCTGGTGCCCATGTTGGGACAAATGATGGTGCTGAACCGCATACTGCGCGGCGAGACGTTAGGCATGCTTTATTTCGTGGTGCCGCTGATTGTTTGTTCAGTGATCGCGACCATATCCATTTATCTGCTGAATAAACTGCTGCAGAAAGAGAAGATTATTTTTGGGAAGTCGTAGCCACTCAACATCTAAACTCTAGGATGGGCGGGTGTCGCGAAGCATAAAGTGCTGAAGATGCCCGTCAGCGCTAGGCTTTCATTTTTTATCTAACCGCAGCCCGTAAAATTTTTAAATATCGAGGTGCAGTGAAGTCCCTCAAAGATTCTGCTGTGAAAGAAGCTTTCGATGCGGTTCCCACCGGGATTCGCCCCCAGCTTTTGGCTTTGCGGGCGCTTATTCTTGAGGTCGCAAAAGCAATCGCCGGCGTAGGTGCGATAGAAGAAACACTCAAGTGGGGCGAACCCGCGTACGTTACGTCGCAGAGCAAAAGCGGCAGTACCATTCGCATTGGGTGGAAGAAATCCAATCCCTCGCAATATGCGATTTACTTTAATTGCCAGACCCATCTAATCGAATCATTCCGCGCGTTATTTCCCAGCGAATTCAAATTTCAGGGTAATCGTGCAATTGTGTTTGAAGATGGCGAACCATTGCCAAAAGATGCATTGTGTTTTTGTATTGCGGCGGTGCTGACTTATCATCGCGTTCGTCGAAGTACTCCTTACTGACAGCGCAGGCATTCTCGCCGCGTTTACACCGACTGAACCGCCTTTCATGGAAAACAAAATGCAGCATCAAGAGATCAGATGACCCGTTGGCTGGACTTCTCAGGCGCACCACCACTGCTCATTCCTAAACGCTTGGTGAAGTACTGGCGAGGATGTCTGCACCCCGCGACCGGCGCCTATTCAGAACTTAACTCAGACGACCCAGTTACCGACTATGACCGTGCATGCGAGGCGGCATGGCCCGGTCGAGGAGTGCTGACTGTAAATGACGGGTCAGCACTGGTGCTGTACTCTGAGTTCGACGAGCATGGTTGGGATAACGACCGCAAGCTTGTTGTCTCTGGAAGTTGGCTGCCCTCCAATTTGGAACTGGCCAAGGCCGTCTGGAGCGATCCCGTAAACTGGGCGACAGAAGATTCTGAGTATCTGCTCATGAATTCAGCGGCGAGCGGTGTTGATGGCTTAGACGAAGACGACTTTATGGAGGTACACCTATCTCCGGGCAGGTACGTTATTGAATACACGTACCTTGAAGCCGATCTTGTTGGTATTTTTCACCGCTTCACTCGCAATGAATCGGAAGATAGGCGATCCAAGCCTTCCATCTAATGCGCTTCGATTGGAATGCCGCCAGCCCAGCAAAAATCAACTCTGCTTTTCGAAGGACATTCTTTAAAAAGTGAGGGCAAGTGCACCAGGCAGCATTTACCGATGCGCCCGTCTTTCTTTAGAAATGCGACGTAGTATCAGAACGTTCAGCGTGAAGCACTTTCCTGGCAAGGAGAGTTCAACTTGATACATTCCTATGACGAACTACCCGATGTTTTTACGGTACCCTGTGCCTCTCAATCCGATTGAAAGTTGCACCCCCTCCCATGCTCACCTTCGACAACCGCTTCACCCGCGAACTCCCGCGTGACCCCATTACGAGCAACGAGACGCGGCAGGTCGCCCACGTATCTTGGTCCAGCGTTTCACCCACGCCAGTGGCAGCACCGACGATGCTCGCGTACTCGCGCGAGATGGCGGCGACGTTGGGGCTTGACGACGCGGCCATGCGTTCGCCGGCCATCGTCAATGCGTTGTCGGGAAACGAATTGCTGCCCGGCATGCAGCCTTATGCGACCTGCTATGGCGGCCATCAGTTTGGAAATTGGGCGGGACAATTAGGCGATGGGCGGGCGATTTATCTGGGCGAGGTTGTGAATGCGGCGGGCGAGCGTTGGGAAATGCAGCTTAAAGGCGCGGGGCCGACGCCTTACTCGCGCCGCGCCGACGGGCGTGCGGTGTTGCGATCCTCAATCCGCGAATTTCTATGCTCGGAAGCGATGCACCATCTGGGTATTCCCACTACGCGTGCGCTCAGCTTGGTCGCAACCGGTGATCGTGTGGTGCGCGATATGTTTTATGACGGAAATCCGAAAGCCGAGCAGGGGGCGATTGTTTGCCGAGTCGCACCTTCATTCACGCGCTTTGGGCATTTCGAAATTCTCGCTGCGCGCGGTGAAACTGATTTGCTGTTGAAGCTTTCGGATTTCACCATTGCGCGCGACTACCCGCATTTGGCGCAGCTGGATTCGAACGCTGAAAAATACGCGGCGTGGTTCAGCGAAATCTGTGAGCGCACGGCGCGCATGCTGGTGGGCTGGATGCAGGTCGGCTTTGTTCACGGCGTGATGAACACGGACAATATGTCGATTCTCGGCCTGACGATTGATTACGGGCCGTATGGCTGGGTCGATAATTTTGATCCCGGTTGGACGCCGAACACGACCGACGCAGGCGGCAGGCGCTATGCGTTCGGACGTCAGCCCGAAATTGCGCGATGGAATCTGGAGCGGTTGGCAGACGCGCTCGGCGTCGCATTTGCCGATGATGCCGCGCTAACGGCGGGCTTGGCGCGTTACGACGAAATTTATAACCGCGAATTTAATCGCGTTTTTGCGCAAAAATTCGGGTTGAATGAATTACGCGGCGACGACGGTGATTTGATTAACGATGTGTTTTCGCTGCTGCAAAAAGCGGAAGTCGACATGACGGAATTTTTTCGACGGTTGGCGCGCCTTGATTTATCAAATCCCGCGCCCGAAAGCGTGCAAAGCGCGTTTTACGTTGACGAAAAATATCAGCAATATCGCGCTGAATTTGCCGCGTGGATGACACGATACGTCGCGCGCGTAGGTGAGGATGCGCAGCCGAATGAGCTGCGGGTGATAGCGATGGATCAGGTTAATCCGCGCTATGTGCTGCGAAATTATCTGGCGCAGGAAGCGATTGATTTGGCCGAGCAGGGCGATGTCAGCATGATCCATGAATTATTGGATGTGATGCGCAATCCGTACCAAGAGCAAGCGGGACGCGAGAGATTTGCCGCCAAACGGCCGGATTGGGCTCGCAAAAAAGCAGGATGCTCGATGCTGTCCTGCAGTTCCTGAAGCGAGGCCGTTAGTTTCGAGTCCTGCGTTCTTCTGAAGAGCGTCAGCCGCATATGTAACAACGCCTTCGCAAAGTTTCCACGAAGGCGTTGTTATGTTTCATGGCTCACGCCGACGATGCAGCGCAACCTTCGAGTCAAACGGCTTTTGGTGCGTGTGCAACTTAAGCCGCACGCCGCTCCAACACTTCTACATTGCTAGTGTCGTTGCTGATGCCATCAATCACGATTTTGCGTGGCTTCATTGCCTCGGGTACTTCGCGTGCCAACTCGATATTGAGTAAGCCAGCGTCAAGCGATGCGCTGACGACTTTCACATGCTCGGCAAGCTGGAAACGATGTTCAAAATTGCGCGCCGCGATACCGCGATGCAGGAAGGTTTTTCCTTGCTCGTCGCGCTCTTTACGGCCAACCACTTTTAGAGAATCGCGCTCAAGCTCGAGGTCGATTTCAGCACGTTGGAAACCAGCCACGGCCATCGTGATCCGATATTTGTCATCGGCAATCAACTCGATGTTGTAGGGCGGATACGTGGGTGTGGTCTCGCCAAGCTCGGCGCCACGCTGCGCGCGTTCGAAAATATTCGCCAAGCGATCATAGCCAATGGCAGAGCGATAAAGTGGGGAAAGATCAAAAGTTCTCATGTCAATATCCTTTAAATAGTTAAGCGATAAATTTAAGCTGCCGAGAAAATTTCTGGCACCCGCCGCAAGCCTCATTTGAGCGCTTGCAGACAAGAAATAGGATCGCGTTTTTTAATTTCAAGGGGCTTGAAATGAGGCAGCTTATGACCATGCTCATCATTAAATTCAACCATCAAACCCCAGCACTGGCGGGGTTCTCAGGGCATTTGTTGCTCAATCGGCAAGACCTGCTTGCACATTGAAATTAAAAATGTTTTTACTTTGATTTAGGAAATTTTATTGAGCCCTGTCTTGACGCACTCAGTCAAGCCATCCGCCCTTGCTTCTTCATCTGGCTACAGCTTTTTCATCACGTCGTTGAAGATTGGGGAGCCTACGCAGGCGTCAAGCCATTGAATGACATCGCGATAGCGTGACTGATAAAACCAGTCTTTGTCGACGTGGGCGAATTGACGGATAAATGGCACGATTGCAGCATCGGTCAAGCTAAATGTGTGTCCCATTAAAAATCTAGATGTGACCAAACGCGCGTTGAGCAAGGCAACGAAGTCTTCGCAGGCTAAACGGTAATCCGCAGCTACACCTTCGGGAAAACGATTGGGATATTTATAGCGATCCAGATCGCGTTTGAATGAGGTATCGTTTTGGGCGATCAGCGATTTTGATTCTTGAGTATCGGCTGCCAACAACCAGTGCTCGGGATCATTTATCCCCAGCGCCCAACGCATAATGTCGAGGCTTTCATCAATCACCCGACCATCCGCAAAATGCAAAATCGGCACGGTCGCCTTCGGTGAAATGGCCAGCATTTCCGCTGGCTTGTTTCGTAGCGCCACCTCCTGCGAATTCACCATGACACCACTCACCGCAATGGCCAGACGCGCGCGGATCGCGTAGGGACAACGGCGAAACGTGTAGAGCCTAGGGACGGCAACAGCAATATTGCTCATTTTTTGATCCGCTTGATGAATGTCGCGCGCTTTTGAGCACAAAAGGCTTGATTGTCCGGATTGATAAAAACAAAAGCGACCTCATTTTAGTCACGTAAACCACTGCCCGAATTTAGTGGCGACCAACCATCGTGCGCAGGATAAAATGCAATGACTAAATTCACTCCATCACCACGAGGCAATCCCGATGAACGCAGATTCTATTCTTCATACAATCGGCAATACGCCGCATATCAAAATCAATCGCTTGTTCGGCACCGGGCACAATGTTTGGATTAAATCAGAGCGCAGCAATCCTGGCGGCTCGATCAAGGACCGTATTGCCTTATCGATGGTGGAAGATGCAGAACGTTCAGGCGCACTGAAACCCGGCGGCATCATCATTGAGCCCACTTCCGGCAATACGGGTATCGGCTTGGCAATGGTGGCCGCGGTGAAGGGCTATAAACTTATTTTGGTGATGCCTGACAGCATGTCGATCGAACGTCGCCGCTTGATGCTGGCTTATGGGGCGACTTTCGATCTTACGCCACGTGAAAAAGGCATGAAAGGCGCGATTGCGCGCGCGCAGGAACTGGCGGCGGAAACACCGGGCGCGTGGGTGCCACAGCAGTTTGAAAATCCCGCGAATATTGATGCCCACGTGCGCACCACCGCATTGGAAATTTTGGCGGATTTTCCCAATGGAATCGATGCAATGATTACCGGCGTCGGCAGTGGCGGACACATTACCGGCTGTGCGCTTGTTTTGAAAGCAAAATGGCCGCAGCTAAAAGTCTATGCGGTTGAACCGTCGGCTTCACCCGTTATTTCCGGCGGTGCACCGTCGCCGCATCCGATTCAAGGCATTGGCGCGGGCTTTATCCCCAAAAACTTAGACGTGTCGCTGCTCGATGGTGTGATTCAAGTAGACGCCGAGCCCGCTCGCGAAATGGCGAGACGTGCCGCGCGGGAAGAGGGCATGCTGGTCGGGATTTCGTCGGGTGCCACGCTCGCGGCGATTGCGCAAAAATTGCCGGAATTACCCGCCGGTGCGACCGTGCTGGGATTTAATTACGATACGGGCGAGCGATATTTGTCGGTGGAAGGGCTTTTCCCAGCATAGCTGGCTGGTTCAAACTTTGCCGCTGTTACTTGCTGGGCTCTGGCTGCGCATCGCGTCGTAGCACGGGCGGACTTAAGCGATCATTCTGCAAACTGCTGAATTGCAAAAATAACCCGCCCCTCAAGGTATCATCGCCCCATGTCAACACCTTTGCCAACGCCTGTGCCAACACCTGCGTCAAAACCCGCTTCAGAACTCAGCACGATATTCGGCCCGACGGGCGCGCTCGCGAAGCGTATTGAAGGTTTCCGCCATCGCACGAGCCAAATTGAAATGGCAGAAAAAATTGAAGCCGCGATTGATCGCGCGGGGGTGCTGATCGCCGAGGCCGGCACCGGTACCGGCAAAACCTTCGCGTACTTGGTGCCCGCGCTTCGGTCCGGCGGCAAAGTGATCATTTCCACCGGCACCAAAACGCTGCAAGATCAATTGTTTCATCGTGATATTCCGACCGTGATCGCGGCGCTGGGCATTCCCGTTTCCACCGCGTTGCTGAAAGGCCGCGCCAATTATGTATGTCTGCATCATCTGGAAGAGGCGGTAGCTGACGGTCGCTTTATGAATCGTGAGGATGTGAAGCACATTGCGACGATTCGACGCTTTGCCGAACGCTCGTTAAGCTCCGGCGGCACCGGCGACAAAGCAGAGTTGCCCGATGTCCCCGAGCGCTCGAGCGCGTGGAATGCAGCGGTATCCACCCGGGAAAATTGCCTGGGTTCGCAATGCGGACGCTATGCCGATTGCTTTGTGATGAAAGCGCGCAAAGCCGCCATGGAAGCGGAAGTGGTGGTGGTCAATCATCATTTATTTTTTGCGGATTTGGTGTTGAAAGATGACGGCGCACAGGATTTATTGCCGGCCTGCAACACGGTTGTGTTCGACGAGGCGCATCAATTGCCCGATACCGCGACCATGTTTTTCGGCGATGCGGTTTCAACGTCGCAAATGCTTGAACTCGCGCGCGACGCGCGGCTCGCGGGTGTGGCGCACGCAGGCGACTTCAAGGATTTGCAGGAATCCGCCATGGCGCTGGATCTGGCGACACGCGATTTGCGATTAACGGTGACCGAGGATTTTGGTCGCATGCCGGGTGCCAGTGTGGCTGATCGCGAGGGATTTTCAGAGGCGTATACCAAAGCCCAAGAGCAAATGGGCGAGCTGCGCGAAATGCTTGAAAGCCAATCCGCGCGCGCGCCAGAAATTGCCAATTGCCTCGAACGCGCGGACGAGCTTTCGCAAAAACTGGCGCAGTGGCAGGGTGCCGGCGAGGATGGCGGCATTGAAGGTGTGATTCGCTGGGCTGAAGCCTATTCGCAATCGCTGGCGTTTCACCTCACGCCGCTATCGGTCGCCAATATTTTTCATGAACAAGTATTTGGCAAAAAACGCGCCTGGATTTTCACGTCCGCCACGCTCGCTGTGAAGGGCGAATTTGGTCACTATCAAACCGAAATGGGTTTGATGGACGCAGTTGCCAAAGACGATGATGACGATGCATTCAACAAGCGCGCAGAAGCAGGGAAAGTAGAAACTGCGTCCTGGGCATCGCCGTTTGATTATCCGAATCAGGCGTTGCTGTATTTGCCCAAAGGATTGCCCGCACCGAATACACCCAACCACACTGAAGCGATCGTAAAGGCGGCATTGCCGCTGATCGAAGCCGCTGCAGGGCGCGCGTTTTTATTGTTTACGTCGCTCAAAGCAATGGATCGTGCCCACGGATTGCTCAAAGACCTCTTTGAGCAGCGCGGCCTCACTTTCCCGCTGATGGTGCAAGGCGAGGGCACGCGGACGGAATTACTGGAACGCTTTCGAAAGCTTGGTAACGCGGTGTTGGTCGCGAGCCATTCATTTTGGGAGGGCGTCGACGTCAAAGGCGATGCGCTGTCCGTGGTGGTGATTGACAAGCTGCCATTCGCCGCGCCCGACGATCCGGTATTGGCGGCGAGAATTGACGCGATCAATCAGTCTGGTGGTAACGCGTTCATGCATTATCAAGTCCCCCATGCCGCAATCAAATTAAAGCAGGGCGCAGGCAGATTGATTCGTGACGAACATGATCGTGGCGTGCTGATGATTGGCGACAATCGCCTCGTCGATAAGCCCTACGGCAAACGAATTTGGCAAAGCCTCCCGCCGATGCGACGCACCCGGATTGAAGAGGAAGCGGTGGCGTTTTTTGCGGAGGAATCCGTCAAGTCGACGTTCCCTATCGGTGAAGCGATGGCGGCGAACGTCGCGCATGTAGACGCTGACACGACGTTAATTTCTAGCTAGCACGGCACAATTACATCGCCGCCGAAAATGATAGAACGTGCGGCTAGGCGGAGCCATTGTGGGGTATTTAAAGTCGCAAAGTGTCCGTAGCAAAACCCAATACAGGCGCGCGTTTCCGAGCAAGACTTCTCTGAAAGCAGCGCCCATATTAGAGTTTGTATTTTTCAGCCATTAATCCAGCATCGATATGGACCATCGCCCATTTTTGCATCCACTCGAATAGCTTTGACCGTTACCAGGTATAACGAACCGTATATTTCACCACTGCCTCGCCACCTTTCGCGATTTTTACAGGGAAATGGATGGTGCGAGCGTCCATCTTTTCGAAGGCCTGTGTTTTTTTGGTGATTGCCCAGTTGCTCCACCGGTAAAGATTTTCTTTGACGATCAATGTGACCGCTTCATCTTTCTGGTTTCGTACTTTGACTTCAATGTCTTCTTCGATCCATTTAGCGCTGGTGTCTACGCGATAGTCGACTTGTCGGCGTTCGCCGACCACATCGAATGACGAGCCCAGTTTGATTTGAATCGTTTCGTTTTTCGGCGTGTGGTCGATCAAATCTTCGCCAATAAACTCTAGTGATTGGTCAGCCGTATCCAGTTTAGCGACGCGTACTTTACCGGCAGGGAGCGGGATGCCGAGTTTGTTTTCTTCGCGGTTTTTGAAGCGTAAATACACGTCCACTTTCTTACTGGATTGGTTGCCGAAATTTCGATCTGTCTGTGGCCCGCCATAGCCACCAAAATACTGACCGGCTTGCCCGTAGTAAACCAGTGTTTTTTCGCAGGTCGCACCGCGCGCTGAGGGGAATAATTCGATTTGTTTGGTTGCATTATTGGTAATCGTCGTCGGGCGGCCGAGCGTGTAAAGATGATATTCAAAAAATGATTTTTCGGCGAAGCCTGCTGCAGGCGCTGCGGCTTTGGCAACGAATCGAGACTCCTCAAGCCGACCGTCCATAACCGGAGGTTGCGCCCGCTGTACATCTCCCGCCACCAGCTTCAACTTCGCATCTGAAAATGTGGCGCCGCTTCGATTCACAATCGTCACCCATGCGCCAACGTCGAGCCTGCAACCGCCTTGATCCTCATTCAAGGTCAAGTTGTAATCCGCCCACCACGTAATGCCGGCGGTCTGGTACGCATAGCGGGCTTTGTGCGTGCCCGCACGCTCGGCGCTTACATCCCACACCAGCGTAGGCTTGCTGATCAGCCCGCCGGGAAGACTGGCGAGCTTGACGCCGGAATAGGCACCAATAGTGCGGATGCTGTTGTCATTCATGCGCAAAATCAAGCCGCCTTGGGTGCCGATTAGTACACCCGTCACACTCTCCACATTTTGTCCGCGCACTTGTTCAACGGTGACTTCACGATCAAGATACTTCTGCAAAAGTTTGGCGGTGCTGGTGAGATCAAACTCAAAACTTTGCTCGACCACCCGCGTATTGGCAGGATCCGTTATCGATTCAAATGACACGGTGGTGGGGTCAATTTGCGAGGGAACATCCGAAATGCGAATAACGGTGCGGCCCCTGTTGAGCTTCACATCCTGCTCTTGGCGAATCACGGCGTAGCCGGGGATGCTGTTCCCGCCATTCTGATCAAACTGGCCGCTCTGGAAATTCGCGGTTGAGATTGAGCCGGGCTGTGCGCTGGAATAAATCGTGACGCTGGTTTGTGCAAAAGCACTCGCTACGGAAGCACTAATGAGTGCGGACAACAAAACGCGCGAGACGATTGTTGCCGGTGTCGCGCGCTGTTGGGTAACTTCAATTTTGGTTCGCATATGCGGCTTCCTTTTGGTTTTCGTGGGGTTTGTCATGCGGAACTCCACAGTGGCTAAACGTATAATCAAGCATTGTGCAGCACAACGTTTAAGCGTTTGAAATTCGATTTCGGGTTAATTTTCCAAATTATTTTTTGTGGGCGAACATGAAATTTTCAGGCAGTGAAAAATATATCGCGACGGACGACCTAAAACTGGCCGTGAATGCCGCCGTCGTTTTACAACGCCCATTATTGATAAAGGGCGAGCCCGGCACCGGCAAAACCATGCTGGCTGAAGAGGTGGCTGCCGCTTTGGGAAAGCCGCTCATTCAATGGCACATTAAATCCACGACCAAAGCGCAGCAGGGCTTATATGAATACGATGCTGTCTCGCGGTTGCGCGATTCGCAGTTGGGCGATGAAAAAGTAAAAGACATCGCCAACTATATTCATCAAGGCATGCTGTGGAAGGCGTTCGTCGCACCCGAACAAGTGGTGTTGCTGATTGATGAAATCGACAAGGCGGATATTGAATTTCCGAACGATTTGCTGCGCGAGCTGGATAGGATGGAATTTTACGTTTATGAAACCCGCCAAACGGTTAAGGCAATTCATCGCCCGATCATCATCATTACCAGCAATAACGAAAAAGAATTGCCCGATGCGTTCCTGCGCCGCTGCTTTTTTCACTACATTCGTTTCCCCGACCGCAACACCATGCAGCAGATCGTCGATGTGCATTATCCCGGGCTGAAAAAAGCGCTGCTCAAAGAAGCAATGGAAGTGTTTTTTGATATTCGCGAGATGCCCGGCTTGAAGAAAAAACCATCCACATCTGAGCTACTCGATTGGATCAAACTCTTGGTTGCCGAAGACATTCCGCCGGAGGCGCTAAAGAGTAACGACGCCAGCAAAATGATTCCGCCGCTGTATGGCGCGCTGCTGAAAAATGAGCAGGATGTGCATTTGTTTGAGCGGTTGATTTTCTTGTCGCGGTCTAGGAAGGGATAGTTTTTAGCTTTAAAGGCTGAGTTGAAAATAATAATTTTTGGAAGATCAGAGCCAGATTTTTTCTTGTTAGGTTGCGAAAAAACGTAGGGGGCGACTATGAGCGGCTTTAAAGTGTCTAAATCTAAATCTAAATTCAAAGCAAACGCGTTTGGGTTATTCCGGAATGCGGAGGAATCTGTCCAAAGCATTTTGGTCGGTGATCACGGCAAACCAACCGTGGAAGTTGGTTCATATTGCGGCGATAAACGCAGCCCATTAGACGTTTTGCGCGGCTCAGTTATCCGCTATGACGCTCCAACCGACCCTATTGATGTTGCGAATTGGTCGTCTAAACGATGATTGTTGTTTGTCATGTTCATACGAGTTAGTGATCGTGGACGCGATGAGCAAACCTGCTTCAAAACAATCAAACAATCAAACAATCAAACAATCAACAGCAAGAGCAAACATTCTTCAATAGAGGAAAGCGTTGATGCCAGGTGATACCTATATAAAAGCACCGGACTCTCTTTCGTTCGAGGCATTCTGCAAAGAAATGTCAAATTACTTCAGCATCCAGGACTTGGAGTTTCGTCTGAGTGACAATTGGGCAAATGGTGAATATGCAAGAGGTAAAGCGCTTGGCATAAATATTAAATTGGCGCACGTTGACGATCAAAATTTCGATGATTACAAATTTTTTGTTTCCTTTGATTTTGTACCGCGTCACGCAATGGGAGGCAATGAGTTTTTGGAGGCCGTTGGAGACTTCGCTTGTCGCAAACTGACTTTGCTCGGTTGGGGTACGGCTAGAGATCCGGATGGAGGAAAAGTAGGCGGGAGGAAGATTGTGTATTCCCTGATCGCCGGTGAAGTAACAACTCAAACAATCAGCGGGGCCTCGTAAATTCCCTCGCGACGAAGTTGCGGTTAAAGCGACGCGTTTTCCGTTTTATTCATCACTTCTTTCACTCTAATTACAGCTTCAAACGAAAATATAAAACCAATGGACTTCGTCAACCCCATAACCCTTCACGGCAATTCCGCGATCCTCGAGCCGCTTGCCGATTCGCATCTGCATGCGCTTCAAGATGCCGCAGCCGATGGCGAATTATGGAATCTTTGGTTTACGAGTGTGCCGACGCCGCATGAGGCGAAGGCGAATATCGCGTTTCGGTTGGGCGAGCGTGAGCGGGGCACGATGATGCCGTTTGTGATTCGGCGGGTGGCGGATAATCACGTCGTGGGCGCGACCACTTTTTGCAATATTGCGGCCTCGTCGCGGCGCGTCGAAATCGGCTACACGTGGTATTCGCAGTCGGTGCAGCGCACCGCGATTAATACGGAGGTTAAATTGATGATGTTGCAGCATGCATTTGAAACGCTGGATTGCATGGCGGTGGAATTTCGCACCCATCATAAAAATCTCGCGAGCCGCGCGGCGATTGAGCGGCTGGGAGCAAAGCTCGATGGCGTGTTGCGTAGCCATGGCATTGATCGTCAGGGCGGAATCCGCGACACCTATGTTTATTCGATCATCGCAGCGGAATGGCCGGACGTGAAAGCTAAGCTACAGGAACGGCTGGCGCGCCCATGCTGATTGATTTTTTTCTCGGGCTTAAACAAGCGGGGTTGCCGGTATCGGTCAAAGAATATTTGATCCTGTGCGAGGCGATGCAAAAGGGCGTTTCAATTTCGGACAATTACGGCAGCGTAGATGATTTTTATTATTTATCGCGCGCTTGTCTGGTGAAGGATGAAACCAATTTCGACCGCTTTGACCGGGCGTTTGCGACTTATTTTAAAGGCGTTGAAAACCTGAACGCCGCGCTAGATAAGGCGCTGGAGGCAAATATCCCTGAAGAATGGCTCAGAAAGCTGGCCGAGAAGTTATTGTCTGATGAAGAAAAGGCGCAAATCGACGCGCTCGGCGGCTGGGACAAGCTGATGGAAACCTTAAAGCAGCGGCTGGAAGAGCAGAAAGAACGGCATCAAGGCGGGTCGAAATGGATCGGTACCGCAGGGACATCGCCGTTCGGTGCCTATGGCTACAACCCGGAAGGCGTGCGCATCGGTCAGGATAAATCGAGAAATCGCAGCGCGGTGAAAGTGTGGGATCAGCGCGAATATCGCGATTATGATGATCAAGTCGAATTGGGCATTCGCAATATTCAGCTCGCGTTGCGACGGCTGCGCAAATTCGCCCGCACTGGCTCGCCCGAGGAGCTTGATCTGGACGGCACCATCAAAGCCACGGCGCACAACGCAGGTTATCTAGATTTGAAGCTGCAAGCCGAGCGGCACAACAACGTCAAGGTATTGCTATTGCTGGATGTCGGTGGATCAATGGATGATTACGTTCACACCTGCGAAGAGCTATTCTCAGCCGCAAAAACGGAATTCAAGCATCTGGAATATTTCTATTTTCACAATTTCATTTATGAGTCGCTGTGGCGTAATAATCGGATGCGGCATGCGGAAAAATACGCCACGCTTGATCTGCTACATAAATACAGTCGCGATTAC
This sequence comes from Burkholderiales bacterium, assembly GCA_038224475.1. GTDB lineage: Bacteria > Pseudomonadota > Gammaproteobacteria > Burkholderiales > Usitatibacteraceae > UKL13-2. The sequence goes on from JBBRFJ010000050.1 coordinate 14,988, forward strand.
AAAGTGATTATTGTCGGTGACGCCAGCATGAGCCCCTATGAAATTTTGCAGCCCGGTGGCAGCGTGGACCATTGGAACGATGAGTCGGGGCAGGTATGGCTGGCGCGGCTGACGGAAGTTTACCGACGCGCGGTATGGATCAACCCGACGCCAGAAGAGCATTGGCCGTGGACACAATCCATTAAGATCACGCAAGGCTTGATGGAAAACCGTATGTTCCCGATGACGGTGCAGGGGCTGGATCGGGCGATGCGGGCATTGATTTGATTTTGTGGCCGCTCTTGAGAGGCCGCAAAACATAATCACACGAGTCTATTATTTGCCATTAAAAACGCCGAACATAGCAAGGCTTGGTGAGTTGTAGTTGAAACTATAGTTTGTGAATTTGTGAAACTTTTTTACGTGCTTTTTGCGAACGCTTTCAAAAAATTACTTAATGTCAAAGTGTGAATTCAAGGTTGAAAAGCGCTTGCTGGTTCTGATTAATATGCCTCTTAAATTCTACCGGCTCAAGCAAGCGGTAGACCGTTAAAACCAGCCGAGGAAATGAATTTGAGGAGGCGATAACCGTGCACGTCGCAATATTGGAGGATGACGCTGACATTGGCGCCGTGATGAAGCGCTGGCTGGAAGAGTCTGGCTATCACTGCCAGCTGTTTACGTCAGGAAGAAAGCTGGCCACCCACGCCGCGCGCGAAGGCTTTGACCTTTATTTGATCGACTGGGCTATTCCTGACATGTCCGGCTTGGAGGTGCTCAAGTGGCTACGTCACGAACACCGATCAAGTGTGCCGGTGCTATTCGTCACGGTGCGCAACGCCGAAAAAAACGTGATCGCGGCACTTGATGCGGGCGCGGATGATTTCATGTCAAAACCGGTGCAGCGCGGCGAATTGGTAGCTCGCGCCAATGCGCTACTGCGTCGCGCCAAGCGATTGGTCGCCGAGTCCGATCAGCTGTCGTTTCCGCCGTATCGTGTGGCCGCGAGCGCGCGGCAGATTTTTAAGGAAGATGCCGTCATTGACCTGACCGAGAAGGAATTCGATTTGGCAGTTTTTCTGCTTAATAATTCCGGAAAATTGTTATCGCGTCAGTACATCTCAGAATGCGTCTGGGGTAGAGCTGCATCAGCGCTGTCGCGCACGATTGATACCCACGTTTCACGGGTCCGGAAGAAGCTCGATATTGCCCCGCAAAATGGGTTTCGCCTGGTACCTGTGTACAACATCGGTTATCGCCTTGAACGTGTGGCGGCCAGCGTCGGCGGCGCGGTTGGCACATCAGAAAAGTCTGCGTAGTGCTTTCAGGCGCCGCTCATGCGGGCTTTAGCTTGATTTCAGCGTGCGCTTGGAGAGCGTAAAACTAAAAGTGTAAAAAATGCGCGAAAATAACATCAGCCTCCCGCTTCATCATAGAATTGGGAGGTTGGACTTAAAGTGATTGAAAACGGCCTAAAGGGATGAATATGCGAATTGCAATGCTGGAAGATGATGCCGATGTCGGGGCCGCCATGCAGCAGTGGCTTACCGCTGCCGGGCATACGGTCCATCATTTTTTATTGGGCAAGGCACTGGTGCGAGAAGCCGGGCGCGAGAGCTATGACTTGTTTTTGCTCGACTGGCACGTGCCGGATTTGTCCGGCGCTGAGGTTTTGAAATGGCTGCGTGAAAAGCAGAATCTGACCACGCCGGTGGTATTCGCTACCAGCCGTGATTCCGAACAGGATATTGTCGCCGCGCTTGCGGCGGGCGCGGACGACTACATGATTAAGCCGGTGCGTCGGCTTGAGCTGCTCGCGAGGGTGGAAGCATTACTCCGGCGATCACGGCCCAAGCAGGTGGAAACCAGCGCAATTGAGCTCGGCCCGTACTATATCGACACCATTAACCGCGTCGTCAAGATGGACGGTCAGGCAATTGAGATGACGGATAAGGAATACGAACTCACGGTGTTTCTATTCGGCAATATCGGTCGCTTGCTGTCGCGTGGTCATATGTCCGAGAGTGTGTGGGGCCGCAGCGGCGATGTGCCGTCCCGCACCGTCGACACCCACGTCTCGCGGATTCGCAAGAAGCTCGACTTTGGACCAGAGCGCGGTCTGCGGCTGACGCCGATTTACAATTTTGGCTATCGCCTCGAGCATGTTGCTGTTACGCCCAAACCAGCCGACCAGCCGAGCGCGTGAGCCGCTCTGATGTTTGCCTGGCACCGGTTAGCCCATCGAAACCTGTCCGGCTGGTGACCGTGGCGTAATCGCAGGATCAAATCGGCGGGGGCGGCTAAATCAACATCCATTCAGCTTCCCCGCCTTATCGACGCCACCAGAAGAAACCGCTTTGATGTCTGCACGGAACGCTTCAACCTCATGGCCTTTCGCTAGCGTGCTTGGCATGCATAGTGTGCTTGAGGCGGCAGCAGGTTCAGCGTGCTAGACATGCCAAACGCGGGTACCGAGCTTGAGCTGGAAAGTGACACCCGCACATGGCGCAAACGGGTGCTCAAAGAATGGTTGGTCATCGCATTGCTGTTATCCAGCTTCACCCTGTTCGCGCAGAATGGGTCCTGGTTTTCGCGCATCGATCAAACCGTCTACGACCAGGCGCTGTCGCTGTGGAAACGTCCGGCGCAAAGCGATATCGTTATTGTCGGGATCGACGAAGACAGCCTGAAACAAATTGGCCGTTGGCCTTGGGCGCGCGCGACTCATGCCACGTTACTTCAAAAATTGACACAGGCCGAGGTGAAAGCAGTGGCCTTGGATATCGTGCTGACCGAGCCTGATCTGCGCGACCCAAAGCAGGATGAACTACTCGCCGAATCGATTCGCGCGAACGCGAAAGTGGTGCTGCCACTTTTGCAAAAAAACAACGAGGGTGCTCCCGTGGGTGAGTCACTCCCCGCACCATTGCTTAGTTCAGCGGCGGCCGGCGTAGGGCATATCAGCACCCGTTTTGATTCGGATGGGGTCTTGCGAAGCGTATTTCTGCGAGCAGGTTTTCGTGCACCGCGTCATCCGTTGCTGGCGTTGGCGGCGCTTGAGGTGGCCGAGCCCGGGCGACTCGAAAATGCCGGAATCACGAAGTTGCGTCCGGCCTCAATTGCCGAGAGGCACCAAGAGAATTTGAGCCCCGATGCGGTGTGGGTGCTGGATGGACAATACCGAATTCCGTTCGCTGGTCCGCCAAGGCATTTCAAGCAAATTTCTTACATAGACGTGCTGCGCGGCGACATCCCGGCACGCGAATTTAAAAACAAAATTGTGTTGGTAGGGATGACGGCGCCCAGTATGGGCGATGAGTTTCCAACTCCCCTATCGGGCGATTCAGGAGGTGCTCCGACTTCATCTTTTGGCCAGTCCCACGAGGCGCGTGCGATGCCGGGTGTCGAGATCCACGCCAATATTCTGCAAGGCCTCCGCGAAGGAATCAACTTGCAGGAGGCATCTTTCGCAGCCACCTCGGCGGTATCGCTGATATTAATCCTGGGACTGTTTGCTGGTTTTTTATGGTTGAGCCCTTCGCAATCCATTATTTTAACCACGGGGCTGTGCTTGGCTGCCGTGATCGGTTCTGCATTACTGTTTCGGCTCAGCCAATTCTGGATTTCGCCGGTGGTGGCGGTGATGGCCATGGTGTTGGCTTATCCATTGTGGAGTTGGCGAAAGCTGCAGGCAACACAGCGATATTTTGATGAAGAGCTTTCGCGCTTAAAGCTTGAGCGCAGCGTGGTTGCGCCCGATACAGCGCTCGCAATTTTGCCGAATTCCGCACCTAGTTCGCCGAAGCCGCCTAAATTCGGCGGCGCATTTTTTACGCAAGATGTCGTTGAACAGCGGATTGCATCAGTACGCGACGCGACTCAACTGTTGCGAAATCTAAATCGCTTTGTCGCGGATAGTTTGGAGAGTTTGCCCGAAGCCGCGATTGTCACTGATTTTACGGGTCGCGTATTGCTGGCAAATTCAAGCGCCGACCGCTTGTTTGGTTTTAAGAGTACCAGCGTTCGCACTGAGGGGCTGGCAACCGCGCTTGCAAACAATGAACAGCCGCTCGAGGGCCGTGATGTATTTGAGCTGATGCAGCGATTCAAACACGATAGCAATAAAACATGGCGTGAAATGTGGGGAGAAGCATCTGCGGTGAGCCGGGTTGTGTCGATTGAAGCTCGTTTGGTACAGAACACTGGCAATGCTCATGCAGCCGGCAGCACTGCTGAAGACATGGATTTTCTGGTGCAAATTGCGCCTTCAATGTCGCACACTGGCGTCCGTACGGGTACGATTTTGACCTTGACAGATATTTCGCCGCTGCGAGAATCTGAGCGGCGTCGCGACGAGGCGCTGCGATTCCTATCGCACGATATGCGTTCTCCGCAGGCATCAATCATCACCTTGCTGGAAATGCAGCGCGAAGATCCCGACAGCATGCCGACGGCCAAACTGGTTGAACGAATTGACCGCTACGCGAAGCGCACCTTGACGCTTGCCGATGATTTTTTGCGTTTGGCCAAAGCAGAGCGCTCCAAGCCACAAGACTTTGAACTATTGGAGTTGTCCGGCTTGTTGCAGGACGCCGCAGATGAGGCTTGGTCACTGGCTTCAGCCAAAGAAATCAGCGTTAAATCGCAGCTGCCGGACGATGAGGCGTGGGTGCTGGGCGACCGCGATTTGCTGACCCGTGTGCTGATGAATCTACTGTCGAATGCGATCAAATATAGCCCGCCGAAGTCCCGAATTACTTGTTCACTGCATCTTGAAACGGCTTCACAAAACGATGCCGATGTTGAGGTCGGCCCTGCTTTAAATCCTAGCTCTTGGGTGATCGACGTGGCAGATCAGGGCTACGGTATTTCCAAAGCCAATATGTCCAAGCTCTTCAGCCGGTTTGTACGCCTGCACGAAGAAGGGCAGCCAGAAGAGGAGGGCATTGGACTGGGATTGGTTTTTGTGAAAACGGTGGTGACCCGCCATAACGGCAGCATTAGTGTCAAAAGCAAGGTCGCCGAATATGCGCAACCGCCTTGTCGCGGCGCTGATATTGCAACGGGCGCGATTGACACTCCAGCGGTCATCTCAACCGATCACGGCACGACGTTTTCAGTTTCGCTGCCCGCACAGTCAGCGCCGCTGGATTAAACCCCAGTATTGACGGACGTTTCAGGGTAAAATCGTTTGAAAAGCCCCGTCAATGCTAGTGTTTATATTTTATGCTTGCACTAGTCCGCAACGCGGCAAAATAAATAAACCCCATCTGCATCCCGGGTCCGGCTCGCTAGGCCGCGATACCAAAGATAATGTAGATGCGCAATCGCCTCGCCGATGGCGAACACCAGCTGATGGTCATCGAGCGAGCGTTTGAACAGCACGCCAAGCACATCCGCGGCGGCTTTGGGTTCTGCCAATGCGGCGACCAGATCCGCCAACCGATCCTGATGATGTAGTTTCAGTTCAGCGATTCGCGTGTGTAAGCCGCGAAACACGCGTCCATGCGATGGCAGGATGAGCGTGTCATCCGGCATCGCGCTGAATTTATCGAAGCTATCGAGAAATTGTTTAAGCGGATTGGCTTCTGGCTGATTTCCCC
>JBBRFJ010000051.1:0-19915 GCA_038224475.1 Burkholderiales bacterium
CGGGAAGGTGACGCGCATATTTTCAAACGTGTCGACGGCGGTTTGCAATTGCAGTGTTTCGGATTCTTCAATGAGCGGACAGACCCAGTAAGCCTGCGCGCCCGCTTCACACGCCTGACGAATTCGCTCCAGCACTTCGTCACGGCGTGAATCCGCAATCAGCTTGGTGACGATCGGCGTACGTCCCGGCGGCAGCTCATCAATCACCGATACATCCAAATCCGCAAAATAGCTCATCGACAGCGTGCGCGGGATCGGCGTGGCGGACATCATGAGCTGATGCGCTTCAAAATTCTGCTCCGCGCTACTCATATTTGCGCCCGCTTTCTCGCGCAACGCCAGACGCTGGCCTACGCCAAATCGATGCTGCTCATCAATAATGGCCAAGCCCAGTTTTGCGAACGCGACACCGTCCTGAAACAACGCATGGGTACCAATCGCGAGTTGGGTCTTACCCGCGGCAATATCCGCAATGGCCGCGCGTTTTTCCTTCGCTTTCAAGCTACCCGTGAGCCACGTCACAGTCACACCGAGCGGCGCAAGCAGGCCGCCCAACTTGCGGTAATGCTGCTCGGCCAGAATCTCTGTGGGGGCCATCAGCGCGGCCTGAAAACCATTTTCAATGGCTTGCACTGCTGCCATCGCGGCCACAATCGTCTTGCCACTGCCGACATCGCCTTGCAGCAAACGCTGCATCGGATGGGGTGCGGCGAGATCGGCGGCAATTTCATTGGAGGCGCGAATCTGTGCACTGGTGAGCGCGAACGGCAGCGTCGCTTTGAACGCCTTGGTCAATTTGGTTTTACCGATCAGCCGTGGCGCCGATTTTAAGTCGCGGGCAGCCCGGGCTTTTTTCATCGCGAGCTGCTGGGCCAAAAGCTCGTCAAATTTTATGCGTTGCCACGCCGGATGCGTGCGCTCCATCAAGCTGGATTGTGCGGCATCGGCAGGCGGGCGATGCAGGATCAGCACGCTGGTACGGAAATCATGAAGTCGGTATTGATGTCGCATAGATTCAGGAAGTGCATCATCGAGCGCGGCCCGGCTTTCCAAGGTCGCCAGCGATTTTTCAATGGCGCGGCGCAGAATGGTTTGCGAGATTCCAGCTGTGGTGCCATAAACCGGCGTCAGCGCTTCGGGCACAGATTCGTTCTCGGTCACGATCCGGTAGCGTGGGTGAACCATCTCGGCACCGAAAAATCCCTGCCGCACCTCGCCAAACAATCGGAGCCGTTTGCCCACCGCCATTTGTTTGATCTGGCTGCCATAAAAATTCATAAAGCGAAGATACAAAACATCATCGCCATCCTGAGTTTGCACCACCAGCTGGCGGCGCGGGCGATAGGTCACCTCGCTGTGGTTGATGACCGCTTCAACCTGACAAGTCTCACCCACGCGCGCGTCGCGCACCCGCGTAATGCGCGTTTCGTCTTCATAACGCATCGGTAAATGCAGCGCAAAATCCCAGTCTTCACGCAGGCCGATTTTGGCCATTTTCTCCGCCGCGGTAGACGCGCTCTCCTGCCGAGGTTTGCTGGGCGAGGGCGGTTTCTTTTTAGGCGGTAATCCGGATTTGATCAAACGCTTACTGCTGAATCAAAGAGGTCCAACAACATTTTTTGAGCGTACAAGTCGAGCTTGAAATATTCAACCATTGCTCGATGACGACACCTCAGGCAACACCATAACGGCTTCCATCTCAATTTGGGCGCCGCGCGGGAGTGAGGCAACGCCAATTGCCGCGCGCGCGGGAAACGGCTCATTGAAGTAGGTGACCATAATCTCATTCACTTTTGCGAAGTGGCCAAGATCAATCATGAATATGGATAATTTGACGATGTCATTGAGTGTCCCGCCGCTGGCAATGCACACCGCGGTCAGATTATCGAACACGCGCTTGATCTGGTTCTCAACACCATCCACCAAATGCATGGTGGCGGGGTCAAGCGGAATCTGCCCCGAAAGATAAACAGTATTGCCCACCCGAACTGCTTGTGAATACGGTCCAATGGCGGCGGGAGCAAAAGGCGTCGAGATAATTGTTTTCATTTTTCGGGAGTGGTGTCGTTTTTAATTTCTTTATGAGACTCGGGGTCTTTAAGAGGGTTACGTTCCTTGCTGCCGTTTTTTTGCGGGTCTTTGTGTGAGTCCTTGTGTGAATCCCTATGACCTTCGCGTATTTGCCCTGATTTTAACCGCGTTAGGCGCACCACTTCCGGCAAATTCCGCAGCTGTTTCATCACGCGCGCAAGGTGCAAACGATTTTTTACATCGATCGTAAACTGTAGCGTGGAATATTTTGCGTCGCCCACTTCAGGATCGTCCATGCGCACTTGGGCGATATTTGAATCGGCACTCGCGATCTCGGCTGCAAGCCTGGCCAACACACCGCGCCGGTCGGTGACCAGAATACGAATATCGACTTTAAAAAACCGGTCAATCGATGGGTCCCATTGCACATCAACCCATTTTTCAGGATCAAATTTGAAAGGATGTACCGCCGGACAATCATGCGTATGAATAATGAGGCCCTGCCCACCTTTCATCTGCGCAATGATCGGGTCACCCGGAATCGGCCGGCAGCAAAGCGCAAACTGCACCGCCATGTCTTCGGTGCCGCGAATAATGATGGCTTCTTTGGATCGATGTTCAGGTGCTTCCAGATCAGCGAGCGCGAATAGCTTGCGTGCGGCCACGACGGCGAGGCGTTTACCCAGCCCGATCTCGGTCAACACCTCTTCTTTGGTGGTGGCGTGGTCGCCCTTCAGCAATCGTTGCCAGTGGAGGCGACCGATATCGTTTGGCGCAAAATTAAGTGAGCTCACCGCCTGAATCAACAACAGCTCGCCCAACTCGACTGATTCTGAAAGCCGGGTAGATTTGAGGTATTGGCGAATGTGCGCCCGCGCTCTGCCCGTTGCCGCGTAGTTCAGCCAGGCGGCGTTGGGCCGCCCCGATGCATCCGTCACGATCTCAACACGATCGCCATTTTTGAGACGGCTGCTGAGCGGCACGCTTTCATCATTTACTTTGGCGCCCACTGCACGGTTGCCAATGTCGGAATGTACCGCATAGGCAAAATCAATTGGCGTGGCACCCTTGGGCAATGATGAAATTTTGCCTTTCGGCGAAAAAACGTAGACCGCATCGGGAAACAAATCGACCTTGATATGTTCTAAAAATTCCAGCGCATCGCCGGTGCCGGACTGAATCTCCAACAGCGATTGCAGCCATTGGTGGGTCTTTTGCTGGACGTCCGATAGCGAGGTGTCGTGCGCATCAGAAGTTTTATAAAGCCAATGCGATGCGACTCCTGCTTCGGCAATTTTGTGCATATCCGCTGTGCGGATCTGTAGTTCAATCGGGGTTCCGTACGGCCCAAAGAGCGTTGTATGCAGCGATTGATAACCGTTCGATTTGGGAATCGCAATGTAGTCTTTAAATTTACCGGGGAACGGTTTGTAAAGCGTATGCAGCGCACCCAGTGCCACGTAGCAGGACGGCATATCTTTGACAATAATTCGAAAGCCGTAGATGTCGAGGACTTCGGAAAACGAAATGTGCTTTTCCTGCATTTTTTTATACACCGACGACAGGAATTTTTCCCGGCCGGTGACCGTGGCATCAAGCTTGAATTCTTTCAAGCGGGCTTTCATCGCATCCAATATTTTGCCGATCACTTCGCGACGATTTCCGCGTGCCGCTTTGACGGCTTTTTCCAACACCTTGAATCGATTGGGGTGCGAATAGCGGAAGCCTAAATCCTCCAGCTCGTAGTAAACGTTATTGAGCCCCAGTCGATTGGCGATGGGCGAGTAAATCTCCAGTGTCTCCTTCGCCACTCGTTCCTGTTTGGAAAGCGAGACTGCGCTGAGGGTGCGCATATTGTGCAAACGATCCGCGAGCTTGATGAGAATCACGCGCAAATCACGCGCCATCGCGAGCAGCATTTTGCGAAAATTCTCGGCTTGGGCTTCTTCGAGTGTGGCGAATTGCAGTTTGTCGAGCTTGGACACACCATCAACCAGCTCGGCGACTGCCTTACCGAATTTCGTCGCGATTTCATCTTTGGTGGTGGGCGTATCTTCCACCACATCGTGCAACATCGCGGCAATCAAAGCCTGCGGGTCGAGGTGCCATTCAGCAAGAATGGTGGTGACCGCCAATGGATGGGTAATATAGGGCTCGCCCGAATTGCGGGTTTGACCCTGATGCGCGGCTTTTGCCATCGCAAACGCCGCTTCAACTTTTGCCAGATCTGCCGGCTTGAGATAGTTAAGCAGCTTCTTAAGCGAGATGAACTCGGTTTCGTCGTGAGTATCTGCGACCGGCGGCTGATTGATTGCCGGCGCGCTAAGGTTCCCACCTGCGACGGAATCTGGCGTCACTTCATGATCCGTGGCGCGCTTGCCAACGCGCGTCCGGGCGGATCGCGCTGGATTTGCATTGCTGCCAGCGTGTTGACTGGTGCTAGACGGTGCCGGGGGAGGAGGACTGTTATCCATGATGACTCATGACCTCAGATCCCTCTCTATCGAGCTGGGTAACGCACGTTTAGTACGCCTACATCTCGGTTGCGGCGGTCGGCACCACGGGTGACAAAATACTCACGCCGATATGTCCTGCTGCTATTTCTCGCAACGCGATCACGGTGGGCTTGTCCTTGCCTGGATCAACATAGGGTGCGGAACCTAGTGCCAGTTGGCGCGAGCGCGCAGTAGCAGCCAAAGTTAATTCAAACCGGTTTGGAATCAATTTAACGCAATCATCAACGGTAATACGGGCCATTTTGAATACTCCACTGGGGCTACTGAACTATGTCGGCTGGATTGCCAACAAGCATTTAATTTGATTGAAATAAGACTAATAACTTTACTTTTGCGCGCCGCTGTACTGAATCCTCAATCACGACAACCACAATTTGTCCGCAGGAAGTAAGGAAGCGTGTTCGGCCAAAATGTGCATCCCAGTTGAAGGCACCTTGTGAACTGCAAGCTGCCAGATACGTTCCGGAATGTGCCGCTATGAATGCTGCTACGAAATCAGGTGGGCATAGCGCTTTAGTTGGTGCGCTGCCGTCAATCTCAAGGCTCGCGTGACGGCCTGCAAATCTGCCAAAGCGGCGCTAAAGTCTTCATTAATAATAACATAGTCAGCCTGTCGGACATGGCGTAAATCCTCTCGCGCCGCGGCGAGACGCCGCTCCACGACTTCGACTGTATCTTTGCCGCGCTTGACTAGCCGCTCGCGTAGCACCTCAATCGAGGGCGGCAGAATGTAGATAAAACTCATATCCGGGAAAATCTTTTTCACTTGCCGGGCCCCTTGCCAATCAATCTCAAGCAATACATCTTCGCCGGCTGCGCGGGTCGCTTCAATCCAGCGCTTGGATGTGCCATAAAAGTTCCCATAAACCTCGGCATGCTCCAGAAATTCACCTTCACCCATCAGCGCCTCAAACTTTTCACGGGTGACGAAGTGATACTCGCAGCCGGACACTTCGCCCGGCCGCGGCGGGCGCGTGGTGGTTGACACGGAAAGCCGGATTGATGGGTCGCGCTCCAACAGCGCCGCGACGAGGCTCGACTTACCCGCGCCGGAGGGCGCGACAATGGTGTAAAGACAGCCCAGATAATTTAGCGCGCGTTCCAAATACATCACCTATTCAATGTTCTGGATCTGCTCGCGCATTTGCTCGATCAGCACTTTAAGCTCCACCGATACATTGGTGGCGTCGGTTGAAACCGATTTAGAACCCAGCGTATTGGCCTCGCGATTGAGTTCTTGCATCAGAAAATCGAGACGCTTACCCACCGTGCCGCCGCCCTTCAACACGCGCCTTACTTCGGTAACGTGGGTAGACAACCGGTTGAGTTCCTCCGCCACGTCGATGCGCGAGGCGAATAACACCACCTCTTGTTTAATACGCTCATCAACACCCGCCTGCGCGAACGCATCGGTGAGTTTTGCGGTCAATTTCTCCTGATACGCCGCGACCAACTGTGGAATCAGCGGGGTCACTTGTTTGACCAATGCATCGATGCCGTTCAAACGTTCCATCAACATCTGGCTGAGCTTTTCGCCCTCGCGGGCGCGGGTCGCGTTAAGCTCTTCAATCGCTTTTCTCAACAGCGCCAGTAATTTTTCTTTGGCTTCGTCAGTGCCCATCGCCTCCGCCGCCATGACGCCGGGCGCATGCATGATTTCCCAAACAGAAAGATCGCGAGCGGCAAATTTTGTTTTAATCAAAGATTGCATCTCCGCCAAGGCCGTCAATGCGGCCTCGTTAGGCGAAAAGGCCTCACGGGTGGCGACGGGTGTGAACTGCACCCGGCAATCCACTTTACCCCGCGTTAGCTTGGCGGCGACCAGCTCGCGCATAATATGCTCTAGGGAGCGCAAATCCTCCGGCATGCGGGTTTGAAATTCAAGATATCGGTGGTTTACCGACTTTAATTCCAACTGAAATCGTCCGCCCGGCACTTCGCCGCTTACAGACGCAAATCCGGTCATACTGGAAACTGAAGGTGTCATGGCAATTTGATGGCGGTTCAAAGGTGGGTAAAGTCATGCCCAAAAGGCGGACTTATTTAAGTCGCAAGCTAAAAACGCCGATAGCGAACAACAAGTGGCAAACTAGATGCATCGACTTGGGTGAAACAGCATCATGGACAACATAAAATACTGAATTGCATCAAGAGCTGAAACCGCTTGAATTGCTTTACAACATCAATATAACGAGCAAGAATTATAGCTTAGGCATCCAACCCGCCGCCCAATTACCCGTTTTACCGGGCGTTCGGCCCCTTTTATGAAAAATGGCAACCCAAACTAATCAACCACTGCCTGACGGCTACCAGCTGCAAAATTACAAAATCGAAAAACTGCTCTCTTCGGGCGGGTTTTCAATTGTATATTTGGCGCGCGATGAATTTGGTACGCCGGTTGCCATCAAGGAATATCTGCCCTCGGCGCTTGGCTTGCGCAGCGCAAATGACGGCGCGGAAGTACAGGTCAACTCTGATGAGAATCTCGCGGTTTTTCGCCACGGGCTGAAGTGTTTTTTTGAAGAAGGTCGCGCGCTGGCGACCATTTCGCACCCTAATATTGTTCGCGTGGAGAATTTTTTCCGCGCTAATGAAACCGTTTACATGGTCATGCAATATGTTCGCGGTCGCACTCTGCAGTTCCACATTTCGCGCCATCGCCAGGACTTCACCGAAAGTTTCATTCGTCGCATGTTTACGCATTTGCTCAATGGCCTGCGCGAGGTACATTCTAAAAAGCTGCTGCATCTTGACATTAAACCTGCCAATGTCTACATCACCATGGAAGGTAAACCGGTGCTGCTTGATTTTGGCGCGGCTCGTCAGGCATTGACCAGCGACGCGCCAAAATTACGCCCCATGTATACCGCTGGCTACGCTGCGCCCGAGCAGTATCGTAACTTCGATCTCATGGGACCGTGGTCTGACATCTATGCAATCGGCGCTTCCTTGTATTGCTGCATTTCGGGTGCCCACCCGCCCGCCGCGAGTGATCGAATCATTGACGACAAAGTGAAGGTGCTGACTTCGTCCGAATACAAACAATATTCAGACGATTTGCTACAAATAGTCAATTGGTGCCTGATGCTGGATCACCTCCAACGCCCTCAGACCGCGTTTGAATTGCAAAAGGCATTACTCAAAGACGTTCCCTCGGCGGCGCTCACCGATGGCGGCGACATGGAGATACCGATCGACCCCACCGAAAATCCTGAGCCTACGTTCGCAGGACGATGGCGCGCACGCCTGAACCGCAAAATTTTCTAGGTTTGTAAAGCAAAGACAAAATCAAAAATGCGCTTCACCATCTTTCAAGATAGTCACATCGGAGGCCGCAAGGTCAATCAGGACCGGGTCGCCTATTCCTATTCAAAAGAAATATTACTAATGGTGATTGCCGACGGCATGGGCGGCCATGCGCGCGGCGAAATTGCAGCGGAAATTTCAGTCAACACCATCACCACCCGATTTCAGCAAGAGGGCGCTCGCGGCATGTTGCGTCGTCCCAGAGAATTTTTGGAGTCGGCAATTCAATCGGCACACCGGGCTATTGTTGCCTTTGCCGACGAAAACCAGATGTTGGAATGCCCGCGCACCACCGTCGTGGTGTGCCTGGTGCAAAACGGCAAGGCCTGTTGGGCGCATTCCGGCGATTCGCGCCTCTATGTGTTTCGCGAAGGCGAGTTGGCCACCACCACGCTCGACCATTCGCGCGTGCAGCAATTGATGGATGCGGGTTTATTGACGCCTGAAGGGGCTGCTGTACACCCCGACCGGAATAAAATCTATAACTGTCTGGGCGGTGTATTGCCACCTGCGATTACGTTGTCTGAGGATTGGCCGCTGCGGGTGGGTGATACGATTTTGCTGTCCACCGACGGCTTTTGGGCGCCGCTTCCGTCCGGGCTGATTGCCAAGCGATTGCAGCGCGAAAATATTCTGGAGCTGGTGCCAAAGTTGTTGATCGAAGCCGAAGATAAAGCCGGTGCCGACTCTGACAATCTTTCGGTAATCGGCCTCACCTGGGAACATCAGGACCCGAATTTTGAAGCGCCGCCGACAGTGACCGTCACCGCGCCGATGGATGGGTTCACCACCTCTGCCTTGAACACGACACAGCAAACTTCTCTCATTAAAGATGACGTCAGCGACGAAGAAATCGAAGCCGCCATTCAGGAAATCCAGGATGCGATAAAACGGGTTTCGAAATAGCGTTCGCTTTTCTTCTATCTTGTTTCCATTTGCTTGCGTTACGTCCGCCATTCCACGCACAAACTTTCTACTGAATAACTATGCCTCGTTTTAATGCTCGTCGCGCCCACCAGCTGCGCCCCGTCACCATCACCCGTCAATTCACCAAGCACGCCGAAGGCTCGGTGCTGATCGCGATGGGCGACACCAAAGTGCTGTGCACCGCCAGCGTGGAAGAGCGCGTACCGCCGCATAAAAAAGGTTCGCTTGAAGGCTGGGTTACTGCCGAATACGGCATGCTGCCGCGCGCCACCAATACCCGCAGCGATCGCGAAGCAGCACGCGGCAAACAAACCGGTCGCACCCAAGAAATCCAGCGCCTCATTGGCCGCAGCTTGCGCGCCGTGGTCGATCTTAAGAAATTAGGCGAGCGTCAAATCACCCTTGATTGCGATGTGTTGCAAGCCGATGGCGGCACCCGCTGCGCGTCCATCACCGGCGCATTTATTGCGCTTCAGGATGCAGTAAATGGCTTATTAAAAAGCGGCAAGATTGCTGAATCGCCGATTAACGATTTTGTGGCCGCGATATCAGTCGGCATCGGCCACGAAGGTGCGATTCTCGATCTTGATTACATCGAGGACTCCAGTTGCGAGACGGATATGAATGTGGTGATGACAGGCAGTGGCGCGTATATCGAGATTCAGGGCACGGCGGAGGGCGCACCATTCTCACGAGCAGATATGGATGCTCTCATGGCGCTGGCAGAATCCGGGATACGCGATTTGGTGATTGCCCAAAAGTATGCTCTCGGCGTTAGCTAAGCGGCAAACGAAACCCTAAGCGGAGTGTTCGTTTTTGAGCATTTTGCTGCCACAAGGCGCGCTAGTGCTAGCGTTTATATTTTTTGTTGCGCGCATTCGTTTCATAAACGCTTGGTAAATTTGATATCACCGAACCAAGTCGTGACGGCATCGTCTGTATTGTCCGTATCGTTGCCCACCGCCACACCGGTTACGGCGGGTGCATCAGTGCCAAAAGCAGCTTTGAAATCAGCCGCGACATCGCGCGATTCACCCGTCCATTTGTTGATTGGAGTAGCGCCGGTTTGTAGCACGATTACGCGCACACGGTTTGTGTAGGGACTCCATTGCGTGTGGCCAATAGCGTGGGCATTGTCCCAGACATAGCAAATCGCGGCGGTCGGCACATCGGCACCCGCAATGGCGCGCGCAATGCGAATTTTGCTGCGCTCCACGAACGAAAGCGACGCCAGCGGTACATCGAAAAACACATACACACGGCCCGAGTAGTCATCGCCGCTTTTGGTGGTCGTGTCTGCTTTTTCAAGCTTTCGGCTAATCTTCCACCGCCATTCGAGCGTCGTATTACCGATATCGCGCGAAGCTTTAATGGGAATGCCAACGCTGCCCGCTGAATCATTGGAATCAACTTTTAACACCGTCACGCCCGCATCATCGACGAACGAAACAAGGTTGTGTTTGATTTTGGGGAGCGCAATAAAGTGCATCGCGTTCGGCAATGCTTCGCCTGGCCGCAAGCTGGAAAATGCTAAGTTTGAAATCAACGGAGCCGTAACATCGGCGTGTAAGCCAAATGACAATAGGCAGATGACGACGAGTAGCAGACGTTTTTTCATGATGGCCAAAAAAATTCGAGCGGCGGCTTGAGCGCTTTCACACGCGCCAAATCCTCTGGGCGATCAACATCCCACAGCGTGTCTGTTTCGGTCACGGTCAGACCGCACGCGCTCAAGTTACGCCGCTGTTCGGCCAGCACCGAGCTTGTGCCCCATTGAATGTCATCAAACATTTGGGGATGGGTTCGCGTCGCACCGATAAGGACATAGCCGCCATCTTCAGCGGGCATTACGACAACATCCGCACATGCAAGTGCTCGAGCTGCATGTGCTATCTGTTCAAAGGTCAAAGCGGGGCAGTCTCCTCCGATTAGGATCACTTTATGGTCGTCCATTAAAGCTCTCTCTATCGCGCGGAGCATCCGATCCCCCAAGCTTCCCTGGCCTTGCTCGGTGAGTGTTACGCTTAAGTCTTCGGCGCAATTCTGGAAAAAAGCTTCGTTTTCGTTAGGTGTGCAACAAAGCTCAACCTCAGCCGCGCCAGATTTCCAAGCAGTAGCAATTGCCCGTTCCACCATGGCAGCGTGCAGCAAAGCAGCTTGCTCTGCGCCCATTGCTGGAATCAGGCGTGTTTTAGTCTGTCCGGGGATTGGTGCTTTCGCAAAAATTATCGCAATAAAATCTCTTTCTAATTCGCTTTTCAAGCTATTCTCCAAGCTGATTTTTATAATAAGCGCGATACAGACTGGCCGGATCGGCTCCCATAAAATAATCCAGCCGAAGGCGCCACATCAAAAAAATGGTTCGCCACACCCCATGCTTCTCCCATCGGCGACCCGACGTGGTGATAAGCGCATCGATACAAATTGGACGCGATCCGCGCAAAAAGCTGGCGCAAATCGCCACATCCTCCATCAATGGTTGTGAAGGAAAACCGCCAACCGCGTCGAATGCCTTACGCGTGGCAAAGATACCCTGATCGCCGGTAGCAATGCCCGTCAGTCGTGAGCGATGGTTCATGAACCACGCAATTACGGGCAGCATGCGATGCGAGCCGGCAATTTGTATATCGAAACGTCCCCACCTGAATTGTGGATGGCTTAATCCAAGTGCGATCAATTCATCCGCATTTGCGGGCGGAATTGAGTCCGCGTGCAGGAATAACAGCGTGTCTCCTGATGCAGCCTTGGCACCCGCGTTCATTTGCGCTGCCCGTCCGCGTTCACTATCGATCATGCGATCCACGAGCGTGGCGGCGATGGAGCGCGTCGCATCAATGCTGTCGGCATCGACCATGATCACTTCCACGCCGCGCGCCCGCATCGGCTGAAGCCGCGTGAGGACGTTGCTGATATTGGCAGCCTCATTTAAGGTGGGGATGATGATCGAAAGTTTCACCCTAAGATTGTAGCGTCTCAGTCTGCCTCATCGACCGTGGCGCTATTCATTCTGGATTTCGCCTGCTAAAGTACGCAACACTTTGTTGGCTTCGCTGACCAACACCTCACCGGCTAAGGAAACTATTTATGTGCTTTATTTTGCGCGCCGCGGTTTGCGCAGTCGTCGTTTTGCTGTCGTCTTTTTTGCATCAGGGCTATGCACAAAGCGCGGCACCACTGGGTTATTTTCGGCAACCTGCGGTCTCGGCAGACTCGGTTGTATTCGTGGCGGAGGGCGATATCTGGCGCTCGAATATTGCCGGCGGCGGAGCGCAGCGACTCACCACGCATGCTGGCGAAGAATTCAATCCCGCGATTTCGCCTGACGGAAAATTAGTGGCATTTACCGCACGCTACGAAGGGCCTGCCGAAGTCTACGTGATGCCGATTAGCGGTGGCGCACCCACCCGCTTGACCTTTGATGGCGACACCGCTCGGGTGCAGGGTTGGACCAAAGACAACAAAGTTCTTTACAACTCAGCGCGATATTCGGGGAAGCCAAGCGCGCGTTTATACACGGTAGATATCAAAACCCGCACTGTTGAGGCGGTGCCGCTGGCGGACGCGGCCGAGGGTTGCTTTACGTCGACCACCCTGGTTTTTACCCGCCAGCCTGCAAACTCGGACAGCCTGAAACGTTATGAAGGTGGGCTCGCACAGAAGATCTGGGCATGGAATCGCCAGAGCGAGGCAGTTCCGCTGACGGCAGACTATAAAGGCACCAGCCGGCAACCCATGTGCGGCGCCGCGCGCATTTATTTTTTATCGAATCGCGACGGCACCATGAACGTATGGTCGATGAGCATGGCCGGTCGCGATTTAAAGCAGCATACCCGCCACGCTGATTTCGATATTCGCGGCGCATCGATATTCGTCAACACGGCGCTGAAAACCGAAACGATTGTTTACCAGCATGGCGCGGATATTTATACGCTCGATCCCGCTGGCAATGTGAGCCGAAAGATTGAACTTCTACTGCAATCTGATTTTGAGCAAACCCGCGCGCGCTGGATAAAGAATCCGTGGGATTTCGTCAGCCATATCGAACCATCGCCCACCGGCGATCGCGTTGCGATTACCGCGCGCGGGCAGGTGTTGGTCATGCCGGTAGGCGCGGGACGGCGGGTGGAAGTCACTCGCGCCCGTGATGCAGGCAACGAGTTGTCCGGCGTAATGACGCGGGCTCGACGCGCCGGCTTCTCGGCTGATGGTAAATCAATTTATGCCTTCGCCGATACCACGGGCGAAGTGGAATTGTGGCGCTATCCGGCGAACGGCGTTGGCGGTGGTGCCGGAACGGGTGCTGTAAACAGCGCGGCGAAACAGCTCACCAAAAACGCGACCGTGTTGCGTGAACGCGCCTTCCCATCGCCCGATGGAAAGTGGATTGCGCATACCGATAAAGACCGCCGACTCTTTCTTTTGAACCTCGCCACCAACGAGGATAGGCAGATCGATCGTAGCGCCGACGACACCTATGAAAAAATCGCGTGGTCGCCAGACAGTCGCTGGATCGCATTCAGCAAAGCCACCGACAATCTATTCGAAGCGCTATACCTGATCGAGATTGCCACCAAAAAAGTATCGCAGCTCACCAGCGATCGCTACATCGCCCGCGACGCGACGTTCAGTCCGGACGGTAAATGGCTCTACTTTTTATCCAATCGCAATTTGCAATCCGTGGTGACAAGTCCGTGGGGACAGCGCAGTCCCGAACCGTTTTTTGATCGGCAATCGCGAATTTATGCGCTCGCACTAGACCCCGCGGCGCGCTGGCCGTTTTTGCCCAAAGATGAATTGCAAAAATCAGAGCCCGAAAAGAAAACTGACACGCCGGCGCTGCCCGCTATTGCTCCGGTTACCAAGTCCACGCCCGCGACGGTTCCCGCGGTTAAGCCCGCGACTTCTCCGACGCCGCTACCGAATAAGAAGGAACCCGTTGGCGGCGACCGCGGTGAGTCAAGCGAGGTTACGGTGGCCGATGGTAAGCCTTCGGGCGGGGCGGGCGCGACGCTCGCGCCCACGCAAAAGGTGAGCCCGTTGGTGCTGGCTGGGTTATCGGATCGACTGTATGAAGTGCCCATTCCACCGGGTAATTACAACGCACTCTCGACCGATGGCAAGCGGCTTTATTTCCAAGTGTCAGAGGCGAATGTTGAGCGCAAGATATCGTTGCGATCTGTTGCTATTGAAGCGCCGGGGTTAACGCCGCCTGTGATTGATTCGTTTTTCGAAGATATTCGCCAGTACGAATTAACCCGCGACGGCAAGAAAATTTTTATTCGCCGCCAGAATGATTTGTTCGTTTTTGACGCAGGCAAGTCGGCTCCACCGCCACCTGATCAGGCCAAGTTCGCCGTCAATCTGCGTGATTGGACTTATTCGCTCGATCCGCGGGAAGAGTGGAAACAAATGTTTGTGGACGCATGGCGTATGCACCGCGATTTTTTCTACGACAAGAATATGCATGGCGTGGATTGGCTGAAAACACGCGCCAAATACGAGCCGTTGATGGCGCGCGTGACAGATCGTGCAGAAGTAAACGATGTGATCGCGCAAATGACTGCCGAGTTGTCAGCTTTGCATAGTCAAGTGTTCACGCCGGATTTGCGGCGCGGTACTGATGCGATTGATATTGGCAGTTTGGCCGCCGATGTGGAGAAAACGTCGCGCGGTTTTCGTGTAACAAAACTATTCAGCGGCGATCCTGAATTGCTTGAAGAGCGCAGTCCATTGGCACGCCCCGAAGTGAATGTGTCGGTGGGGGAAACGATTACGATGGTAAATGGGATCGCCGCGACTTCGTCCAGTCTCGGGGAATTGCTACGTAATCAGAATAATCGTCAGGTTTTATTGTCGATTCAAAATGCCGGGGGCGCATCACGCGACGTGATTGTCACACCGATTGATCCGCGCCGTGATCGTGAATTGCGCTATCTGACATGGGAGCGGGAGCGCGGCGTTGCGGTTAATCGCGCCGCCGGCAATCGTATCGGCTATGTTCATCTGCAAGCGATGGGCGCGGCCGACATTGCCCGCTGGGCGCGCGAGTTTTATCCGGTATTTCAGCGTGAGGGGTTGATCTTGGATTTACGCAACAACCGCGGCGGCTCAATCGACAGCTGGATTATCGAAAAACTTCAGCGTCGCGCCTGGCATTTCTGGCAATCGCGCGGATCGGATAAGCCGATTTCAAATCAACAACTCGCGTTCCGCGGGCATGTGGTGGCGCTGATTGATGCGGACACCTACTCCGACGGCGAAACCATGGCGCAAGGCTTGCGAAGACTCGGAATAGCACCATTGATCGGCATGACTACGGCGGGTGCAGGTATTTGGTTGTCAGATCAAAATCGTTTGAGCGATAACGGCCTTGCCCGCGCCGCTGAATCAGGCTCGTTCGTTGACGACGGCAAAGAACGCGCGTGGATCACCGAGAGTGTCGGCGTGGCACCGGACATTGCGGTGGATAACCTGCCGTTCGCGACGTTCAATGGCAGCGACAAGCAGCTTGAAACCGCGATAAGTTATTTGCTGGACAAGATGGTGAAGGAACCGATGCAAAAGCCTACGCCGCCTGCCTATCCAGTGATGATGAAGTAGAAACCAGTAAGCCGCGCGGCAATGGCGGAGCAGGTGATGAGCGGACGCGGTTATTAAAATCCGGCACCAGTCTATGTTGCCTCGGCCGCCTCTGCCAATTTGGGCTTCACAAACAGGCGCGCCGCGATGATCCCCAGCTCATACAAAATGCACAGCGGAATGGCAAGCGCTAATTGCGACGCAACATCCGGCGGCGTCACCACCGCCGCGGCAATAAAAGCACCGACGATCACATAGCGACGCACCTCGGTCAACGTTTTGATCGAAACCAATCCGGTAGCGACCAACACCACGACCACGACGGGCGTTTCGAAGGCGACACCAAAGGCCATGAACATGCCTAAGATGAAATTAAAATAATTTTCGATATCAGGAGCCACGTTTATAGACGCGGGCGCCATCTGCGCAATGAACGAGAACACCATCTTGAACACGAAGAAATAACAAAACGACATACCGACAAAAAACAGCAACGTGCTGGAAAAAATGAGCGGCACCACAAAACGCTTCTCATGTTTATAAAGCCCGGGCGCGACAAATGCCCATGCCTGATAGAGAATCACCGGAAGCGCAATCAAAAACGCCGTCAACATGGCAATTTTGAGCGGGATAAAAAACGGCGCGACGACGCCGGTCGCGATCATTTTTGACCCGGTGGGTAAGGCGTCGATCATCGGCTTCGACAAAAAATCGTACAATTTTCCCGCCAAAAACCAGGGTGGCGTAATCAGCGGCACCAGCGCCAACAGCCAAGCGGCAATCGCCTTGACCAGACGGCTGCGAAGCTCAAGCAGATGCGAAACGAAACTGTCTTGGGCGCTCTCGGTTTCGTTCACGTTAGCACTCACGCCACAACGCCCGATGCTGGCGCAACCCGGGCGGACTTGCGCACGCCAATGAGCGAAGGCTCAATCCCGAAATCAAACGACCCCTGACCGAAAGTGACCGTCCGGCCTGCTTCTTCAGTCGAAAATGGCCCGCCACCCAATGGCGAAGCCATTCCGCTGCTGTTTGATGGCGAGTGGGCAGTCGCCGCGTCGGCGAACACAGCATCTTCAGCGGCAATAATTTCTGCTTGAGTGAGTGGAACTTCGGCGCTAGGCGAGCCCAGCGGGGGGACAGGTAAACCTGAGCCGGAATCTGGCTGGGCAACGGTGCTTAATTCTGATTTATCTGCCGCCGAATTCGCTGAAGCGGTGGCGGCAGCAGCTGTTTTGGCGGCTAGCGATTTTTCTGCGTCAATTTGAATTGCCTTCGCTTCGGCCTCAATCGCGTGGCTTTGCTCGTTTACACTTTTTTCAAACGATTTGGCAGCGTCTTGCACTTCCTGTTTCAGCTTCGCGAATTCGCTTGCTTCCATCTCACGCGAAATATCGGCCTTAACGCCATTCACATAACGTTGCAATCGGCCGAACAAATGTCCGGCGGTGCGCGCAACTTTGGGCAGCCGCTCGGGGCCGAGCACCACCAGCGCCACCACACCGATGACGGCAATTTCATAAAAATCCATGCCGAACATGGGCTACTTGGCGATTTTAGTTAAAGCGAATGAAAGGGCAGGCAGGCAGACCGAAAAAACAGAACGGAACAATGCCCAACCAATCGTGCTAAATCAGGATTTTTGTTTGTCCTTCACTTCGCCATCAATGGTCTGGCCGGCTTTTTCGGTGGCCAATTGATCGGGCTTTTTATCAGCTTCATCCGTCTTCATGCCGTCCTTGAATCCTTTGACCGCACCGCCCAGATCGCTGCCGATATTCCGCAGTTTTTTTGTCCCAAAGATGAGCAGAACGACCGCCAATACAATAAGCCAATGCCAGATGCTAAAACTTCCCATGTTGATCTCCTAGAAATGAACGCCCTCGTTGCGGAATACTCACGCCTACGATAGAGGCTGTTGATGAAGCGATTAAGGCAACTATTTACAAACTGGATATTGCTAAGATGCGTGGAAGCAATCAAGGTTCCTGCGCAATCGATATGAACGATAGGTCAGCGTTACCCTGCTACGCTGGTCCTGCCATCAGCCGTAACGGATCACTGCCCGGACGGTTGCCAAACACATGAAGATGTAAATGATACACGTCTTGCCGCCCCATCCTGCCGGTATTAATCGCGGTGCGAAAACCGTCTGTCAATCCTTCCTGCGCCGCCAATACTGGTGCCAAGGCCAACAACTTGCCTAAAATCGGCACATCGGTGGGGGTAACCTCGGCCAGACTGGGGATAAATTGCTTGGGAATAATCAAAAAATGGACTTCCGCCGCGGGATGAATATCGTGAAACGCCAGCACTTCATCGTCTTCATAAACACGTTTACAGGGGATTTCACCGCGCAAGATCTTGCCGAAAATCGTATCGTTAGGAGTCAATAATGGTTTCACGGGGCTGTTCATCCGGTTCTCGCATTTTTCTCGACAATGCCCGAGGTGCCTTCACGGCGATCCAATTCAGCCAACACATCAGTCAGGGGGATATTCTGATGTGCCAGCATGACGAGGATATGAAACAATAAATCTGCTGTTTCGTAGATGATGTCTTCGCGCGACCCTGACTTCGCCGCAATTACTGTTTCAAATGCCTCCTCACCGACTTTTTTCAAGATCGCATCAAGGCCTTTTGCATTTAGTTGGGCCACGTAAGATGAATCCGGTGCGGCATTTTTGCGCGCAGTGATGGTGGCTTCAAGTTTTTGCAGCGTGTTATTCATCATCATCAATCGGTTTTGAAATGTTGGGGTGCGGTCAATACCGGCGCAGTAACGACCCAATTTCCATGTTCCGCCAAATTGAAAAAACAATTCGCGCGCCCCGTGTGGCAGGCGATACCGCCGACTTGTTCCACGCTCATTAAAATGGTGTCGCCGTCACAATCGAGCCTCAGTGATTTTACATGCTGGATATGACCAGACGATTCGCCCTTTTTCCATAACGACTTTCGCGAGCGCGACCAGTAATGCGCGTCGCCGGTTTTCAGCGTCAGCTCCAGTGATTCGCGGTTCATCCACGCCATCATCAAGACATCTTTGCTGGAGGCGTCCTGGGCAATCGCCGCGACCAGACCATGTTCATTCCAGGCGATTGCATCAATCATCAACGGATTCATAGCCGAACCTCAATGCCGCGAGCCGCCATGCATGCTTTGGCCTGACACACGGTAAATTCACCGAAATGAAAAATAGACGCCGCAAGCACCGCGTCTGCTTTGCCTTCGAGCACGCCATCGGCCAGGTCGTCCAAATTGCCGACACCGCCGGACGCAATCACGGGCACGCTAACTGCCTCTGCAACCGCACGTGTGAGTGCTAAATCGAAGCCGGACTTGGTGCCATCGCGATCCATGCTGGTGAGTAATATTTCACCCGCACCAAGCGTATTCATACGCATTGCCCATTCGACCGCATCGAGCCCGGTGGCCGTACGCCCGCCGTGGGTAAAGACTTCCCAGCCGTCGCCGGACACTCGTTTGCGCGCGTCAATCGCCACCACGATCGCTTGCGAGCCAAATTTATCGGCTGCTTCTTTGACGAGCTGTGGGTTGGTCACCGCAGATGTATTGATGCTGATTTTGTCAGCGCCTGCATTAAGCAGGCGGCGCACATCACCGACCTCGCGTACTCCGCCGCCGACGGTCAGTGGAATAAACACCTGCTCGGCAACACGTTCGATAATGTCCAGAATCAGGCCGCGTTGATCAGAACTGGCGGTGATATCGAGAAAGGTGATTTCGTCCGCCCCTTCATCGTTGTATTTTTTCGCAATTTCAACCGGATCACCCGCATCGCGCAGGTTCAGGAAATTGACGCCTTTGACCACGCGACCTGCGTTAACGTCAAGGCAGGGAATGATGCGCTTAGCTAGCATGGAGATACCATATTAAAGTCATTGACTGGCGAGCCTATTGGGGCATTTATGGCTGGTGATGGCCGCCGATATTGGTACTTCAGTTCAAAGGCGGCCGCGGGATAGCAGCAGGCTTCAAAACCCTGCTATTTTTCGCTGGCGTGCGCAATTTCGCAGGCTTTGGCGAAATCTAGTTTTCCCTCGTAAATCGCGCGGCCTGTAATTGCGCCCATGATGCCTTCATCTTCTACGGCCATGAGGCGTTTTACATCTTCAATATCATTCAAGCCGCCGCTGGCAATCACGGGAATGGTGAGTGCTTGGGCGAGCTTTACGGTCGCCTCAATATTCACGCCCGTCATCATGCCGTCGCGGCCAATATCCGTGTACAGCACTGCTTCCACACCGTAATCCTGAAACCGCACAGCCAGATCAATCACATCATGCCCGGTCAATTTTGACCAACCATCAGTGGCGACTTTACCGTCCTTGGCATCGAGCGCGACGATGATGTGGCCCGGAAAAGCATCGCAGGCTTCGTGCAGAAAGCCAGAAATTTTGACCGCCGCCGTCCCAATCACGATATAGCTCACACCGTCATCCAAATAGCGCTCGATGGTGTCGAGATCACGAATCCCGCCGCCGAGCTGAATCGGCACATCCTCGCCCACCGCCGCAATAATTTCTTTCACC
>JBBRFJ010000052.1:0-19867 GCA_038224475.1 Burkholderiales bacterium
TTGCGGCGTGCTGACATTCACGTCGCCTGAAGGCGTGACCACGCAATTCAAAGGCGCGCATCCCGGTCCGCATGCCGATTTGCGATTTGCCGACTGGGGGGTGGCGCGTGAGGCATTAAAATCAGCCGAGATTGGTTTGGCGGAGTGCTACCGCGATGGACGTTTGTTTACGGGCCATCTTGCCCAGTTTCTCGAACTTTGCGTAGCGAATCAGCGCGCGTTCGAGGCTGTCTTTTACGGGAAACCGCTGGTGGCGTTGTTTTTCCGCATCAAGCACTTGTTGCGCGCGAACACAAAGGCTCGCGCCAAGAAGAATATTCACGCCCACTATGATTTGTCGAACGATTTTTACAAATTATGGCTGGATCAAACAATGACCTATTCCAGCGCCGTGTTCAATGGCGAGTATCAGCGATCGCTTGAAGACGCGCAGACTGCAAAATACGAGCGGATTTTGCAAGTGTTGAATCCGAAACCAGGCGAAACCATACTTGAGATCGGTTGTGGATGGGGTGGCTTTGCCGAGCACGCCGCCAAAACGCGGGTGGTGAAAGTCACCGGCATCACGCTTTCAACAGCGCAGCTGGAATTTGCGCGGGCGAGAATGAAGAATGCGAGCCTTGATCATCTGGTGGATTTGCAGCTCATCGACTATCGCGACGTTCAAGGAAGCTGGGATTATGTGGTCTCTATTGAAATGTTTGAGGCCGTGGGCGAGCGTTTCTGGCCGACCTATTTTGAGGCGGTCCATGATCGCCTAAAGCCCAATGGCCGTGCGGTGATTCAAGCCATTACCATCGATGAAGAGGTATTTGATCGTTATCGCGCCAACAGCGACTTTATTCGCGAATACATATTCCCGGGCGGTATGCTGGCTCCGGTCGAGCGATTCATTGCCGATGCTAAACACGCAAAGTTGACCGCCGGAGAGCCGTACCGCTTTGGTCTCGATTATGCTGAAACTTTGAAACGCTGGCTTGATCGCGTCAACGCTAAAGTTGGCGATATCAAGCCACTCGGTTTTGATGATAAATTTTTGCAGATATGGCGTTTTTATCTCTGCTATTGTGAGGCTGGTTTCCGTGCCGGTCGTACTGACGTGATGCAGCTCGAACTTACTCGGCACGGCTAACAGGATGCATCATTTTTGATTAAGGCCAAAAAGTCGTTATGAAAAACCTCGTCATGATTTTATTCGTCGGGCTCAACGCGCTCGGTATGACGGCTGCTCTATCACAACCTTCGACGGGTCCCGCCTTGTTGCCGGAAGTGGTGAAAGAGAGTAGCGCGTTAAGCTTACGTGGTGAAGGCATCCTTAAATTCTTCGGCTTTAAGGTGTACGACGCACGACTGTGGACACCGCAAAAGCCGCACTCAACCGCAGATGTTTTTGCACTCCAGCTCGTCTATGACATGGCCTTCAAAGGTCGCGAGATTGCCGAACGCACAATAGACGAAATGCGCAAAGTGGGCTACGGCGACGAGCAAAAATTGAAGCGCTGGGGCGATGAAATGATGCGAATTTTCCCTGACGTAAAAAAGGGCGACACATTGATTGGCGTTTCGATTCCAAGTAAAGGTGTGAAGTATTATTCGCGAGATAAATTGATTGGAAGTGTTGATGATGCTGAGTTCGTGAAAGCGTTTTTTGATGTGTGGTTATCTGAAAAAACGAGCGAGCCAAAACTACGCGAAAAATTATTAGGCAAGCGGTAGTGGTTTATATCGCATGACGGGTCCGGATATCAGGCTATGACTGACGCAGTCCGAACACCCCCTTGGCGTCTGGTCGCATATGGCCTCACTGGCATTCCGCTAGCCATGGCCGCGCTGCCGATTTATGTAAACGTGCCTAAATTTTATTCGGACGTGATGGGTTTGAATCTCATTGCCATAGGCGGCCTGCTGCTGGCCGCACGAATATTTGATGCCGTGCAAGATCCTCTGCTGGGCCATTGGAGCGATTTAGCCCGCGATGGCCGTTTTGGCGGAGTTGGCAGATTCGGACGATACCTATTTGTCGCGATGGGGACACCGATATTGGCTCTCGGTATGTTGGGATTGTTCAGCCCGCCGGCATTAAATGAAACCGCGCTGGCGTGGTGGTTGGTGGCCATGTTGACGCTTGTTTATACAGCGTTTAGCATGATGCAGATCAGCTATCAGGCCTATGGCGCGGAAATCTCGCATGATCCGGTTGAGCGTACCCGCATCACGGCCTTCCGGGAAGGAATGAGCCTGGCAGGCGTGTTTTTGGCGGCCGCGCTGCCACAGATATTGGCAGATAAATTTGGACCGCGTGAAGGCTACGCGATTTTCGCGTGGGTCTTCATTCCATTTCTGATTTTGCTGGTCGCGGGCACGCTTGCGCTGTCTCCTAAAGCAGCCGCGCGACTTCAGGCAGCGCCAGAGAACGCGTTTCGCGCCATGATCAAGCCGCTCAGAAATTTGCGCTTCAAGCGGCTGCTCATCGTGTTTGTATTTAACGGGATCGCGGCTTCAATCCCCGCCACGCTGGTGTTATTTTTTATTGAAGATGTGATTCAGAAGCCGAACATGACGGCCGCGTTCCTGATCGCCTATTTTGCAGCGGGTGCGATGGGAATGCCGTTGTGGATATGGCTGTCGAGACGCATTGGCAAGGCTCGCGCATGGCTGGTGGGAATGGTATTGTCGATTGTTGCGTTCGTCTGGGCGTTCCTGCTGCAAGCGGGTGACGTCACCCCGTTTATGATTATTTGCGTGTTGTCTGGATTGGGGCTGGGCGCTGATTTGGCGCTACCCCCTTCGATTCTGGCGGACGTTATTGATGATGACGAGCGCGCAGGGTTAGGGCGCAACGAGGGCTCTTATTTCGGGCTATGGAATTTGGTCACCAAAATGAATTTGGCGCTGGCGGCGGGCATTGCGTTGCCGACGCTTGCGCTGCTTGGCTATCAGCCCAAAATAACCACATCGCCGCAAGCGCTCGTGTATTTATCGGCAACTTATGCATTGTTGCCGTGCATACTCAAGTTCGGCGCTATTGCTGCATTGGTCTTTTCCCCTTTTATCAAGCGCATGCCAGCGGGTGCGCTGCAATAACCAGCCGGGCAGCCGCCACAACCGGTGCCATCAACGCCACCAGCACAGAAAGACCCACAATGTGTAAATTCATGATTCGTAAATTTTATATTTTGGTCGCCACCAGCGCCGCGATTCTATTGAGCGGTTGTGCGTCAGTGGTTGTTACCGACTATGCCAAAGAAGCCCCCAAACTTGATCTAGCGACCTATTTCAATGGCAAGGTAGATGGCTGGGGCATGGTGCAGGATCGATCTGGCAAAGTCATCCGCCGCATGGTCGTCGAAATGGAATGCACATGGAACGGCAATGAAGGAACGCTGGATGAAAGTTTTCAATGGTCAGACGGTAAAACCGAAAAGCGCGTCTGGAAAATTACCAAAGACGGTGATCGGTATATCGGCCGGGCTGGCGACGTGGTGGGAGAAGCCCAAGGCGAAGCGAGCGGCAATACCCTGCGCTGGAATTACACCCTGGCGTTACCGGAGGAGCAGGGCGGGTATCACATGAGCATGGATGACTGGATGTGGAAGATTGATGATAAGACACTCGCCAACCGCACCACCATGACTAAATTTGGACTTGAATTTGCACAAATATCAATCTTCTTCCGCAAACGATGATTGCTAAAGTATTCACTTCGACGCTATCCCTAAAAATAGCCTCGCTCTCAGGTAAATAAGGCCGTAAACAAATGTCGCTTAATACAAAAATAACCGATTGGTCAAAAAAACGAGTGTGGATTGTCGGGGCATCGACCGGCATAGGCGCGGCGCTTGCTGATGCGCTACATTCCCGGCATGCAAAGGTCGCCGTTTCCGCGCGTAGCGCGGATAAATTAAACGAAATGGTCACGCGTTTCGGCGCATCTCGTGCGATGTCGCTGCCGCTAGACATTACCAAAGTCGAGACGATTAAAGCCGCGGAACAAGAGCTGGTTGACGCATGGGGCGGTTACGATTTGGTGGTGTTCATGGCGGGCGATTACAACGCGATGCGCGCCTGGGAGATTGATTTGGGTGTCGCCCAAAAAATGATCGACGTAAATTGGGGTGGCTTCATGAATGGCCTGTCGGTCGTAATCCCGCGCTTGATGCGGGCGGCCTCTGGAGGTATCGCGTTGGTGTCGAGCGTGGCCGGGTATCGCGGGCTGCCAAAGAGCCTGATTTACGGGCCGACCAAAGCGGCGTTGATCAATCTTGCCGAGACCATGTATATCGACCTCAAAGAAAAGGGTCTGGATGTTTATCTGATTTGCCCCGGCTTTGTTAAAACGCCGATGACCGACAAAAATGATTTTGAAATGCCCTCGCTGATTACGCCTGAAGAGGCGGCGTTGGAAATTATTAAAGGGTTTGAAAAAGGTGAGTTCGAGATTCACTTTCCGAAGCGCTTTACCAACATGCTGAAAATGCTGCGGCATCTACCGTATTCGCTGTACTTTCCAGCGATTAAAAAATCAACCAAGCTCTAGCAATGAGCGCCATGAATCCAGCGACGGTCGAAACACAGACGGCGCTCGATAGACTTGTTGATTATTTTCAAACGCTGTCTCCCGAGTCTGTCGCGGCGATCGCGAATGTCTACACCGAAGATGCTTATTTTTGCGACCCGTTTAATGCAGTGACCGGGATTGCACCCATCAAACATATCTTTGGCGAAATGTTTATCCGGTTGCATGATCCGCGGTTTGTCATTTCAGAAACTATTTCGCAAGAGAATGGCGCAATCCTGATCTGGGATTTTGATTTTCGTATCAAATCGCTAAAGCCGCAGATGACGCGCCGCATTCATGGCCTGTCGCATGTTCGTTTCGCCGCAGACGGTCGGGTTAATTATCACCGCGACTACTGGGACGCTGCGGGTGAGTTGTATGAGCAGTTCCCGTTAATTGGGAGCGTTTTGCGCTGGTTGAAACAGCGAAATAAATAAAGCTTCGCCTGCCCCAACCTTAGTGACCACAGGTTACCGCGTGGGTACTTTATCGATATATTCGAACACCTTCACCACGCGACTGACACCACTGGTGGTGCGCGCAATTTCCGCGGCCGCATCGCTTTCTTCGCGGGTCAGAATTCCCATCAAATACACGACCCCGCTTTCCGTCACTACCTTCACGTGGCTTGGGGATACCTTGCCGTTGTTGATGAGACGAGCCTTAACGCTGGTGGTGATCAAGCCGTCACTGCTGCGTGAGGCAAGCGACGAATTGCCGCCCACGGTAATTTCATTGGTGACGGATTTCACGCCCGGATTACTGCGTGCAGCGGTTTCAATATCTTTTTTAGCCTGCTCGGTGAGCACCTGTCCAGTGAGCAATACCGAAAGGTTATAGCTGGTGGCGTTGATGTGTGCGTCTTTGAATCCTTCAATCACCTCCACGCGAATTTTCCACTCGATGTTTTCATCTTCAATATAAAAGCCCGGTGAGCGGCGATCCGTCAAGACCACGGCGGTGGCACCCACGCCCATGGCGGCGAGCGGGAAGCAACCTTGCAGTAACGTGGAAGCGGCGATCAGTAACATCACAATTATTAAACGCATTATTTTTCTCCAAATAAAATAGTATCGACCGCATCGCACAGACAGTGAATGACCAGAATGTGTACTTCCTGAATACGCAGTGTCCGATCATGCGGCACGCAAATATGAATATCGCCCGGTGCCAGCAGCTCATTTAATTTGCCGCCATCGCGCCCAGAAAGCGCCACGACTTTGATTTGTTTTGAATGCGCGACCTCAATCGCTTTAAGCACGTTTTTTGAATTGCCGCTGGTCGAAATCGCAAACAAAATATCATTGGATTTGCCGAGCGCGCGAACCTGTTTCGAAAAAATTTCTTCGTAGGAATAGTCGTTGGCAATCGAGGTTAACGTTGAGGTGTCGGTGGTCAGCGACATGGCCGCTAATTCACCGCGCTCCATTTCGAGGCGATTCAAGAACTCGGCCGCAAAATGCTGACTGTCGGCTGCCGAACCGCCGTTGCCGCAAGCAAGAATTTTATTGCCGGAGCGCATTGCGTCCGCCATCGCATGCGAGGCGGCGACGACATGAGGGCGTAATTGATCGAGGCATCGCAGCTTAAGTTCTGCGCTGTCCTGAAAATGCTGGGTAATTCTTGATTCGATATTCATATTGATATTTTAAGTGATGGTGGACTGACATTATCTTTACGCGCATTCGCGATAAGTTGATTGCGGCATTCGCCTATTCGTCTTATGACCCGAACGCGTCCTTGAGCCATTCGATGTTTGTTCCCATGATCAGCACCGCATCAAAACGACACGGCGGCGGGTGCCGCAGAGCGGCAATATATTGTTGGGCTGCGGTTACAATCCGGCGCTGCTTGTGTAACCCGATACTGGCCGCTGCGCCGCCAAAATCATTGTTTTTCCGCAGCCGCACTTCGATAAAAACTAGTGTTTCTGCATCGCGCATGATGAGATCAATTTCACCAAAGCGGGTTCTAAAATTACGATCAACGAGACTAAGACCGTGCCCGATCAAATATCGTTCCGCCATTCGTTCGGCATCGTCGCCAACCTGCTTTTTGCTAAATAGCTTATTGAGCATTATTCCGCGCTGCGCGAGAGCACGGTTTGCCCGTCACGTATCTCAACAGTCGACAGCGCCCGGATAAATTGCGCCCCGTCGAGTGTTAGCCGCCCGGTTACACCGTCTAAGGGCGGAATGCCGCGAAGATTATTTTGCGCGCTTGCCGATTTCAACAATAGCTGCGTCAACCGCCACGCATCAATGCCGAGCGCGTAAAGCCGCTCATAGTCAATCGGCATCGCTCCTTCAGGACGGCTGTACGCCATGACGGCGGGATGATCTTTTTCTACAAACCATGGCATTTCCAAAAACCGTACGCCCTCAAGATCTATATTGGTCGCCGTGTCCGCCTTTGCATCCAGCGCATGTGAGGTCGAGAACACGGGCGTCCCGCTGGGAAGGTAAGGCCGTGCAGACCGCGCTGCGCGAGGATCGGCAGCTAAAAAAATGACATCCGGTTTGGTGCGATCCAACGGTGCTTTGACGCGCTGCGCATCGCTCGGATTCGCACCTGCGTCCCCGCTGAAAGCTACCTGCGCGACCACCTCGCCGCCCAATCGCAACCATTCTTTTTCGAAGCTATCCTGAATGCGTTTGCTTAGCGCGGTCGCGCTCGTCACCAGCGCGGCGCGTTTAAATCCGTCTTGAGCAGCGGCGCGTGCGACGAGGCGCGCTTCCCAATCAAGATTCAGCGAGATATAGAAAAAATTTTCCGGCAAGCTGGCATCCGGCGCGTTAAGCGCCAGCGAAGGAATATTGCCGGATTCGGTCGCGACCAAGCGCGCCAGCACATTCGCGCCATCACGGGTCACGCCGCCCACAATCGCAACCGCGCCTGCGGCGGTGGCGCGGCGATATAGCCCGGCGAGCGTTTGTGGGGAAGGTGCTGCCGATTCATCATCAGCCGCGTAAATTCGATAAGGTGTCGCGGTTTTGCCATCGGCGGCGGCACCGGCGACAAAACCCAGCCTTACTGCATCGGCTACCTTGCCAAACGTCTTTGAAGTCAGCGGCACGATCAGCGCGATGTGTGGCGCAGGCCGATCCCATTGCGTGGCCGGGGTGGCGTCCGCGTTGGCATCGGTCTTGAAGGCGTCGTCCGCCGGGTTTTTGGCAGCGCGATTCTCATTGGGCGCAATCGGGTCGGTTTGCGCCACAATGGCGGTTGAAGGGTTCAGGCGATTAGTGACCGGTGGAGCGGGTGTGCTGCTTGTGGCAGCGGTTGTGGAAGGCGCGGCGATAGCTGGAACCACAGCGGGCGGTAGATTGCTGGCACAGGCTGCCAACAATGCGGTCATGGAAACCAAGCAACTGGTTATAAGTCTTGAGCGAGGCAGGAAATTAATCATAGAAAAATGGACAACCCTTGACTGAAAAACCGCTCGATAAACCGAACCCAAAATTACCTCCTGCATTATATGTGGTCGCCACGCCCATCGGTAATCTGGGCGACATCACGCATCGTGCGCTCGATACCTTGCGTGATGTAAGCGTAATCGCCGCAGAAGACACGCGCATGACCAAATCGCTGCTCAGTCACTTCGGCATATCGCAGCGCCTGATTGCGGTGCACGACCACAACGAGCGCAATGCCGCTGACGGGATCGTCAAGCTGCTGAGCGAGGGCCAGTCCGTTGCCCTCGTGACTGATGCGGGAACGCCCGCGGTGAGCGATCCGGGTGCCAAGGTCGTTGCTGCTGTGCAGGCGGCAGGTTTTGTCGTCGTGCCGATTCCAGGAGCCAGTGCGCTGGTCGCGGCGTTGTCTGCCAGCGGCGAGGGCGAGGGCGGCTTTTTGTTTCACGGCTTTCTGCCGCCCAAAGAGGGCGACCGCCGTCGAACACTGGACACGCTGAAAGACTCAGCCTACGCGCTGGTGTTTTATGAATCGCCGCATCGCGTGGTTGAATCAGTCGCGTCAATGGCCGTTATTTTCGGCGACGCTCGCGAACTCATCATCTGCCGCGAACTCACTAAAAAATTTGAAACCATCATTCGCCTGAAGCTTGCCGACGCAGTGCCGTGGCTGGAATCGCACGAGAATAACCAACGCGGCGAATTTGTATTGATACTTTCAAAGTCAAGCACTGGCGGGGCGATTGAAGCAGAAATGGCTCAGACGCAAGCACTCGAGCGCATATTAAAAATATTGCTTGAGGACTTACCGCTGAAGCAGGCAGTGGCACTGGCGGTGAAGCTCACCGGGTTGAAGAAGAATTTGGTGTATGAAATGGCACTTGGCTTGAAGCAAGTTGAATAAGCCACAGCCCATGCAGCCGCGGGTTCGAAAGTACCTATGCCACGTTTGAAAATCCTGTCGCGATTTCTGCTCAGCGCGATATTTGCCATCGCCGGAATCAGCCATTTCGTCAACGCCGCGCTCTATGTCACCGCCATGCCGCCCTATCTGCCGTGGCATTTAGAGCTGGTCTATGCCAGCGGTGTGATCGAGATTTTTTTGGGATTAACACTGCTGATCCGGCAATATGCGAAATGGGCGGGCTGGGGCCTGATCGCGCTTTGCGTTGCGGTTTTCCCGGCCAACGTACACATGGCCATGAACGCAGAACTCTACCCGACGCTGCCAGTGCTCGGCCTGTGGCTGCGCTTGCCCGCCCAAGCCCTGTTGATTGCGTGGATCGCATGGGCGATGCGCGAATGAGTGGGATTGCGGTTTAAAGCTTTAAGCATTTCATATCGCAAAATTGCGGCGAAACGCCGCGCCAAATGGCGCTCCCGCTAAATCTGTTGTGCAATCTATCGCTCAATCTCCAGTAAGCGCTGGACCAACGGATGGTGTACTTTCTTTTCAGCAACAATCAAGTAGAAATGCTCTTCCACGCCTTCGCAAGCTCCTACCCGTTTCACGTTGTATTGCGCCACTAATTCGTCGTGAACCAGCTCTGCTGCGGGGAACACGCCCATGCCACTGGCACCGAAAGTCTTGAGCAATGCGCTGTCCTCGAATTCACCGACGATGCGCGGGCGAATCGAGGTACGTTCAAACCACAGATCGAGTCGTGCGCGTGTGGCGACGTGCGTGGTCGGCACTAGTACTGGCACAGTCGCGAGGGATTGTGGAAAGCCTTTGCGTGCGTCGGCGTAAAGAGATGCGGGCGCATACCACGCGAGAGAGGATGAACCGACTAGATGGCTATAGAGTTTCACGTTTGGGTTAGCGGTTGCGGCGCGATCCGCAAGTACGGCGTCGAATCGGTGAAGCGCCAAATCTCCCAGCAAATCATCGAATTCATCCTCGTGACATTGCAGCTGAAGGTGGGGCTCGCGCAATATGGGTTGCATTAAGCGCCGCACGACGAGCTTGGCAAGGCCATCCGAGATGCCAACCGCGAGACGAATGCCCGGCGCGGCTATCGCGGCACGAATTACATCGGGAAGTTGTTCACCCAAATGAAAAATTTGGTCGGCTTGGCGCATGGTGGCGATGCCTGCCTCGGTTAGTGCGAGTCCACGGCCGGCGGGCTTTAGCAGTGCATAGCCAAGAGATCGTTCGAGCTCGCGCACCTGAGTGCTGACGGTTTGAACGGCCATACCCAGCCGTTCGGCAGCGCCGGTGATGCTGCCTTCCTTGGCAACGACCCAGAAATAGTAGAGATGCTTGTAGTTGAAGCGTAGGTTCATATATTGGAGCTCGTAGGTTATGCCAATATTCAGTTTTATCCGAAGGGTCGATTCATTATTATCTGCTTTTTCAGGATTAATAAGTGCCGTAAGGTGTCGACGTGTTCAACCCATGGAGGTGTGTGATGAAAGTAATTTTCGAATCCCGTGATCCAGATGGCATCCATTTGCGCGATCTTGCAGAACGAAGAGTGCGTTTCGTGATGCGCCGTATGGCATGGTTGATACCGCACGCCAAAGTTCGGTTGTCAGATGTGAACGGGCCGCGCGGTGGCGAGGACAAAAGTTGTCGATTGGAAATAAAGACAGACCATATCGGCAGCATTGCAGTGTCTACCACGGCGCGAGACTGGCGAGTAGCCCTTGATCACGCGCTAGCCCGTGCCTCGCGGGTGTTGTTGCGCAACTGGAAGCGCTCCCGCAGCTATCGCGGACCACGCTCTCCCGTAATCGATTTTCAAACTTAACGAAGGAGTGATGATGATGGAAAATACTAATAAGGTAACTGCCGTGACGGCCGTAGGCGACTATGCCGCAAACGATTCAAACCCAATTCATGCCGACGCGAGCCGCGTGCTTCGCAACACCTATGCGCTGCTATCGATGACGCTGCTGTTTAGCGCAGCGGTAGCGAGCGTGAGTGTTGCACTGAAGCTGCCGTCGCCGGGGATTATTGTCACACTGGTCGGATATTTTGGCCTGTTGTTTCTGGTCTACAAGCAGCGAAATAGTATTTGGGCGCTTCCCGCCGTGTTCGGGCTCACCGGATTTATGGGCTACACATTAGGCCCCATGTTGTCGCAAACATTGTCGCTACCGGGCGGCGGGCAAATCGTCACAATGGCGCTCGCCACCACCGGCATCACGTTCTTGGCATTGTCGGCTTACGTGCTGAAAACACGTCGTGACTTTAGTTTCATGGGTGGCTTTTTGTTTGCCGGAATGATCATCGCGCTACTCGCAGGTTTGGCTGCCGTATTCATGCAAATTCCTGCCTTGGGTCTAGTGGTGTCGGCGATGGTGGCTCTACTATCGGCAGGACTGATTTTGTATGAAACCAGCCGCATCGTGAATGGCGGTGAAACCAATTATGTGTTGGCGACGGTGGGTTTGTACGTTTCGATTTTTAATCTGTTTACCAGCCTGATGAGCTTGTTTGGACTGGGCGGCGGCGACGATTAGTTCACCGACAATTGGCTTATTGAACATTCACTTGTGAGGAGAATGCAATGAAATGTCCTTCGTGCCCAGAAGTTGCCCTGAGCATGAGTGAGCGCTAGGGCGTTGAGATTGATTACTGCCCGCAGTGCCGTGGCGTATCGCTGGAGTATGGCTGGATCCTGGCGAGCTCGACAAATTGATCGAGCGTGCTGCGGTGCCAGCGCCGAGTCCAAACAAGAGCCCCGCCTCGCAAGCCGGTTATCGAGATGACGGGTATGGGGATGGGGGATATCGAGATGGACGTCAAAACTATCGCAAAAAATCATGGCTGGGCGATATTTTTGACTAGTCGAGACATTCGAACCATTTCATGACCTTAAAAGGAAACTCCAATGAGAGCCTACCCAAACAATAGTCCGCAGGCTTCAGCGCGCATTGTGGCGCTTGCCATGCTGGCAGACGGAAATTTTTGTAAGTCAGAACTCGATGTTCTCGCCCGAATGGATGCCGACGTCCAGTTGGGTCTTGCGGCAGAGGAGATGAAAGCGATCGTCCATACGCTGTGTGAAGATCTTTACTACGGCGACCATGGGAACTGGGGTCCTGCCCATGTGGATTCCAGCACGCTCAATGCCTTGCTGGGCGAAATAGACGACCCTGAATTGCGCAGGAAAGTGCTCGACCTTTGTGTGGCCGTGACCGAGGCAGATGAGCACCTTGCAGAGGGAGAAGCGCGAGTGCTGGCGGCGGCGTCTGAACAGTGGGGATTGCCCAGCACCGTTTCGCGCTAAACAACGCAGCTGAAAGATTCGCAAACCGATCTGGGTAGCAAAGCACATACATTGCAATGACGCGTCATCAATCAAGGAATATTTAGTGGAACCCATTATTGAATTTTTTAACACCCCGTTTCTCGGTAAGGAAGGGTGGGTCTGGTTCGTCTTCATCGGCATCGTGGTCACCCTGCTCGCCTTTGATTTGGGTGTGTTGCATAAAGACGAGCGCGAGATCGATGTCAAAGAATCGCTGTGGTTGTCAGCAGGCTACATCTCGGTTGCGCTTATTTTCGGCGCATGGGTCACTTGGTATTTTGGCGCGCAAAGCGGCATGTCGTATTACACCGGCTTCTTGATCGAGAAGTCGCTATCCATGGACAACGTCTTTGTGATCGCGTTGATATTTACCTACTTCGCGATTCCCCGCTTGTATCAGCATCGCGTTCTATTTTGGGGAATTTTGGGCGTGATTGTTCTACGCGCTTTAATGATCGGTTTGGGTGCGGCCCTCGTTACTCAGATGAGCTGGATACTGTATGTGTTCGGCGCGTTTCTGGTGTTCACCGGCATCAAGATGCTGATGATCGCAAATCATATGCCCGACATTGGCAATAATCCTCTGTTGAAGTTTCTACGCAAGCGCATGCGCGTGACTGAACACATCGAAGGCAATTCATTCTTCGTGCACAGAGCCGATCCGGTCACCGGCAAAACCATCCGCTGGGCTACGCCGCTCTTCTTGGCGTTGTGTTTGATCGAGTTTGTCGATCTCGTCTTTGCGGTTGATTCGGTCCCCGCTATCTTCGCCATCACGACTGATCCATTTATTGTTTACACCAGCAACATTTTTGCAATTCTTGGCTTGCGCGCACTCTACTTTGCGCTGGCGGCAATGATTCATCGCTTCACCTATTTGAAATATGCGCTGGCGCTGGTGCTGGTATTTATTGGCACCAAAATTTTCCTGGTGGGGATCATCGGCAAAATTCCGCCGGTAATTTCTCTCACGGTGACATTTGGTTTGATTTTGGGAGGCGTATTGTTCTCGCTCTATAAGACCCGTGGCCGCGAACTGCCGGCACCAGCGGCCCCCTAACTTTGGTTGAATGAAGGAGCGAATATCATGAGGAACTACCCGAAGAATAGTCCGGAAGCCCTGTCGCGGGTGGTGGCGATGATGATCGTCACGGATGCGCATATTGATGATCGCGAGATTGCGGTGCTTGACCGTGCGGATGCGTATCAATCGCTCGGGATTTCGCGAGAAAATTTTATGCGGGTGGCGCGCGACTATTGCAGTGAGTTGGTGGCTGAGGCAAGTGAGCTTGGGGAAACACTGCTCATCGATCCTGACCGTGTTGATAACGTGATCGACTGTGTTGATCAGCTCGATGAGCAGGTCGCGGCGGCACGTTTGTTATTAATGGTGATGGCCGCCGATTCCAAGCAAGAGAGGTCCGAACTGGCGTTGATGGATCATATTTTTGACCGTTGGCAGCTCACCCATGACCAGGTTGCTGGCACCGAGCATCTGAAAAGGCCCGCCGCCTAATGGATTGCGCCGAAATGCTGCGCGCGCAGTGGGCGCGGTAGTGCCCCGATGCGCGCCGTGGCTGACGTCGGCAAGGGCTAGATCACGCTGGGATATTTGTTGCCCTGATCCATTGCGGGAGCGGGCGTGTGCAGCGGTCGCGCTCCCACGCTTCAACTTATAATGGGCGATGACTTCAAAACCTCAAGCACTCACCATCACCCGCCCTGACGACTGGCATTTGCATGTGCGCGATGGCGATGCACTCAATGCCGTGCTGCCCGATACCGCGCGGCAATTTGCGCGGGCAATCATCATGCCGAACCTGAAACCACCAGTGCGATCCACGCTCGAAGCGGGTTGGTACCGCGACCGGATTTTGGCTGCACTGGCTCCGAATACGGCGTTCGAGCCGCTGATGACGCTATACCTTACTGACAACACGGAACCGGATGAAATCAAGCGCGCAAAGGCGAGTGGATTTGTTCATGCCGTGAAATATTACCCGGCGGGCGCGACCACCAATTCTGATTCCGGTGTCACCGACATTCGCAAATGTGATGCTGTGTTTGAAATGATGCAATCAGTCGGAATGCCGTTGCTGTTGCACGGTGAAGTGACAGACAGCGAGATTGATATTTTTGATCGCGAGAAAATATTTATTGAACGCCATTTGATTCCGCTGACGCTGCGTTTCCCAAAATTGCGCATCGTATTTGAACATATCACCACCGCAAATGCGGTGAAATTCGTGCTGGCCGCCAATGACAATGTGGCGGCCACGATCACCGCGCATCATTTGCTGTTTAATCGAAACGAAATTTTCAAAGGTGGCATTCGCCCGCATTATTATTGTTTGCCCGTGCTGAAACGTGAAGAGCATCGGCTGGCATTACTGAAAGCGGCCACCAGCGGCAGTAAGAAATTTTTCCTCGGCACCGATAGCGCGCCGCATGCCAAAAATACCAAAGAAGCGAGCTGTGGTTGCGCGGGCTGTTACACCGCGTTGCATGCGATGGAGCTGTACGCGGCCGCGTTTGAAAGCGTTGATGCGCTCGACAAGCTCGAAGGTTTCGCTAGTTTCTTTGGCGCTGATTTTTATGGCCTGCCGAGAAACACCGGTACGATCACGCTGGAGAAATCGTCATGGCAAGTACCCGACGAGTTACCGTTTTCCGGCTCCGCGATTGTGCCGCTGCGCGCAGGTGAAATGCTGGATTGGCGGCTATGCTGATTTTGGTTAAGCACAGCAAAGTGCAATACAGGCTTGCCGTTCGAGACATTTGTGCTTGTAAAAGCTCGCCAGTGCTAGGGTTTGGCCGCTGCGCTAATTGTGAAAGCCCGTAGCACATTGCCATGGCTTGAGGCGCAGTCGCGCTTCAACGCAGGTTGCTTCGATGCAATTCGCGATCGTCTGGATGCGTTCAATTTTGATCACTGGCCGTCGCTTGATGCGCTGAGCGCGTACGCGAAAGCGTTAAACCTTGCCAATCACCGTGGATTACCCATTCGGTTTGTGGTGCCGCCCGAGGATGAATCCGTTGCTACGCATTACGAAAAGCGCATTGCCGAAAGCGGCGAAATCGCGACCCGTGAAAACTGGCACGACTTCTTTAACGCGATGCAGTGGTTAACGTTCCCGAAATCCAAAGCGGCGATTTCGGAAATGCACGCGCGGTTACTAGCGACACCAGTTGACGGCGTAAATAAAATGCGTTCAATTCCGCGCGATGTGCTGACCTTATTCGATG
Organism: Burkholderiales bacterium; assembly: GCA_038224475.1. Classification (GTDB taxonomy): domain Bacteria; phylum Pseudomonadota; class Gammaproteobacteria; order Burkholderiales; family Usitatibacteraceae; genus UKL13-2. The sequence continues at coordinate 15,477 of JBBRFJ010000052.1, forward strand.
AAGGCGGCGTGATCGTTGCGAGCGCGGATGAAACACTGCTGGACCACCTTCGCAACTTTGAATGGAAAAAGTTATTTTTAGAGCGTCGCGACGATGTGGGCCGCAACATCAATTTTTATCTGGCCGGCCATTCGGTATTGGAGAAAATGCTCGATCCTTTTATCGGCGTGACCGCGAAAGCTTTGCTACTGAAAGTGGACCATAATTTTTTTACACTTCCGCACGAGGCGCAGCTTCACGAAATCGACTCGTGCGCGGCTGAATGGTTGATGAAGGCAGAGTCGCTGGCATCAACACACAATCTGCATCCCTTGCCGATTCTCGGTATTCCGGGTTGGTTTGCGGCCAATGTCTCGGCTGGCTTTTACGATGACGCGCATTACTTTCGCGTGGGTAGGCTGCGCAAGACCGGCATAGAATCGGCCATTTCGTAAGCGTGTCTCAAAGCGCGTGAGATAATCGGCGCGGAAGCTCATCAGACGGTCGCTGTGTGGATGTCGCAAGACATGTTGCATAGAGGAAAGTCCGGACTCCATAGAGCAGGGTAGTGGGTAACGCCCATCCACCGCGAGGTGAGGATTAGAGCTACAGAGACGAGTCGCGCGCGCCCTCGGGTGCGTGCGGGTGAAACGAGCAATCTCTACCCGGAGCAATACCAAATAGGCAGGCATTGAGGCGGCTCGCTGAGCCTGCGGGTAGGTAGCTAGAGGCGTGCGGTAACACACGTCCCAGAGGAATGACCGTCATAGCAAAGGGGCAACCTGATGCCGTAACAGAATCCGGCTTATCGGTGAGCTTCCACTTTATTTTGAGGGTGTGATTAAGAATTTAGATTCGTGCGATTCTGAAAATAAATGCGTCAGCCTGTTTTCTATCTTCAGGGTTGCCACGATTATATATTTGCACAGCACAACACAGCACAGCACAGCACAGCACAGCACAGCACAGCACAGCACATCGCGTGCTTAGCAAGTTGGACGCGGTTCTATAAAGTTTTTTGTATCTGCAGTTAATGTGCAAACACCATTTTTGCTGAGGTAGCTTATTGCTTTTTTAGAACGAAAAGGGCGTCAAAATGCAACCTGATCCACTGACGTGGTGGCGATCTGAATTTGGAAACGTTGCGCCAGTAGGTTATGTGCTTCGAAGATACCTGCATTCGAACTGGACTCGCTTTCATGCGCTGCCTGAATCCAAACGTTATCCTGAGTCCCAAGATGAAGTCTCAGAGCTTCTCAGACGTCATTCTCAAGTCGCATCGGAGTTGTTTTCTACTGGCGAAATGATATACGTGTTCCAGTCTCGACACTCCGACTCACGACGCAAACTTGGAGCAAAGCATGCAATTGCGGGGAGTCAACTTCGTGAAGCAAGCGCGATGCTCTCTGCCAACCCTGGCGCAGTAGCGCGGGAAGAAGCTGAAATTCTTGTAACACGCGCCTTGGCAACGAAGTGGAAGCCAGATTTCTTCGACCGACTCGTCAGCGAAATAGCCAGCGAGCAGGAGTTTTTAGTTGCTTTGGCCGCGCCTAGCTCTAGGAATGTTTACTGTCCGTACGATGGAGGAATGGATATCTTTTCTTTTTCGGTTAACCCGTCTCATTTAGAGAAGCGGTTTCCTGCTTGGATGTCAGATAGGCCGGACAAGCTGTGATGTAGAACAGATCCATCTAGCCGATTTCGCTGCCGCTGCGAGTGGCTCATATCAATCGCGAGGTTGTATATATTTGGGTAGCCTCGTATACGTTTGCTCAGCATCTGCAGCAGTTTTATCACTGATGTTGGACAAATTCAGCCCTGACAACTTTTGGGCTCCGTCTAGCAACATAATTTTCAAAAACAAAAAAAGGCTTCGCACCGGCGAAGCCCTTTTCTTTTTGCAGCTAACGTTTCACATCATTAATGCATATGAAAACTTACTTCGGCAACAGCACAGTATCGATAACGTGAATCACGCCGTTGGTGCAATCAATGTCGGCAGTCGTGACGTGCGCGCCGTTGACCGTTGCGCCGCCTGCGGTGGCGAGCGTAATCATGGTGCCCTGCACGGTTTTTACGTCACCCGGGGTGATGTCTTTCGCCATTACTTTTCCGGATACGACGTGATACGTCAAAATTGCGGCTAATTTTGCTTTGTCTTTCAACAAGCTTTCCACGGTGCCGGCAGGTAGTTTTTTGAATGCGTCGTCGGTCGGCGCAAAGACGGTGAATGGGCCTGCGCCTTGCAGTGTGGGGATCAAATCTGCAGCAGTTAACGCGGCACATAGGGTGGTGAAGCTACCGGCGGCAACGGCGGTATCGACGATGTTACGGATGGCGTTTGACATGATATTCCTTGGAGAAAATGAAGCGCACAAGAATATGCGCGCTTGCTCAACCGAAACTGGCTAAGACTGGAATGACCTTTGAATTTCAACCACGGGTCAATAGCTAACTTAACCAATAATTGTGAATGTTTCGTTGCAGCGACATAAAGTGCTTACAGCTGAATAAACACAAATCGATTACAAAATTTACACTCACCGACAAGACGCACTGGAACTGATAAAGTTTTCGTGCGCGCTCAAATGGCTCTTATATTCCGGCGAATTATATGGCCGCAAAATATGGTGAGCCTTCAACGTTCAAAGCCACTATCCCAGCCTTCCCCCCGAACGGGGGAAAGCGCCTTTTCAGCAAATGCGACGATCTATAACATTTCGAGGCGCAATTCCTTCCCCCGCTTGGGGGAAGGTTAGGATGGGGCCTCGGCAGGTCGCAATGTTGTCGCTGAATCACTGCTGTGTCGTTGGCGCGTAATTGGCACGTCTCCACGTTGCACTTGCCTTGCTTGCTACCGCCGATACAATCGAAACCGCTCGTCCTTATCCCGCGGCCGCGCGCCCTCCCAGACCATTTGCCATGCGGCGTCAACCACGGGCGCACGCTCGCGACTGCCTTGAGTGAGCAGCCAATTGCAGGTACTGGATTGATCGCTGAATTGCGGCACGAACCGCAGGTGGGCGATGGTATCGAACGAGGCGCGTTCGGACTCGCCTAGGCCGGAGGCGGCCACACATCCGCTATTGGGTGGGATCAGGCTGGCGACGATCGTCACTACTGCGCGATGGCTGAGCACGTGGTTTACAGCCGGCAGGCCAAGCATGTTTGCCAGCACCCACACGAGTGTAATGCCCGCGGCCCAATTCACCACCGCGCGACGATTGTTGCGATGCGCGCGAATCACCGCGTATAGCCACACCAGCGTGAGCGCGAGTGCCAGTGCGAAGGTAAAGGCGTTGAACGGTAACGTGAAATCGGGCACCTGTCTCGCGAATGAGGCGGCCGCGCGTGCAGGATATCCAGTTAGCGCAACGATCCAATAGAACCATAACGCGACGGCGACAATGCCGAAAAATACCAGCCCGAACCAATCCATAATGCGCGCGACTTCATTGGGCAATCGATCCAGCGCCATGGCGCCTGCGAGGGACAACGGAATCAATAATCCCAGCGCATGCGCCTCGCCGGCTTCGCGGGTGAGCGAGATCATGACCAGCAGTGTCGTAAAAGCGACCAGCGGTAAGGCCAGCTCGATGCGGTCACGCAATTTTTTGCGGTCGCGCACCCAAAGCCACAGCGCAAACGGTAGCGAAGGCAGCGCGAACCATGGCAGAATTTGTAGAAAGTAGAGCGGCTGAATGCTGCCGCGCGACTCCGCCGTTAAAAATGGCGCACCCAAAATTTGATCTGTCCAAACCCGTGGGTCGATGTCGCCCTGAACCATTAGTACGACGGGTAACACCATCATTAGCGGCAGCATGACGGCCAGCGAGATGAGAATGCCGCGTCTGAAATCGCGGTTGCGCCACTCGCCCACAAAGGTCATCAGCGCCAGCGAAATGGCGGGCACGGCCAGCGCTGGAACAATGCCGACTGACAGCGCAACGATCACCGCACCAACACCGGTGGTGACGCCACCTTTGCGCGGCTCGGAGCGGATGCGCGTCATGCCGTAAATCGCGACCGATATTCCGGCAAGTGCCGCGACTTCGGGATTCATTTGATGCCCACGAACCAGCAGACCGAGGCAGCCAAGCATCAACAGCACGGCGATGCGGCCAGCGCGCTCGTCAAATAAACGAGTCGCGGTTTTATAGAGGTAAGTTAATGCCAGCGCCATGAAAAACCCGGTCGCCAGTCGTGCGCCATCGTGTGCCGGCAACACCGGCGAAAACACAAACGAAAGCCCCGCCGCGACCCAATAATATAGTGGCGGGTAATCAAAATTGGCCTCACCCGCGATCATCGGCAGCAGCCAGTGCCCGTCTTGCAGCATGCTGTGAATGATGCCAAACGCGATCGCTTCGTCCGGCTTCCAGGCGTCGTGTCCGATCAGCCCGGGCAAAATC
>JBBRFJ010000053.1:0-19792 GCA_038224475.1 Burkholderiales bacterium
ATCGCAGTCCCCACCATGCCAGCGCAATTCCGCTTGCGGCACCAACCGCCAGCGCCGTCAGCGCAACAGGTGTGGTTAGCACGGTAACGGCTAACAACAAAATCAGCAGCGGAAAAAATATCGCTGCCAGCCAATGGCGAATGGGTTTTGATCGCTGCCGGCCGATAAGACGCCGAATCCGCACTGCGATCCGCCAAACAATCAGCGGTACGAGGATCAAAAAAATCAGCGAATTAGAAGTGAAAGTCATAAATAACTCGATTTAAGTTTCACCGTTAATCCCGATTTAAATTGCGATTGCGCTGAGATGGGCGCGTTGAAAATATAGTGTGTGTCGACTCACATTCGGCAGCAACATTATATTTTACAGGGACGCTCACCACGGCACAGAGCGGTACGTAAAACGATTTTCTGCCGATGTGGTCGGATGCTTGAAAGCGCGCTGTGAAGTCGATACCGCAACCGATCATCTGCGACTTCTCGATCCAGTACACTTCGGCGCGGTAAAACTAATGTGATAGCGGCTTCACGAATCTGAGCGTCATGCGATCAGACTCACCAATCGCAACATATTTCGCACGCTCAAGCTCGCCGTCAGCGAGAGAGGGCGGCAACGTCCACACCCCGCTTTTATAGTCCTTGCTGTCTTTCAGATTTGCGTTGATCTCGCTCTTGGCATCAAGCTTAAAACCCGCCATCAACGCGTGTTTGATGACATATTCTTCGGTCACATAGCCCAAATCAATTGCCTGCTTTAATTTGCTGCCAGGCTTCGCCCGATGCTCCACCAGTCCTAAAACACCACCCGGCTTTAGCGCATCGAAAAAACTCTTCATGAACGCATCCACGTTATCGTCGTCGATCCAGTTATGCACATTACGGAACGTCAACACAAAATCTGCGCCGCCCCCCGCAACGGTGTTAGCACCATCGGGCCGGATATCCAGCGCGGCGGGCGCACCAATAGGCACAATTTTTACTTTGTCATAAAGCGCTGGTTTTGCGGCCAGCTTTTCTTGAAACGATTTGATACCGCGAACGGATTCAGCAGGATATGCCGCTATGTAGCGGCCACTAGGACGCAAATACGGTGCCAGCACTTCGGTGTACCAGCCCGCGCCGGGAAAGGTTTCGATAACCGTCGAATCTGCTTTCACCCCAAAAAACGCCAGCGTTTCCTTGGGGTGTCGGAAGGTGTCGCGCGCTTTATTCGTGGCACTTCGATGCTCACCTGCCAAGATTTTTTCGAGACCCTCAGCGGCAACGGCCTCCGCCGCAGATGTCACTTTTACCCCAGCGCAAATGAGAAAAATACTTGATAACAAGGCGCACACGAAGTTTGAAAATGTTTTGGAAATGCTTGAAGACATGAAATTCTTTCGTAATTAATTTGCAATCGACAATATAACAATCGCAACGCGTTGCGCGCGCGGCTTGACAAAAAAACCCCCAGACTAAACACAGGCTGGGGGATTTTTAATTTGGAACGGATGAAATTACGCTGCTTCGCGCGATGCCTTCTTGCGCTCGTGTTCGAGCAGGAAGCGTTTGCGAATACGAATATTTTTCGGCGTGATTTCAACCAATTCATCGTCATCGATAAATTCAATCGCGGATTCGAGCGTCATCTGAATCGGCGGCACGAGCGCGACGGCTTCATCGGTGCCGGATGAGCGCACGTTGGTCAGCTGTTTACCTTTGATCGGATTGACGACGAGATCGTTATCGCGGCTGTGAATGCCGATCACCATACCGTTGTACAAACGCTCGCCGGGTGAAACAAACATGCGGCCGCGATCCTGCAACTTCCACAGCGCGTAGGCCACCGCGTCGCCCTGCTCGCCAGAAATCAGCACGCCATTGCGACGTGATGCGATCTCACCGCGCAGCGGCGCATATTCGTCAAATACGTGGCTCTTCAAGCCAGTGCCGCGTGTCAGGTTCATAAATTCGGTTTGGAAGCCGATCAGACCACGCGCGGGAATGCGGTAGTCCAAGCGCACTCGGCCACGGCCGTCCGGCACCATGTCAACCATATCACCGCGGCGCGCGCCGATCGCTTCCATCACCGGTCCTTGGTGGGCTTCTTCGACGTCAAGCGTGAGCATCTCAAACGGCTCACACTTCTCGCCATTGACTTCCTTAATCATCACACGGGGCTTACCTACAGCCAATTCATAACCTTCGCGGCGCATGTTTTCGAGCAAAATCGTCAAGTGCAATTCACCACGTCCTGACACCATGAAGGAATCGGTATCTTCGGTTTCAGCAACCTTCAAGGCAACGTTGACAAGCAGTTCTTTATCGAGTCGTTCGCGCAGTTGGCGCGACGTAACAAACTTGCCTTCTTGCCCCGCAAATGGCGATTTATTGACCTGAAAATTCATTGTCAATGTCGGCTCGTCTACACCCAAAATCGGCAGCGCTTCGGGATTTTCCATATCTGCCAACGTACAACCAATGGCCAAATCTTCAATCCCTGAAATCAACACAATTTCGCCTGCTTCAGCGATATCAAGATTGACTTTGTTCAAACCCTGAAAGCCTTGCACAGAATTCACGCGCGCTTTTTTGGGCGGCTTGTCGCCGATCATTACCATCACATCTTGCGCGGGCTTGATCGAGCCACGACGCACTCGACCAATGCCAATACGGCCCACATACGTCGAATAGTCCAACGCTGAAATTTGTAATTGCAGCGGCGCATCTGCAACGCAGTCAGGCGCCGGCACGTACTTCAATACTGTGTCAAAAAGCGCCCGCATATCGTCTTTTGGCTCTTTCAAATCCAGCATTGCGTAGCCGTTAATGGCAGACGCAAAAACCACGGGGAAATCAAGCTGGGCTTCAGTCGCGCCGAGCTTATCCATTAAGTCGAAGGTGGCATTAATGACCCAATCAGGACGAGCCCCTTCGCGGTCAATTTTGTTAATCACCACGATTGGTTTTAAGCCAAGTGCTAACGCTTTTTTGGTCACAAAACGGGTTTGCGGCATCGGCCCTTCGACCGCATCCACCAGCAGCAACACGCCGTCAACCATCGACAATACTCGTTCGACTTCACCACCGAAATCCGCGTGGCCGGGAGTATCAACGATATTGATGTGAACACCTTCGTAATCAATCGCGGTATTTTTTGCAAGGATGGTAATGCCGCGCTCTTTTTCAAGATCATTGGAATCCATCACGCGCTCTGCAATATGCTGGTGAGCCGCGAACGAACCGGCCTGATGGAGGAGCTTGTCGACGAGCGTGGTTTTGCCGTGGTCAACGTGGGCAATGATGGCGATGTTTCTAAGAGCGCGTGGCATGGAATCGATTTTCTGTAGGTGATGATATAAAAAGCTGGAAAAATGCTGGTAAGTGCTTGGCATAACTCGATATTTTAGCACGCCATTGTGACAAATTCGAGCTATTTGTGCAGTGCATCAAGGAGGCCGGCCATTCTCACGTGTGCTGCAACGCAAAAGTAGCCGGCACAGATGCGTGCAGAAAATCCAGACGCATGGCGACCCAGACATTAGCATTAGCGAGCACCTTCAGGCACATTGCTTCGAACGCATAGCCCTACCTTGCAAACGGAAGCCAGTCGCTGAAGATCGCCATGCCTATTGGCTTTTAGGAATTCCGTTTGCGCACAGAATCAAGGTTCTTTGTTGCGCATCCAATCTGCGGTATTCGCGAACGAGGCGATCAATCGATCTCGCATTTCAGCCTCGATACCCACATCCCTCATCGCTGTAGTCATGCAATTCATCCATTGGTCACGCTCGCTTGAGCCAATCGCAAACGGCATATGCCGCGCACGCAAGCGTGGATGGCCGAACGCATCGGTATAGACCGGCGGCCCGCCGAGCCAGCCAGTCAAAAACATGAACAGTTTATCGCGCGACCCGTCCAGCGATTCAGGATGCAATTTGCGAATCCCGTAAAAATCGGGGTCTTCATCCATCAAATCATAAAAGCGCGTCACAATCGCGCGCACCTGTGCTTCGCCACCGATGATGTTGTAAGGCGATAATTGTGGATTGGGTGCGGCGTTGTTTATTTCCATGGCCATATTTTACATTCGCTCGGTGCGGGATGAGCGCAATGAATATCACCCACTGGCATAATTACCGAAATATGAAATCACCAAACCATAATAAAACGCTCGCGCTCAAAATTGATGTCGATACGCTACGTGGCACGCAAATCGGAGTGCCCGCGCTGATCGGGGCACTCAAAAAGCATCACGCCGACGCCACATTTCTATTCAGCTTGGGCCCGGACAACACAGGCCGGGCGATAAAACGCGTATTTCGCAAAGGTTTTTTAGGCAAAGTAAAGCGTACATCTGTGGTCGCACATTACGGATTTCCCACGCTGCTTTACGGCACGCTGCTACCCAGCCCCGACATTGGCAGACGCTGCGCCGACATTTTGCGACGCACCCGAGATGAAGGCTTTGAATGCGGCATCCACACTTGGGATCATGTGAAGTGGCAAGACGGTGTAATGAACGCGTCAGCTGCGTGGACAAAAAGTGAAATGATGGCCGCACAGGACCGGTTCACGGACATTTATAAGGAACCCGCCAAAACGCATGGTGCGGCAGGTTGGCAAATGTCGAAACATGCGCTTCGCCTCACGCAATCGATGGGTTTTGATTATTGCTCTGACGGTCGAGCTGACCCTGCTTCAGCGACGCCGCACTTCCCAGTGGTCAATGGCGAAATTATCGATTGTCCGCAAATCCCGACAAGCCTGCCAACGCTGGACGAATTGATCGGTATCGACGGCATAAGTGAAACCAACGTCGCGGCGCATTTGCTTAAAATGACTGAAATGTCACCGCCGAGTGGCCATGTGTTCACCTTGCACGCCGAGCTGGAAGGCATGCGTCTGCTGTCGGTATTTGAGCAGCTGCTCAACGGTTGGAAAGCCCAAGGCTATGAATTAATCTCAACGCGAACAATTTTTGAAACTTTAAGTCTAAGTCACCTACCTTATTTCAGCGCGGTTCATGGCGAAATTGCCGGGCGGAGTGGCAATTTGCTCCTGCAGGGGCCTGCTTTCTTACCAGAAATTGTTCAACCTCAAAATTAGCAAGAACGAATACTGAAACAACCTTGTCACAGCGTGACTGCATCCTTGGGTCGGCCAAGAATGCGATCACGGCAATATTAAGCAAAACGCCATCAACACAACACATTAATTTAAGAGGTCGCGACACATGTCCAACCAAATCATTGCAGATTTTGAAGTGCCCGCAACAGGCGGCCAGCGTTTCGCCAGTGCCGCATTCCGCGGCCATCCTTATATTCTTTATTTTTATCCAAAAGACGACACGCCTGGCTGCACGTTGGAGGGGGCGGATTTTCGCGACCATTACGACGAATTTAAAAAAGCGGGCTATATGGTGTTTGGTGTCTCGCGGGATTCGCTGAAGAGCCACGAGAAATTTAAAGCGAAGATGAGCTTTCCGTTCGAGTTGCTATCCGACGAAGACGAAACGCTATGCAAACTTTTTAATGTGATCAAAGAAAAAAATATGTACGGCAAAAAAGTATTCGGCATCGAGCGATCGACTTTCATTCTGGGCAAGAATAACGAAGTCCTCGAAGAGTGGCGCGGCGTGAAAGTAGACGGGCATGTAAGCGAAGTATTGAGTGCCGTAAAATCCATGCAATAATCAAAGTTGCTTGTTTGATTGACCCAGAATACTCGCGATTGTAGACACGAATTGAGTACCACTTCACTATTAAAAACCCTCTTGAGGCAACCGCCGCAAGAGGGTTTTTCGCTTCTGAATCAAGCGATATTTATTATCATTTGTTGACGTCCCACGCATTTACGAGAGGATCACGCTTTGGCTACCAAATCCAGAAAAGATGCAGTTGCGACTTCTGATAACGCCGCTTTGGCAAAATCGGCACAGCATAAAATGTTTGTGCTCGACACGAACGTTCTGATGCACGATCCCACATCATTATTCCGTTTTGAGGAGCACGACGTTTATCTGCCAATGATCACATTGGAAGAGCTTGATAACAACAAGAAAGGCATGACCGAGGTAGCCCGCAATGCGCGCCAAGCCAGCCGTTTTTTGGATGAAATTGTCTCCAGCCAGGAAGGTGAAATCGAAACTGGAATCCCGTTAAAAGAATTTGGTACGCGCCAAGCCAGCGGTCGGCTGATGCTGCAAACACGGCCGATCACCCTCGATTTTCCGTCAGCGTTGCCGGACAGCGGTAAAGCCGACAACCAAATTTTAGCTGTGGCACTCGATCTGCAACATCACAACCCGAAGCGCAGCGTCGTGCTGGTGTCGAAAGACATCAATATGCGTATCAAGGCGCGTGCCATCGGCGTGTCTGCTGAAGATTACTTCAACGATAAAGTGTTGGAAGACACCGATCTTTTATACACAGGCGTGCGTGAATTGCCGAAGGATTTTTGGGACAAACACGGCAAGGATATGGAATCGTGGCAGGAGCACGGCCGCACCCTGTATCGCATCAAGGGGCCGTTGGTGGCAAGCATGCACATCAACGAATTCGTGTTTCAGGATGACGATAAGCCTTTCTACGCCATGGTCGCAGCGCTCGATGGTAAAAGCGCGGTGCTCAAAACACTCAAAGATTACACGCACCAGAAAAATAATATCTGGGGCATCGTCGCCCGCAATCGCGAGCAAAATTTTGCGCTCAACGTGCTGATGGATCCCGACCTTGATTTCGTCACGCTGCTGGGGCAGGCAGGAACCGGCAAAACGTTGCTCACACTCGCCGCCGCCTTGATGCAGACACTCGAATTCAAAGTTTATTCCGAGATCATCATCACCCGCGTCACGGTGCCGGTTGGCGAAGACATCGGTTTCCTGCCGGGTACAGAAGAGGAAAAAATGAATCCGTGGATGGGCGCATTGGAGGATAACCTAGATGTACTCAATAGCTCGGATGATGAGGCCGGCGACTGGGGGCGTGCCGCGACCCGTGATTTGATTCGTTCGCGAATCAAAGTGAAGTCGCTTAACTTCATGCGCGGGCGAACTTTTCTCAATAAGTTTCTGATCATCGACGAAGCGCAAAACCTCACGCCAAAACAGATGAAAACCCTTATTACCCGTGCCGGCCCGGGCACCAAGGTTGTATGCCTCGGCAACATTGCGCAGATTGATACTCCCTATTTGACAGAGGGCTCATCTGGTCTGACGTACGTCGTGGACCGATTTAAAGGCTGGAACCATTCAGGACACATCACATTGCAGCGTGGCGAACGTTCTCGCTTGGCCGATCATGCGGCAGAGGTTTTGTAAAGTCCATGCGTAAGGCGGCCCGTAGCGCACAATGAAAAACACAGCCAGCGCGCTCGTGACCACGTTCCTTATTGCGAACGCGATTGCGGTCGCGCCTTTGGCGTGCGCTCAACCGCCCGAACTGCCGGTTGATTCGCCTAGTGCACCTAAAGCAGCACCATCCTCGACAAAGCTACCCGAAACACCCGCACAGCAACAATTTAAAAGTCTTTCCAAAACTGCGCTAAAAGAAATCGAAGTCGCATCCAAAATACAAATTCGACCCGGCGCACTGACATTACCGCAAGACGCAAATTCACCGAAAAGACCCGCCGCGGAAAACATACAGCGGCTTGAGGAAATTCGCGTGTTCGGCAACGGCGACCCTGAAGACTACGTTGCCCCAAAACCCCCGCCAATGCTGGTGTTTCGAGCGACTCTTGACAAGCAAAGACCCATGTCCGCCAAAGAAATCACCCAACTTGGCTTGTGCTTCATCGGTCTTTGCGGCATCTACAAACCGGACGGAAGCCCTTATGAACTTTCCGCTGTAGATCGCGCGGAAGACCGCAAAAATGCAACCACGATGGAGCTTGCAAGGGTACGTGGGACGCTGCAGTGAAGCGTTCAACCATGTTTGTTTCTGCGGGCTTGTGGGGTGCGAATGCGCTGGCACAAACACCGCCCGCGACCCCACTAAAATCGGAACACGTCAGCGTGACCATACTAGATTCACCTGCACGCCTGCACTTCAAAAAACTCGGCAAAAGTACGCCAAAAGAATTTATGCTTAAGTCTAAAAAAGCCAAGCAGGCGGGGTCATTCGAATCACTCGGCAATTCAAGTGTTGCGACACTATCAGCAAATGAAAATATTCAGCGACTTGATGAAATTCGCGTGCTTGGCAATGCTGAGCCTGAAGATTACGTTGCTCTGAGACCCTCGCCAATGCTGGCCTTTCGTGCAATGCTGGATGCCGAGCGGCCACTAACAATTGCAGAAAGACTGCTAGCGTATTGCTTTATCTGCCCGAAAGAAACACCTCCCGAAGGCAATATCGTAGATCGATTCGATGCGAAAAAATTCGACCGGCCAATCATCATTGCCCGCCCACTAGGCTCGTTACAATGAAACGTGGCTTTTACACCATTCTCGGTGCGCAATTCTTTTCGTCCCTTGCCGACAATGCACTACTTATCGCTGCCATCGCACTGTTAGTGGAGCTGGAGGGCCCGGCGTGGATGACGCCGTTGCTCAAATTTTTCTTTACGGTTTCATACGTCTTGCTGGCTCCATTCGTGGGCCCTTTTGCGGATGCGTGGCCAAAAGGAAAAGTAATGTTTGTGACCAACACGATCAAAGTGGTCGGCTGCTTGATGCTGCTTTTTTATTCATCCATCGCAGACTTGGGCATTGAGGAATACATCGTGGTATTGGTCGCGTATGGTGTCGTGGGATTTGGCGCCGCCGCGTATGCACCTGCAAAATACGGCATCGTCACCGAACTTTTGCCACCAGAGAAGCTGGTAGTTGCGAACGCATGGCTGGAAGGCCTGACCGTCTGCTCCGCCATTATTGGATTTGTGATTGGTGGACTATTGATCAAGCCGCAAAATGCGGCGAAGTTACTTTCTATTGATCTGCCCTACATCGACACCGGTATAGAGACCCCTGCCGAGGCGGCGATTGCAGTCATCGTATCGTTCTATGCCATCGCCGCAATTTTTAATCTTTATATTCCCGACACCGGTGCGCGTTATCCAAAACAAGCACAAAATCCGATCCGGCTTTTCGCTGATTTTGGTCACTGCTTCGTAACGCTCTGGCGCGATAAACTGGGCCAAATTTCGCTAGGCGTCACCACCTTGCTGTGGGGCGCGGGGGCGACGCTACAATTTATCGTGTTGCGCTGGGCGGAAAAGAATCTGGGCATGGCGCTAGATAAAGCATCGGTTCTTCAAGGCATTTTTGCGTTCGGAATCGCGTTTGGAGCCGTTTTAGCCGCGCGCACCATTCCCCTCAAAAAATCACTTCGGGTGTTGCCAGCCGGTATCGCAATGGGCGGCTTACTCATGACGATGACACTAGTGACCTACATGCCGATGGTCTACGCTTTAATGATCGCGGTCGGCGCCATGGCGGGTTTTTTTGTGGTGCCAATGAATGCATTGCTGCAACATCGCGGCCACGTATTGTTGTCCGCTGGAAACTCAATCGCCGTACAAAATTTTAATGAAAACTTGTGCATTTTAGTAATGCTGTCGATCTACGCGTTTATGCTTTCAATTGACGTGCACATCAATGTAGCCATCATTATCTTTGGCACGTTCATGTCTTTTGCTATCGGGCTGGTGATGTGGAAGCACCGCTACAACCAACGTACATTCGGCGATTCAGAACATATTATCGGCATCGAAAAAGGTGAGACGGTAGCGCACTTTGATCAGCGACCGCATTAAACGTCGCAGTCAGCAGCAGTCAGCCTAAATCCATCCCGATTCCTCCCGAGCTCCCCGTGACTATCTTGGCAGGCGTGAAAGCCGCAATTCATCTTTACTCTTTTCCAATTTCGAAACCCATTTTGGACCGAGCGCCAGAGTCACGCCCACCGCCAGCGCATCCACAATCGTCAAATGAACAATGCGTGATGTCATGGGGCTATAGATTTCCGGATCCTCATCTACTTCGGCATTAAGAGTGATGTGCGCTATATCGGAAAGCGGAGACTTTGGGATCGTAATCGCAATAACAGTTGCACTCGCCTCCCGTGCCAGTTCAGCACTCCGACATAGTTCTCTGGTGCGGCCTGATGCGGATATCGCAATCACAACGTCTCCCTTGTTGAGCATCGGCGCGGATAAATTATTCATGTGCGAATCTGAGTAATGAATGGCAGGCATGCCGAGTCGGAAAAACTTGTATTGCGCGTCTTGCGCGACGACCGATGAATTGCCAAGTCCATAAAATTCAATGCGAGTGGCCTTGGTCAGAGCCTTAATCGCCGCATCCATGGCGCGTATATCGAGCGCCTTTCCCACCCGCATAAGAGTGCCTGCGGCACGATCAAATACTTTGGTGACAATATCAGCGGGACGGTCAGTTGCTTTCACATCACCGTGAACGTAGGGAACGCCGGGGGCGGAGTCTGCTGCCAATGTTTGCGCCAGCTTAAGCCGAAAATCAAGGTAACCGTTGAGTCCCAAAGACCGACAGAACCGCACCACTGTCGGCTGCGACACAGCCGCCTTCTTCGCAAGCATCGCTATCGATGCGTCGATCACCCATTCGGGCTGTTTTAACACCAGTTCTGCGACCCGTTGCTCAGAGGCAGACAATCCAGAACGAAGGTTGCGCAATTTGGTGAGCATAATAAATGTGTTCCCTAAAATCGATGAAGTCATTGCGAAACTAAAGACGTAGTGAAATTACATGTTACGGCAATTATCGGTAAGAACAATGGCATTCTCATAGCCCTTATCTGACGACGCAGGAATCGAAAACGCTTTGTTATTAAATTACTACAACTATAAGTTTTGTGTAATTTTACTATATAATTTTTTACTCGATAAATGGAAACGAGGCGCTACCCGTGAATCTTCCAGCATCCCTAAATCCTGTTGTAAATCGCGTTACCGAGCGAATTCAGGCCAAAAGCACGACCAGCCGTGCCGCTTATCTTGCACATATAGATCGCGCCGCTACACATCGAAACGCAACGCGCCGCCAAGGTTTGTCGTGCAGCAATTTGGCGCACGTCACCGCATCAGCACCTGGGAGCGACAAGATTTGGTTGGCGCAGACAAAAGTACCAAATATCGGCATCGTTACGTCATATAACGACATGCTTTCCGCGCATCAGCCCTACGCGCGTTTCCCGGATCTCATCAAAACGACTGCGCGTGAAAACGGCGCGACCGCGCAAGTGGCGGGAGGTGTCCCAGCGATGTGCGATGGTGTAACGCAAGGCCAGCTGGGGATGGAACTGTCGCTATTCTCGCGCGACATCATTGCGCAGGCAACAGCGATTGCACTTTCGCATGATGCATTCGATGCGGTTTTGCTGTTGGGTGTGTGCGATAAGATCGTGCCCGGGCTTTTGATCGGGGCTCTCGCGTTCGGGAATTTGCCCGCGATATTTGTGCCTGCGGGGCCCATGTCGTCCGGACTTTCAAACTCAGAAAAAGCGTCGGTTCGACAGCGTCACGCGCAGGGTCTCGCCACACGAGACGAACTCTTGCAATCGGAAATGAGCGCTTATCACGGCATCGGTACCTGTACTTTTTATGGCACCGCAAATAGTAATCAGCTCATGATGGAAGTCATGGGCTTACATGTGCCGGGCGCAGCATTCGAACATCCGGATTCGCCGCTTCGCGACGCGCTAACTGCCGAGGCAACGCGAAAAGTGCTGGCGCTGTCTGCGAGCAATGCGCGTCTGGCAGATGTCGTGGATGAGCGCGCCATTGTCAATGCGATTGTGGCGCTGCTGGCGTCTGGTGGGTCAACGAATCATACGATTCATCTCGTGGCAATCGCCGCTGCGGCAGGTATTGCGATTGATTGGAATGATTTTGCGGAGTTGTCATCGGTGGTACCGCTGATGGCGCGCATTTATCCAAATGGTGATGCGGACATAAATGTATTCCACGCGGCCGGCGGCACTGCTTACCTGATTCGTGAGCTATTGCACGCCGGATTACTGCACGCCAATGTAAACACAGTTCTACATAGCGCGGATGGGCTGCATGCACATGCGCGCGACGCGAAGCTCTCAGGCTCAGATGTTGTTTGGCGAGACGCCGATTTGGCACCTGAACGCGCGAGCGGTCACCCTGATGTATTGCGTCCCGCTGCAGCCGCATTTTCGCCTGAGGGTGGCTTGCGCTTAGTAACGGGGAATTTAGGCCGTGCCATCGTAAAGACATCGGCGGTCAAAGCGCAGCATCGCCGCGTGGTGGCACCGGCCATCGTGTTTGAAACTCAGGAAGAATTGCTCGCCGCATTTAAAGCCGGTGAGTTAAATCGCGATTTTGTTGCGGTAGTCATCGGCCAAGGCCCGCGCGCAAACGGCATGCCGGAGCTGCACAAATTGGTGCCTCCATTGGGTGCACTGCAAGATCAGGGCTTTAAAGTTGCCCTCGTCACCGATGGGCGAATGTCGGGCGCGTCAGGCAAAGTTCCTGCTGCTATCCACGTATCGCCTGAGGTGATGCTAGACGGACCGATCGGGCGTGTCAGGACCGGTGACATGATCACCCTTGATGCCGAAGCTGGTGTCTTGCGTGTTGATCTTACTGAAGCTGAATTGAATCTGCGCAACGTGACCAAACCCGTCACCGACCAATACGGCATGGGCCGTGAATTATTCGCGGGGCAGCGAGACAGAGCGCTCGCAGCAGAACAAGGTGCAGGAACGTTTTCTGCATTTTCAACATATTCCGCGGAGACAGTGTGATGGACGCGCAACAACTTTTAAACTTGGCGAGAACAGCGACGGTCATTCCCGTGATTGTTATTGAAAAAATTGACGATGCAGTACCACTCGCAAATGCTCTGGTGGCGGGTGGCCTCAATGTGCTTGAGGTCACGCTTAGAAGTGCTGCGGCGCTTGATGCGATTCACGATATTGCTGCAAACGTCAGGGGCGCACACGTTGGTGCTGGAACGATATTGGATGCAACGCAGTGGCAAGCAGCAGCGTCCGCAGGCGCCACCTTCATGGTCAGTCCTGGATTTACAGAGAACATTGATCGTGCGGCGAAGAGCGGTGACATTCCGTGGTTACCCGGGGTAAGTAGCGCCGCAGAAGTGATGCGCGCGCGCGACGCAGGTTACACATTTCAAAAGTTTTTTCCCGCAGAGCAAGCCGGTGGCGCGCCGATGCTGGCCGCCTTCGGCGGACCATTTAACGATATCGCATTTTGTCCCACCGGTGGTATTAGCATAGCAAATGCGCCTTCATACCTCGCACTAAAGAACGTGGCCTGTGTGGGCGGATCGTGGGTCGTGCCACGTGATTTGATTGAAGCAAAAAACTGGCGAGCTATAACCGAGTTGGCGTTAGCCACGCAAAAATTACGTCACGGATGAACTCTTGATAGGCTCTTATTCGTTACCGAAATGAAAATCTAGCGCGCCCAAAAGATCGGCCAGTTGTTAATCATCCAATTGGGATTTATGCAACGAACACAATCCAAAACCGCAGAACCGTAAAGCCGTTCACCCTCCCGCGTCAATATGCTGCCGTACATTCGCAAACACTGCGTGAAAAGCTTCCTCTGTAAGTCGCCGCGTATTGGTGTTGTAGCGAGAGCAATGGTAGCTGTCAAATAGCACACGGCCATTCGGTAAGTTGTGAACTGCGGCATGCACAAATTTTGCGGAGCTGACTTTGTAGTCCAGCGCGGTGAGTACCGCGCTATGCGCAATGGTTCCCAGAGCCAAAATGCGGGTGTCAGCATTCAATCCTGCCAATTCGTTCTTCAAAAACCCATTACATGTTTTGATTTCATCCGTAGTTGGCTTGTTGCCCGGGGGAAGGCACTTCACTGCGTTCGATATTCGCGCATCAATGAGCTCTAGGCCATCATTGATGTTGACAGAAATTGAATTCGAAGCGAAGCCAAATTTATACAGCGTTTCGTAAAGCAAAATGCCCGCATGATCGCCTGTAAAAGGCCTGCCGGTGGCGTTTGCACCATGCATGCCGGGGGCCAGGCCGACCACCAGCAACTTGGGCGAATCAGCACCGAACGGAGGAACAGGTTTGCAAAAATAGGGGGGATATTCGGCTTTAACGTCATCCAAAAAAGTGGCCAGGCGAAAACATTGACGACAGCCGGCGTCGTAGGCGGGGGCTTTAGGCGATTGTGAAATTTTTTTCTTCATCTCTGCGGACGTTTCTGTCTAGTTATAGCGGGCGCAAGACTGTGCGACTGCAAAATAAAAAAGGTACGGAAATCCGTACCTTTTTTGTTGAATAAAACTAAAAGATTAAACGCGACGACGGTATTCACCGGTACGTGTATCCACTTCAATTTTGTCGCCATTTTCACAAAACAACGGCACCGACACCACGAAACCCGTGCCGATCAATGTGGCCGGCTTCATTACCTTACCGGAGGTGTCCCCACGAACTGCAGGGTCGGTCGCGATTTCCCGCTCGAGAGAATTGGGCAGCTCAATAGAAATGGCTTTGCCATTATAAAAAGTGACTTCGCAGGCCATCGCATCCTGGAGGTAGTTCATCGCGTCGCCCATGCTTTCAGCTTCGACTTCGTATTGATTGTATTCACCATCCATGAACACGTACATCGGGTCGGAGAAATATGAGTAGGTCACTTCTTTTTTCTCGAGCTGCACGGTTTCAAATTTGTCGTCAGCTTTGTAAACCGTTTCCATGCCGGAAGCGGTTAATAAGTTCTTGAATTTCATCTTGACGACCGCAGCGCTGCGACCGCCTTTGTTGTATTCGGCTTTCAGTACCACCATTGGGTCCTTGCCGATCATCACGACGTTTCCGGCGCGGAGTTCTTGGGCAAATTTCATCATAAGTTAAGCTTTCAAGCAGTTAGTGAATTCTGAATGCTGGCGGACTGGGCACGGATTCAGTAAATTAGCGTAGTGTCTGACATGCAATTATCCTCAAGTACTACGGGCGTTATCGGCGTCAGCTATCTACGGATTACGCATAAAGCCTTCAATTTTAGCGTTTTTTTCTACAAAAGTCACCAAATTGGTCGCCAAATCAGGCTGTTCAGCCAGCCGATCAGCCCACGCCCTCGCGTGTAGGTTAAGCACGGCCCAGTGGAGCATAAATCCGCGCCATGCCGGTGCGATTGCCGCAGCATCTTCAACATTCCACGCTCGCCAGAGTTCTTGAACAGCAGCAGCGGCTCCGGCGTCTAAACCCATACAATAACGAGCTAGAAAGGCGCTGAGCTTTACAAGATGTGCGCCATCGCTGGTAGGGTATATCTGCCAAACGAATGGCTTGGCTGCCCACTGCGCGCGCACAAACGAGTCTTCACCGCGTACAAAGCAAACATCCTGCGACCATAACAGCGCATCAAATTCAGATTGCGCGACAAACGGTTGAATGTTGATGGAGAAATTTTCTCGGTGCAGAAGGCTAAGTGCGTCCTGCCAAAGCTTCGCTTCATCACCCAGTTGGCTTTTTGGTATGGTGACGAGTGTTTTGTGATTATTGTTAGCCTTCAGGCTCTCTTGCTCGATTGCAGTTAGCAGTTCTGGCAGCGCCGCATTCTTATAGCCGAAAATAAATACCCTTAGCTCCTTCGCGCTTTGCAGGGATTTTGTCCGCTGCGCGCGATCACGCCTTAGGAAAAGATCACGTTCGCGAAGCAGGCCTCCGGTTCCCTGCTCAAAACCAGGAAAGAAGAAATACTTGCTTATCGATAACTGTGGATGCGGTGACGGCAACAGATGGTGCTCCACAACCCACGTCTCCGCACTCAGATAATCCAAGTTTAACCAGACCGGTGGGACGCGGCGACGCGCCATTGCTTTTATATACTCCCGCGGCAGTGCACACTGAAAAGCCTCGACAATACAATCCGCCGGCTCCAACGTTATATCGGTAGTATCGAATGAATCGTCGCGCGTCCACGCTCTAACCTCCACCCGCTCCAAGACTTGCGATGTTTGCAGTGGATCAAGCGCCGGCGTCAGCGCCGCGAGGCTTTCCAAGTCATCCACGAATAAGCGGGTTGTAATCTCGAACTCGTTACCAAGCTGGCGCGCAAGGCGCCATGTCACGCCGACGTCGCCAAAATTATCGATTACCCGGCAAAAAATATCGCAGCGCATATTTAGTTCGTACTCAGCGGGCATCGCATGAGACACGCTACCTCAATCTAAAAGCAAGCAGCTGATTTCAGCAATTTAAATTCCCGCAGCGGCGACAGTTTTTAACGCAGCCTGATAATGCTGATCATCAGCGAGCGAACCGAGCCGCGAGCGAGCCCGCATACGGGCGAGATGTTGTGAGAGCTCTGACGTCGGGCCTAACCCTGTCGCGAATAAGCCCGCCAGCAATTCATCACATCGCGCCCCGTCATTGCAGAGCAAGACCATATCGCAACCGGCACTAAAGGCGGCCTCCGCTCGTTCAACAACACCACCGGCCACCGACGCACCTTCCATTGACAGATCATCGGAGAAAATGACACCTTTAAAACCAAGCTGGGTGCGTAATATTTCCTTTAACCATTTTGGGGAAAAACCCGCAGGCTTCGCATCTACTTGCTCGTAAATCACATGAGCGGGCATGACCGAATCGAGCTGCATGGCGAGCGTTGTGAAAGGCACTAGGTCGTCGCGCGCGATAGCATCCATCGCGCGATCATCGAGCGGAACTTCGTGGTGGGAATCGGCTTTAACAAATCCGTGGCCCGGATAGTGTTTGCCACACGACGCTACACCAGCTTCGTGCAAACCCGCAATCAACTCGCCTGCTAACTTGGAGACGATATCGGGATCACGCGCAAATGCGCGATCACCAATCACGCCGCTCTCGCCCCAATCGAGATCTAGCACGGGGGCAAAACTGAAATCGATCCCATGTGAGCACAATTCCGCTCCCATGATATGCCCCAAAGCCCGCGCCAGTGCTAGGCCTTGAGCCATGTCTTGTTGGTACTTTTGGCCTAGAACACGCATCGGCGGAATGGCAGTAAAGCCCTCGCGGAAGCGCTGAACGCGACCCCCTTCGTGATCAACTGCAATCAGTAATGCCGGTTCACGAATCGCGTGAATGCTGGCGGTAAGTTGTTTGAGCTGATCCGGCGATTGATAGTTTCGCGCGAATAAAATAATCGCCCCCATCAACGGATGCTGAAGACGCACGATATCCTCGGCAGTTAATTCAATCCCAGCAACATCGCCCATCACCGGGCCCAGCGGTATTTTTAATGTCATATTCAAATTCAAATCACTCAAGTTTCAAGCACCACAAACGCGATCGCGTGTTCAGATTCATCCGAAATAGAAACATGCGAGTTTTTGACGTCACATTTAGCAAGTCGCTCGTTCAGTGCATTCGATGGTTTGATGATCGGCTTACCGCGTTCATCATGTGCAACCGCCACATCATGCCACTCAATTTCGCCGCCAATACCGGTACCAAATGCTTTCGAAAATGCTTCTTTCGCCGCAAAGCGTTTGGCCAGAAACCGCGCGGGCTGTGCCGATTGAGCATATTCAGCTACTTCAGTTTCATTCAGAATGCGATGCAAAAAACGATCCCCAAATCGAAACAGCGCATCTTCAATTCTCTTGATGCTGACAATGTCAGTGCCGATGCCATAGATCATTTGCAGCCTTCGAAAATCGCTTCCTGATAACGCTTCACGGTTTCAGCAAGTCCCAGCTCAAGCGCATCAGCGATCAGTGCGTGGCCAATGGAGACTTCCAATACGTGCGGCACATTCCGCAAAAAAGCCGGTAGATTAGCGAGATTCAAATCATGTCCGGCGTTCACACCAAGGCCCAACTCATTCGCAACTGAAGCCACTTCTGTGAACCGTTTTAGGACGGTCGCTTGGTCCATCGTGCCAAACGCTTGCGCAAAGGGCTCGGTATAAAGTTCGATGCGATCAGCGCCGATATTTTTAGCCTGGCGAATTCCCTCAACCCCAGCGTCCATAAAAAGACTTACCCGTACTCCGAGCGCTTTTAACTCATCAATAATGGGCTTGAGACGTTCGCTATCGCGTGGCAAATCCCAGCCGTGATCAGACGTAAATTGCCCCGATTCATCGGGCACCAGCGTGCACTGATGCGGGCGCACATCGCGCACAAATTCAAGCAAATTATGAAATGGGTTGCCCTCAATGTTGTATTCCACGGCGGGCCATTCGCGCAGCAAATTCGCCAGTTCCCGCACATCGTCGGCGCGCACATGGCGACCATCGGGCCGTGGATGTACGGTAATGCCGTTTGCACCCGCCTTTAACGCGATGGTTGCGGCTCGGATAACGCTGGGAATACCCAGAGCACGGGTATTGCGCAACAACGCTATTTTATTAAGGTTGACGCTGAGCCGGGTGAGCGAAGGCACGGTGGACAAGGTCGACATGAACGTTTAAATATCTTTGAGATCGCGAATGAGCTGTCGCGTGTGGAGAGGCTTATCGCCCAGTAATTGGTTAATCGCGCGGCGCATCAGTTGTTTGGCCTGTGCCTGCGTTTGAGGATCGCTAAACTCGCCTGCGGCAAGATCGAGCAATGTTTTGCCGCTTAATTGTAATCCATCAACGGACGAAGACCGCTGGCTCTCTTCAATCCGCTCAATGCGAGCCGCACCCGTCGAGCCGCGAACACAAACCGGTCCGCGTTCCATTACATAAATATAGTGCTCGTTGGCCATGATCGGCTCGTTGGTGTCAGCGTCTTCACTCAACTGTAGTGCATAGCCAAGCTCGCGTAGCAGCGACATTTCAAACTTCCGCAGCACCGCTGCAATTGCGGCCACCGAGCTATCAGGTTTGGAGCCCGAGCTTAACTGCATGGTCGCCAAGGCAACTACCGCCTCTTCATATCCATCGTAAAGCGCCTCGTGTGGGTCCTCACGCTGCGCGAGCTTGATGAGCAGCTCATTCATATAAAACGCCGACATCAATGCGGCACCGCGTAGCTGCGGATAAATATCTGCGTGCTCGACACTCTTAAGCGTCTTTAAATCCGCTTTACCGAACCACGTCAGCAATAATCCTTGAAAAGGGTTGAGGCGGCTTTTCATTGCGCTAGTCGGGCGTTTTGCGCCCTTCGCTACCACCGCGACCCGTCCGTGTGAGCGGGTAAAAGTCTCAATAATCAAACTGGTTTCGAGGTACGCATAGCTATGTAAAACAAAACCCGCGCTGGTATCGCCTATCGTTTTTGCCACCTGCAATTAGCCTGCAACAGTTGCGTTACTCATAGCCATATTGTCGCAGCATAGCTTCGTTGTCCGCCCAGCCTTTTTTAACGCGCACAAATAATTCAAGGTAGACCTTGGCAGCGAATGTGACTTCCATATCTTTTCGCGCATCCGTGCCGATCCGCTTCAGACGTTCTCCCTTGGTCCCAATGATGATCGCTTTTTGGCTTGACTTATCGACCACAATCGTCGCAAAAATGCGCCGGAGATTACCTTCCTGCTCAAATTTTTCAATCAATACACTGATGCTGTAGGGCAGCTCCTCGCCCACTTGCCGAAAAACTTTCTCGCGAATAAATTCAGCTGCCATAAATCGTTCTGATTTATCGGTGATCTCATCAACTGCAAAAACCGCAGGCGCAACAGGCAGACGCGATTTAATCGCGCGTTTCAATTCCTCAAGCGTTGCCTTGTTCTTGACGCTGGTGGGTACCACCGCAGCGAAAGTAAGGCGCGACGTGATGTCGTTCAGAAACGAAAGCAATTTTTCCTTGTCTTCGACCCGGTCAATCTTGTTCACCACCAGGATGATCGGTACCGCATTCGCGGCAGCATCCGACGTGTTCAAGGCA
>JBBRFJ010000054.1:0-18950 GCA_038224475.1 Burkholderiales bacterium
CAATGTGTACAAGCGTTATCTCAATCGACTGCCGTCTGGATTAACGGCCTCCTCATCTTTTCGTGTCGGGTAATACTTCATTTTGTGCGCCAACTCGTAAAACAAGACGCCGTGTATTCCCATCGCGTTGAGCTTTGGCACTCTTCGTTTCCAGATTTGAACGAACGCTTTGTCAAGCGTCTGCTTCGGTCCGCGAGCCATGACTTCCTCGATGAACGCAATATCCTCGCCACGTGGAAAGATGAGGCCAAATTCTTCCTCGCTCGCTGCAAAGATGTCGTAAGCCGCATTATCTGCACCGTGGATGACTTGAACGCTTTTCATTAGCTTGTACTCTTTTTAGCTGCCGATAACGTGCGCGAAGGAGGCGCAAGAGCATGGTAGGTAAATCTGGGGGCTCTCTGCGGTGCAACATTTTTATTCAATTTGCTTACTATCGGCGGCTGGCCTGCCGTCAGCGCCTGGAAGACTGAAGCCTGCTCAATTCGTGGTCTAAATATAGCCGGACTGTTTGAAAATTTACGAGCGAAATCCTCACGTAGTAAACTCTCAGTGTAAGCTCGTTCAAAACGTATAATTTTGACAAAATTATGTTTTCAAATTTTCACTCTGTTTCTAGTAGTTGCTAGAAATGGTGCGCGCTTAATTCACGATGGAGAAAGAAGATGTTCAAGCGTTTTTACATTGCGGGATTGATTTTTTTAATGTGTCTCACCGGCTGTAGCGCGATTGGTTACCAGGCCGAACGAAAATCAAATTGGCAAACAGCGGATGCGGGCGAGACTGATCCGAATACGCGCGCGCTGCTTCAAAAAAAATCAATCGCAGGTTCAAACTCACCCATGCTCACCGGCTCAGCAATTGATTACCTGATACTCAAAAAAGTAGCCGGCGTTTTCAAGTCAGCGCCCGAACGTGTTGAGTTCAAAGACGTAGCTGACTGCAAAGAAAATCAAACGAAGGTTTGTTCTGCTTTGAAAGGCTGCGGCTGCAGCGATGCGACGCGTGTCCGTTGATCCTAGTTTTTTTATTTCGATTCTAGATTGGCTGGTATAAGGCATATGTAAGTTCGTGGCAAATGCGGGTTGCCAACAAGTTTCTACGTAAACTCGAATCGTTTGAACGTGGAAAGCACCTAACCACTCAGCCCACCGCGTGCGATTCGCTTTGTTCAATTCGCCTAAGTACCGATATTATTTTTGTTGCCCTCGCAATTCATGAAGTATTTGCTGCGTTGGCACGTGCCATGGTTGAACAAGGTGGCTAACAAAAAAACGCTCTTTTTTCGGAAAGAAAAATACGTACTCCCCGCCCACGTCAAATTTACCAATTCCACATGCCGCACTATCCGCCGTCAGCACCATCCCGCCGGAAAAAGCGCCTTTGAATACCTTGATTACTTCTACCTGCCCTTCAACGTTCGCCACTTTAAAAACTTGCGATTTGACGCGCACATGAACAACCACGTCAGCATCGCTAAACGCGCTCTGTGTTGTGGCGGGATGCCAGTCGTCACTTGGGGTGCACGCACTCAGTGAGTTCATAAAACTTAACAGAAAAACGAGAATTACCACCGCAGGAAATTGACTGGCACCCCACCGGCAACTTTGTAAAACTTGTTTCATTTTGTCGCGGACTCCCACTTATCAAGTTTGTCTTTGTGCGACCAAAATGCGTTGGATTTTGGACCAACTTCCAGCGTACGAATCATGGCAACGGCTAAGCAATATCAAATCAGCTCTGATGCACAGCTGAACCACAAAGCTCGCTTATATTAATGTCGATATTAGCGAATAAATTGAGGGCGATGTTGATGGAACGATAAGGCGCTTTACGCGTTCATATACGGTCGCTCAGCGCAGCAACTCAAGACACAAAACGCAGGTCCCGCTGCGCAATGGTTGAATTACTTTGCTTCGCTGTGTACAAGTAACTGCATTTTTTTACCCTCAAACTGGTATTCGAGAGTGCTGCCTTTAGGCGCACCAAGCGCAACTAGCTGTCTTCGAAGAAACGGTATCCCCTGCTCTAAATTGACAAGATCAACATCAATGCCGACCCACTCTACCTTTCCGACCTTCGACGTTAGAGAACCACCTCCAGTCACCTCGCCAAGTTTTGCATTCTTGAGCGCGTCGCCAAGTGGATCTTCATATTTAATGCCGCGCTCAACCGGCATGATCGACTCTGTAATTTTGACAAAAACAAAAATAGGGACTTTCTGGGCCGACGCAATAAAAGACGGGATCAAAACTGATAGACACAAAACAAGTCTAATCACTATGTTCATGAAAGCCTCCAACCTATAAAAATTAAACGCCTGCGCATTAAGTTACGCTTTCCTCCGCAAGCCGAACCTAAACCATTGTATTAAAGCCCATGTTGGAAAAATGATGATTCCGTTTGCCCAACCTAGCGCCATAGCTTTCGATCGCGATGCCGAGTAAAACTACTCGGCCTTCACCGGTGCCGCCGCGACATTCCGCAACTTGATATGCAAATCACGCAGCTGCTTATCCGGCACGATTGACGGCGTATCGATCATCAAATCCTGCCCGCGCTGGGTTTTCGGGAACGCAATCACGTCGCGAATGGAATCCCACTTTTCGCACATAAGCGTGACGATGCGATCAAGGCCGAATGCGACGCCGCCCATGGGGGGCGCGCCGTATTGCAGTGCATCTAACAAGAAGCCAAATTTAGCGCGTTGGTCTTCTTCGCTGATGCCCAGCGTGGCGAACTGTTTAGCTTGCAATTCAGGCGAGTGGATGCGCACCGAGCCGCCGCCGATCTCCCAGCCGTTCATGGCGACGTCGTAGGCCTTCGCCAAGACTCTCGATGGATCGCTGTCGAGGTATTGCAGGTGCTCATCTTTGGGTGCGGTGAAGGGATGATGTGCGGAGACGTAGCGATTGTTTTCTTCGTCGAATTCGAACGCAGGAAAATCGACCACCCACAACGGTTTGTAACCTCTCTCGGCAAAGCCTTTTTCATGGCCGATTTTATTGCGCAAGGCGCCCAATGAGTCGTTCACCACCTTGGCTTTGTCGGCGCAAAAGAAAATCAGGTCGCCATTTTTTGCATTGCATTTTTCTATAATTTTGCCCAGCGTTTCGGCATTCAGGAATTTGATAATCGGCGATTGCAGGCCTTCTTCGCTGAGTTTTGAAACGTCGTTGCACTTGATATAAGCCAAGCCCTTCGCACCATAAATCGCGACGAAGGCGGTGAGGTCATCAATTTCTTTACGCGAGAATTTTTCATTGCCGCCGGGCACGCAGATGGCGGCAACTCTGCCGTTTTTCATATCTGCCGCGGCGCGGAAAACTTTGAAGTCGCTCGTTTTCATCACATCCGTTAGCTCGGTCAATTCGAGCGTGACGCGCAGGTCGGGCTTATCCGAACCGAATCGCGCCATCGCTTCGGCATAGACCATGCGCGGAAAATCAGGCAGGTCGATATCCAGCCCGGCTTTCCACATCTTTTTGATCAAGCCCTCCATGATGTCCTGAATTTCACGCTCGTTTAAGAACGAAGTTTCGATATCAATCTGGGTAAATTCAGGCTGACGATCCGCGCGCAAATCTTCGTCACGGAAGCATTTGACGATCTGGTAATAACGATCAAAACCGGCCACCATCAACAACTGCTTGAACAATTGCGGCGATTGCGGCAAGGCGTAGAAATGACCATCGTGAATCCGCGATGGCACCAAAAATTCGCGTGCGCCTTCGGGGGTGGATTTGTAGAGGAACGGGGTTTCAACGTCGACAAAACCGAGATCATCCAGATAACGCCGCGCGGCACTGGCGACGCGATGACGCAACCGCAAATTCGCCTGCATTTGCGGGCGACGCAGATCGAGATAGCGATATTTGAGCCGCGTTTCTTCGTTGATGTTTTCATCATCAATCATGAACGGCGGTGTCAGCGAGGCATTCAAGACTTCGATATCTTTGGCGAGCACTTCGATTTCACCGGATTTCAAATTCTTATTCACAGTGCCATCCGGGCGTGGACGCACGAGACCGGTCACTTTCAGCACAAATTCATTGCGTGATTTATCGGCCGTGGCGAATGTTTCCGGGGTGTCGGGGTCGATCACGATTTGCAGCAGGCCTTCACGGTCGCGTAAGTCGATAAAGATGACGCCGCCATGGTCGCGCCGCCGATGTGCCCATCCGAAAACGGTGATGGTTTGGCCCAGATAGCTTGAGTCGATCAAGCCGCAGTAATTGGTTCTCATGATGAAATCCTCAAAAATTTGGGTGGCTGAATGCTTGTCAACAAAGCAATTTCAGCGGAGTGACTTTGACGAAAATTGATCTGCACGCGCAGGCCAACAAATCAGGTCAAAGCATCAAGGTGCCGCCACGGACGCCCGCGACGGCTACCGATTGGGGTCGGTGCCGGCTTGTTTTAACTCGGCCCCGTTAACGTGATGTGGATTGGGAATAAATTTAACCACGCGGGTCGGTTCGGCCACGCCCATCGAGATGATGTATTTCAGCGCCTGATCAACGCTCATTTCAAGTTCAATCACTTCACTCTTGGGCACAATCAAAAAAAATCCGGCGGTGATGTTCGGCGTCGTCGGCACGAATACAGAATAATTTTCAAAGCCCAGATGATCGGTCACTTCATGCTCAGGCTCGCCGGTAAGCAATGCCACCGTCCACGTATCGTGCTGCGGATAACGCACCAGAACCGCCTTACGGAAGGCTTTGCCGTCGGATGAAAACAGGGTGTCAGAGATTTGCTTCACGCCGCCGTAAATGGAGCGCACGATCGGGATACGTTGCAAAATCGTATCGCCCACGCTGAGCAGGCGTTTGCCAAAAAAATTGGCAGCCAGCACGCCGGTCAAAAATACAATTAATACCGTCAGAATCGTGCCCACGCCGGGGATATGAAAGCCGATCAGCGTTTCTGGGCGGAAACGTTCCGGCACAAGCAACATGGTCTGATCCATGGTGTCGATCAAAAACTTGAGCACCCAGCCGGTGATGACCAACGGGATCCACACAAGTACACCGGCGAGAAGATATTTGCGCATAAAGCTTTTTTCGAATTTGTATTATGTGGTCGCCGCGGGGCTGGGCTTGGTGGCGACAGCGGGTGCAGCCGCCACCGGCGCGGCGGTCGGGGCAGAAACGGCTGGAGAAGGGCTTGCAGAGTCACTCTTGGTTTCGGGCTTTGCCGAGACAGCGTCGGCGGCCGCCGGTGTGATCGCGGGCTTCGCGTCGGCATCTGTTTTTGCGGTAGATGCGGGCTGATTACCCCCTTTAAAATCGGTCACATACCAGCCACCACCCTTGAGTTGGAAACCGGCAGCCGTGACTTGTTTTGAAAACGTGGCCTGACCGCAGGCAGGGCAGACGGTGAGCGGCGCATCGGACATTTTTTGAAGCGCGTCTTTGGTATGTCCGCAAGCGGAACATTTGTATGCATAAATTGGCATGAGACTTTTCCTTGGAATTGACAGTGAACACCGTCAATTTTTATTGCTGATTTCGTATTTTATTATTTTAACACAAGGGCTTAGATGGGCTTTGGCGGGCTTGGGACGGACCCAGAGGCAAATCAAGCAAATCGGCGCATTGCGGCTAACTTCAGCGCCGGAAAGACTAATCGATCTTTACTTTATCCAGCCCGTCCGCAGGCTTCGGATACGACATTTTCAGATCTTCGAGGGCCTTTACCAGCACCGACGCAACGTACAAATCGCGAACCCAGTTGCGATCCGCAGGCACCACATACCAAGGCGCGTGAGGCGATGACGTGGCATTAATCGCGTCTTCGTAAACGCGTTGATAGTCGTCCCATTTCTCGCGTTCCGTCAAATCGCCAAGGTTAAATTTCCACATTTTTGTAGGGTCATCCAGCCGTGCTTGTAGCCGCTGTTTTTGCTCATCTTTTGATATGTGCAAAAAGAATTTAATTACCGTGACGCCCTCTTCGGTCAGCATTGCCTCGAAATCATTAATCTGGCGGAACCGGCGCTTGGCTGTTGCGTCGTCAATCAAATTGCGGACGCGCGTAATCAGCACATCTTCGTAATGACTGCGGTTGAACACTGCAATCTCGCCTTTCTCCGGCGTCTGGCTATGCACCCGCCACAAATAGTCGTGTGCCAGCTCTACCGGCGTCGGCGCTTTGAAACAGGCAATGCGCACACCTTGCGGGTTGGTCCGTGAAAACACTTTGCGAATCACACCATCTTTACCGCCCGTATCCATCGCTTGGAGCACGATGATGACTTTTTGTTTTCGCTCGGCGTAAAGCAACGTTTGCAAGGTATCCAGTCGCTGGGTAATTTCATCAAGCATCGCCAGGGCCGCTGCTTTATCGCCATCGAAACCGCAGGTTGATTTGGTGTCAATATCGGCAAGTTTTATCTTGCCGTTACCGATGATCGGGCGAATGGTTTTGACATCGGTGGACTCAGAAGTTTTAGGCATGGCAGGCAATCAAAAGAGGAAGTGAAAATGATGTTGTGTGGAGCCTATAATTTTGAAATCTAGACCGGATGCATCACAGCATAGCTGAGTGTTGCGCAAGTTCACATAAAGCACTAAACATAGTCGTACAGAGCCCTATATAAAGGAATTCAATGTCTGCTATTTCAAACCTTCCAAGCACGATGCGGCACGTCTCCGTGACCGGCGCCGGTGCTGCTGACGTCATGCATATCGCGCATTGTCCGCTACCCAGCTTGGGCGCAAGCGACGTGCTGATTCGTGTCGCCTATGCGGGCGTGAATCGCCCGGATTTGCTGCAACGGGCTGGCAGCTATGCGCCGCCGCTTTCCGCCTCGCCAATCATGGGACTGGAAGTGTCGGGCGAAATTGTGGCTGTCGGCGCCAACGTGACGCAGTGGAAAACCGGGGACGCCGTATGCGCGCTAACGCCGGGCGGTGGTTATGCCGAATATTGCGCTGCTCCGGCTGCGCACTGTTTGCCGATTCCTGTGGGATTTTCTATGCAGCAGGCGGCGGCTGTGCCAGAGAATTTTTTCACGGTGTGGGTGAATGTATTTGAAACCTGCAAATTAAAATCAGGCGAAAAATTTTTGGTGCACGGCGGATCGAGCGGTATCGGACTCACCGCTATTCAGCTCGCCAAAGCGTTTGGCGCGGAAGTCTTTACGACCGTCGGCAACGCTCAAAAATCAGCCTTCTGTAAATCTATCGGTGCTGATCATGTCTTCAATTACAAAACGGACGACTGGATGGCTGAAATTGCCGCGACCACTCAAAAGAAAGGCGTGGATGTGATTTTGGATATGGTGGGCGGCAGCTATATCGAAAAGAACCTCCGCTCACTCGCGCTGGAGGGTCGCTATTGTTTCATCGCGTTTTTGGAAGGCGGCATCGCCAGCGTCGATTTCAGGCCAGTGATGATGAAGCGGCAGACGATCACCGGCTCGACGTTGCGGGCACGTTCTGACGTGCAAAAAGCGGCGATTGCGGCGGCACTAAAAGAAAAAGTTTGGCCGCTGTTGGACGCTAAGAAAGTGCAGCCGGTTATCCACCAGGTGTTTGAGCTCGATCAGATTATCGACGCCCATAAACTGATGGAATCGAGCGCGCACATCGGCAAAATTATGTTGAAAGTCGGCGCGTAAGTGTGCTTGTTGAGGCGCGCGACCTGGGTTTTTTTTGCGATTATTTTGATCGCTCCGAACGCTATCCACGCCATGACCTTTCACGCAGTGCCGCCTATCCTTTATCTGGGCGGAACCGTGGTGGCTACTGATTGGGACGCCTGGATTGAGGCAATGACACGTTTCGGCGGTGGCCCTGACGGCACCATCATCACAATTGTTTTTCATCATTCCGGCGGCGGCGATTCGCGCGCGGGACGGTTGATTGGCAACAACATTCGCAAACGAAAACTCAACACGGTGGTTTATGGCCGGTGCGCATCAGCATGCGCGAATATGTTTCTCGGCGGCATTACGCGACAGTTCGCCGTATCCTCCGCGAACGGTAAAAAAGGTGAAACTACTTTTTTAGGCTTCCATGGCAGCTATAGTAAAGAGACCAAAGCGCTAAATACAAAACGCACAGGAGACTATTTCCTCGCATTAACGGATGGAAAGATGAGCGAAGAGTTTGTGGAGAAATTCATTCGACTGGAGAACAAAAAAGGCCTGCTGCGCTTTATGCACCCCACCCAAGCTGTTGCTCAAAAGACGCCGTTAGCGCTTTTGTGCAAGGGAAATGAGTTGCCTACTAAACGGGCAGAGCAATGCGAGCATCTCGACGGCGTGGACGCGCTAACGCAGGGCGTTGTGACAACGTGGGATGAGGCCAGAATCGCCTTGCCACCGGCAACAAACGATGAAAAGGTTACCGTAAAGTCGTGGATTCAGGATTAAGGACATAATTAAGTATGTAAGGCTCAAAGTCTAAGCGGGGCGCGGCTCTTCCAACGGCAGCACTCGAACGGGCTGACGTGTGCGGCTATAAATGTGCCTGTACGAAGCGGGTAGAAATTTGGCATTTGGGGCAATTTTTTCAACTGACCGGTGAAGCACGTGAACCAAATTCGCAACCTATACGTCGAATAGACTAAATTAAGTTTTTAACTCGATTTGAAGAGGAACGTCATGCACTCACAACTGAGAAATTCGTCAACTTTGGGCGCGGCGATTTTTATCGCGGCCTGCGCAATTTTCATGGGCGGATGTGGCGCCATCAATGCACAAAATCCCAACCAAGGCTACAAACCCGTCAACGCGACACCCGATGACGCCGGCACGCCGCTGATGCTAAAAGGCTATGACGTGGTCAGCTACTTCGTTGCGAATAAGGACACCGTGGGTTCGCCACAATTTAAAACCAATTACAAAGATGTGGTGTTTTATTTTTCCAGCGCAGATAACAAAGCGTTATTCGACAAAGAACCGACTAAATATCTACCTGAATTCGGCGGCTACTGCGCCAACGGCATCGTCTATGGCATTCCGTGGGGCGGCGACGGCAACACTTGGAAAATGATCGATGGCAAGCTATATATATTTGGCGGGCAAGGTTCGAAAGATGCGTTCCTGATCGACGAAAAAAATAATCTCACACTGGCCAACAAATACTGGAAAGAGGAAGTCGAAGGCAACAACAGCTTCTGGCAGCGTACCAAACGCACCACGTTCGCACGGGTTCCGCATTATAAGAGCGGCGCAGAATTAGCGAAGGCGGTAGAAGAGGCAAAAGCAAAAGGGTTGTTGCCTAACGGTTGAAGTACGTTCCGTCACAAGCATGACGGCATTGCAAACGGAAGTTTCTGCTCTTACTTTAAAAGCATGACCAACGACCCTGCAACAATCAATCCTGCGCCCATCATCGTCTGCGCGCTGGGTGTTTCGCCCAAAACAAAAAACGCCAACACGACGACCAGCGCAACGCTCAGCTTATCCACGGGCGCGACCAACGACACGGGGCCCAGCTGCAGAGCACGGTAGTAGCAAAGCCACGACAAGCCGGTGGCAACGCCGGACAGAACCAAGAAGATGATGGTGCGAGTGCTGATGGACGTCGGCGCCCGCCATTCGTCTCGCAGCGAGACGATGAGCGCGGTCACGATCAGGATGACGACGGTGCGGATGAACGTAGCGAGGTTGGAATTAATTTCGGCGACGCCGAGCTTGCCAAAGATTGCCGTGAACGCGGCAAACAGAGCAGATGCGAGGGCGAAGAATTGCCAGGTAGAAGCGTATTTCATTTGCGGTACCCTCTGCAGTTGTCAAATTAAAATTTACTGCGAATCGCGTTTCTACGAAACTGTCGGCACCAATTACTGAAGCCGATTAACATCCGGCGCTGTTACCGGGGGGCAGCTAGCGGCTCATTAGTATTGGCGAAATCGTTATGGCCAAACGTAACAATAGTGCAAGGACGGCACCGATTGAAAATTGCAGCTAATTTAGTGCAGACGAGAGGGATTCGCATAGAACTTGGTCCCATACGCTGTCCTATGGTACGGATAAGGGACCGCACCATTCTTCGCATTTTTGGTCTGCTAGCGCTACATCCGACAAAATTTTATGACTGAGTCAATTTAATAGGCAGGTGGTAATTCGATTCAGGATCACAATTGCCTTAAGGGATTTTCAACACGTCGAGAACTATTTTTACTGCGTCAAAAGCTAAGAGGTGAACTTAGGATCGCACTCATTGATTTATTCTGTGCATCCCTGCTGTGATGCTGTGCCTTGATAAAGTAGTCCTTCCAAATCATCTTTTTTATCTGATTCGACATATGCTCCATCTTGTGTAACAACAAAGTGCTTGAACCCGTTGTAACCTCCAAATCCGTTCCTTGCGTTCACCTCTCCGCATAGAGCGTCTCCGTGAAAGTTGAGCTTTACGTTACGAAACTGCGCAGACGATGGGTCTTTCATTCTAAGTATCAACTTTTCTTGAAGCTTTTTAATTAATTCAGTATTTAATGGATTCAGGGCAGGGTTTTCAATTTGCCCTGAAGATACCGTTTTCGCGGGCATGTTCTGCTTTGATGCTGCGATAGCTTTCAGCTTTTCTTGAAATTGTTGCTCCTCATCATCTATTTTCTTTCGCACTTCAAGCCTCGTCTTTTCTGCGCTTTCGGCCTCCTTCTCTAACTGAAACTTAGATTTACCGCATCCCGATGAGAGGAGTAGCGTACCAACTATCAGCATACATATTTTTTTCATATCTCCCCCTTCTTGCTGGCAACAATAGTATTAAGTGCGCAGTCTAAAACGGAATATCGTCCTCAAAATCATCAAACTTTGCCGCGCCGCCTTTGGCTGCCGCGGGCTTTGCACCACTTGATGCGCCGCCAGAAGCAGGACGCGAATAGTCACCGCCACCACTATTGCCGCGGCTTCCGCCACCACTGTCGCCACCATCACCGCCCATCCCTTGGCGTGAGCCGAGCATTTGCATTTTGTCGGCAATGATCTCGGTGGTGAATTTTTCGACGCCATCTTTATCGGTCCACTTACGGGTTTGAAGGCGCCCTTCGATATAGACCTGCGAGCCTTTTTTAAGGTATTCGCCGGCGATTTCAGCAAGGCGCTGAAAGGTGGAAATACGATGCCATTCGGTTTTTTCCTGCTTGTCGCCAGCTTTATCTTTCCACTGTTCAGTGGTAGCAATCGAGAAGTTGGTGATCGCCGCACCATCAGGCATGTAGCGGGTTTCGGGGTCGCGGCCGAGATTGCCGACGAGGATTACTTTGTTGACTGATGCCATGATTACTCCTGCAATTTTGAAATTTCGAATTTGAAATTAATGAGGCTGTTATGCGTCCCTGTTTTTGACTGCAGTTCATAACTGCCATCCTCAAAACAGGTTCAGATTAAAACGGGAACAGAGTATTATCACAGGTTGCCCAAGTTTGTTGCAACCGACAAAAGCCGGTTAAATCAGATCACGCATTTAATCGATTGCGGTCTCGCATCCATCCTGATGCTGAACCCACGTATTTTCAGATAGATAGCGCATGGACTTCATTAAAATTCGCGGTGCCCGCACCCACAATCTCAAAAACATCAGCCTCGATTTGCCTCGCCACTCGTTGGTCGTGATTACCGGATTATCCGGCTCAGGTAAATCTTCGCTTGCGTTTGACACGCTTTATGCTGAGGGTCAACGTCGCTATGTCGAGTCGCTATCGACTTACGCGCGTCAGTTTTTGCAGCTGATGGAAAAACCGGATGTAGATCTGATTGAGGGCCTTTCACCGGCCATCTCTATCGAGCAAAAAGCGACGTCGCATAATCCGCGCTCCACGGTGGGCACGGTGACAGAAATTCATGATTATTTGCGCTTGCTGTTTGCCCGCGCAGGCACGCCTTATTGCCCGGAGCATCTGTTGCCGCTTGAAGCACAGACGGTATCGCAAATGGTGGACACGGTGTTGGCATATCCGCCAGAAACCAAGCTGATGTTGCTGGCGCCCGTGGTCATTAACCGCAAGGGCGAGCATGTGGAGATGATTGAAGAATTCCGTTCGCAAGGCTTTGTGCGTCTACGCGTGAATGGAAAGGTCATCGAGATCGATGCATTTCCGAAGCTGGACAAGAAGAAAAATCACAGCATCGAGGTGGTGGTTGACCGTTTGAAAACCGCGGTGGAGATGAAGCAACGGATTGCGGAATCGTTTGAGACTTGCTTGCGGCTCGGCGAGGGTAAAGCAATCGCCATCAACATGGATACTGAGAAGGAGCATTTATTCTCATCAAAATTTTCTTGTCCGCTATGCGATTTCTCGCTGTCCGAAATGGAGCCGCGACTGTTTTCGTTCAACAACCCGATGGGTGCTTGCCCGACCTGTGACGGGCTTGGCAATATTACTTTTTTTGATCCCAAGCGAATTGTTTCTTATCCCGGCTTATCACTTGCAGGTGGCGCGATCAAAGGCTGGGATCGACGCAACCAGTTTTATTTCCAGATTCTGCTCGGACTGGCGGCGCACTATAAATTTGATATCGATATGCCGTTTGATAAGCTATCAACGGAGGCACAAAACATCATTTTGTACGGCAGCGGCAAACAAAAAATTCCGTTCAAATATCCGGGCGAACGTGGCCGCGCGGTGGTGAAAGAGGAAACATTTGAAGGGATTGTGCCGAGCTTTGAGCGACGTTATCGCGAGACCGATTCGATGGCGGTGCGGGAAGAACTGGCGAAATATATTTCGAATAAAACCTGTCCTGATTGCGAGGGCACTCGCCTGCGACGTGAAGCACGCAACGTGAAAGTGGGCGATAAGACGCTGCATGAAATTTCCGCAATGCCGTTGCGCGTCGCGCACAACTGGTTTGAAACGGTGAAACTGTCACCGCAAAAAATGGCAATTGCGGATCGCATTTTAAAAGAAATTTCTGCGCGGCTACAGTTTTTGAATAACGTTGGCCTTGATTATTTATCGCTGGTGCGTTCGGCCGATACGCTTTCGGGTGGTGAGGCGCAGCGCATTCGCCTAGCGTCGCAAATCGGCTCGGGGCTGACCGGCGTGATGTATGTGCTGGATGAACCCTCAATCGGGCTGCATCAGCGCGACAATGATCGTCTGCTGGAAACCCTGAAGCGGCTGCGCGATCTTGGCAATTCCGTGATTGTGGTTGAGCATGATGAAGATGCGATTAATGCCGCTGATTATGTGGTGGACATGGGGCCCGGCGCGGGCGTACACGGCGGGCAGGTGGTGGCGGAAGGCACGCCCGACCAAATCCGGCGCTCATCGCAATCGCTGACGGGGCAATATTTGTCCGGCAAAAAGCAAATTGCGGTGCCAAAACGGCGCTTTAAGTTTGATGGTAAAAAGCGCTTGGTTATTAAGGGCGCGACCGGCAACAACCTTAAAAATGTCGAGCTGGATTTGCCGGTTGGTGCGCTGATGTGCATCACGGGTGTTTCCGGTTCAGGCAAATCAACGCTGATTAACGACACGCTATACAAAGTCGTTTCACATCACATCTATGCGTCAAGCGATGAGCCTGCGCCGTTTGAAACGATTGAAGGATTGGATCATTTTGATAAAGTGATTAACGTCGATCAGGCGCCGATTGGCCGCACCCCGCGTTCGAACCCCGCGACCTATACCGGGCTGTTTACACCGATTCGCGATTTGTTTGCCTCCGTTCCTGAATCGCGCGCACGCGGTTACGGGCCGGGACGTTTCTCGTTTAACGTCAAGGGCGGTCGCTGCGAGGCGTGCCAAGGCGATGGCGTGATCAAGGTGGAAATGCACTTTCTTCCGGATGTGTATGTGCCCTGCGATGTGTGTCACGGCAAACGTTATAACCGTGAAACACTGGACGTGCATTACAAAGGGAAAAATATCACTGAGGTGTTGGAGATGACCGTTGAGACGGCCCACGAATTTTTTAAGCCGGTGCCCGTGGTCGCTAGAAAATTAGCGACACTGCTGGATGTAGGCTTGGGTTATATTCGCCTGGGCCAGAGTGCGACCACGCTTTCCGGTGGCGAAGCACAACGCGTAAAATTGTCTTTAGAGCTATCAAAACGCGATACGGGTCGCACGCTATTTATTCTGGATGAGCCGACCACGGGTTTGCATTTTCACGATATTGATTTGCTGTTGAAAGTGATCCACCGTTTGCGCGATCAGGGCAATACGGTGGTCGTAATTGAACATAATCTTGACGTGATTAAAACAGCTGACTGGGTGATCGATCTAGGGCCTGAAGGCGGTGATGGCGGTGGACGAATTATTGCGCAGGGAACACCGGAGGAAGTGGCCGAGGTTGCAGGTAGCTTCACCGGGCAGTATCTGGCCACTTCACTGGGAGTATCAGCTAAGCGTGCTGCAAACGCGTCTCGATAGGGG
Organism: Burkholderiales bacterium; assembly: GCA_038224475.1. Taxonomy (GTDB): domain Bacteria; phylum Pseudomonadota; class Gammaproteobacteria; order Burkholderiales; family Usitatibacteraceae; genus UKL13-2. The sequence continues at coordinate 14,344 of JBBRFJ010000054.1, forward strand.
GTTGTTACGAATCGAAGGGTCGTATGCTAGTTCTGGCGCGTGGGTTTGCGAGTGGCAGACCGACTCAGAAATAAATTTTGGGCGAGTCTTTGCGAACCTTGCGGTGCCGATGTTTTGCGCTTACATTTAGCTGCCACCGTGAGCTGTCCACATCGAGCAAACAACGACACCATTCCAATCACCCACCATCCTGCTTATGAATACTCGTGAACTTTTACTGGACAGCTTTCGCGCTGCGCTCACAGCGGCTGACCCATTGCTGATCGTGCCGAAGCGCCTGCCTGCGCCGCCCAAGGGACGGACCATTGTGGTGGGTGCAGGCAAAGCCGCCGCGGCCATGGCTAAGGCGGTGGAAGACAATTGGCCACCCGATGCACTTCTCGAAGGCGTGGTGATTACACGCTACGCGCATGGCTATGCGGGCGAAGATGCCCTAAAACGGATTCGCGTGGTCGAGGCAGGACATCCGGTTCCGGATGCGTCCGGCGAGACCGCAGCTAGAGAAATTTTGGCGTTAGCCGAGACCGCTGGGCCTGACGATTTGGTATTGGCCCTTATTTCAGGTGGCGGTTCCAGTCTGTTATCACTACCGGTGCCCGATGTTTCGATGAGCGATTTGAAAGCAGTAACGCGAGACCTGTTGGCTTCGGGCGCACCGATTCAGGAAATGAATGTGGTCCGCAAACACTTGTCCGCGATTCAAGGAGGGCGTCTTGCGGCAGCGGCAGGTGCGCGCGGCGCAAGAGTAGTGGCACTGATTGTTTCTGATGTGACTGGAGATTTGGCGAGCGATATTGCTTCGGGCCCAACTGCACCAGATCCGTCAACCTACGATGAGGCGTTGGAGATTCTCAACCGGTACCGCATTACGCCGCCTATTTCCATTGCGCGGCATCTTTCAAAAGGCGCGCGCGGCGAAGTGGGTGAGACCTATAAATTTGCGGATCGTATTTTTTTGAATGTTGAAAATCATGTGATTGCCAGCGGGCAGGCGAGCTTGGCCATGGCGAGTGCATTTTTTCAGCAGCGAGGGATTACGCCCATGATTCTTGGCGATAGCGTCACTGGCGAAGCACGCGAAGTCGCCAAGGTATACGCGGCCCTCGTTAAGCAAATACGCGCCCACAGCCATCCGCTTAGGCCACCAGTAGCATTGATTTCAGGAGGCGAGTGCACAGTCACGTTACGTAATAACAACAAGGGGCGTGGTGGTCGCTGCAGCGAGTTTCTGCTGTCGCTGGCCATTGAGCTCAAAGGTGTTGAGGGTGTTTCAGCCATGGCATGTGATACGGATGGGATTGATGGCAGTGAAGAAAACGCGGGGGCGTATTTCAATTCGGAATCGCTTGACCGGGCGGCCGCACATCAATTGAACGCAAATGATCAACTGGCAATGAACGACGCTTATGGATTTTTTGCACCATTGCAAGATCTGGTAACGACGGGACCGACCCGAACGAATGTGAACGACTACCGGGTTATTTTGGTTAGCTGACGGTCATGCTGACGAGGACGAGCGAACTACCGAGCTTTGAATCAGTGTTGATCCGCGAATTTTGTGAGATTTAATTCACAGCGTTTTTAATCGTTCCGCCGCTAATGCCAAGGTTTGCTCCTTTTTCGCAAAGCAAAAACGAATCACGCGGTTGTCTTCGCCGTTGCTATAGAACGCGGATAGTGGAATGCAGGCCACGCCGTGTGCACACGCAAGTTTCGTTGCAAACACCGTTTCCGAGAGCTGGTTGTACCCGTCAATGTGTGCATAACTTGCCAACGCAAAATAGGTTGCGGACGCCGGCGACCAAGCCAGCTTCGTCTCGGCAACCTGCGCTAAGAAATAGTCACGTTTTGCCTGATAGAACTCAGGAAGCGTTTCGTGCGAGCCCAGCGCCATGTAGTTTGCCAGCGCATGTTGTGACGGCGTATGCACCGTAAAAACGATAAATTGATGCGCCTTGCGAAACTCGCTCATGAGCTCGCGCGGAGCCAGACAGTAAGCTATTTTCCAGCCGGTCACGTGATACGTTTTGCCGAATGAGGAAATAACAAATGCCCGCTCGGCCAGCTCAGGGATGCTGGTCACACTTTGGTGGCGGGCACCATCAAACACCATGTGCTCGTACACTTCGTCACTGATGAGAACAATATTGGTATGTCGCAAAATAAGCGCGAGTTCGTTTAGGTCATCGCGCGACCACAACGTGGCGGTCGGGTTATGCGGCGTATTGATAATGATGGCGCGCGTCCTCGTCGTGATCAGGGCGCGCAGCCCGGTGAAGTCTGGCCGAAAATCGGGAAAAGGAAGGCGTGCATATATCGGCGTGCCGCCATTCATACGAATCACCGGGTCATAGCTGTCGTAGACTGGCTCAAAAATAATCACCTCATCGCCGGGGTGCACGATTGCGGCCAAGGCGGTTTGGATAGCCTGCGTTGCACCCGCGGTAATGGTTATTTCATTTACCGGATCGTATGTTGGATCGTAAAACTTGCTGACTTTTTCGGCCACCGCCTGCCGCAACGCCAACACGCCTGCCATTGGCGGATATTGGTTTAGACCTGCGCGGGCAGCAGCATCGAGCATATCGAGCAGGCGCGGGTCGCAATCGAAGTCTGGGAAGCCTTGGCCCAAATTAACTGCGCCGACCTCCTGCGCAAGCATCGACATGGTGGTAAAAATGGTGGTGCCAACGTTTGGCAGTTTTGATGTTAGGGTGGCAGGCGAGAAAGACATAGGGCTCGATGAAAACTGGGTTGGACCATAAGAGCATGGGCACTGTTTGCCAAGGGTGGACCTAGGGAAGTGCCGGGGAAGATTGCACCACGCGAGTCACTCCTACAACGAACTCGAAATTTTAGCATTGGTGCCCTTTAGCGTCGATTCGCTTAGGGTCTTGGAAAGACGTTTAAGTCGAGGATTTTCAGAGTTTTAGCTTAAGTCGACGTTTAAGCGTTCGATTCAGTTAATTTATCGCATTCTCAAACCCTAGCAGGAGCGGCTTTCTCAAAGCATATTTGCCCAGAAACAGCCGCCAGTGCTAGAGTTTTAATTCCAAAATTTGGACAACAAAAAAGCCGAGCTAGCTCGGCTTTTTTAAAAAACACCAACATCAATGCGCTGATTATTCGCCCGTTGTTTCCGTTGCTGGCGCCTCGGATGGTTCTGGACGATCAACTAATTCTACCAATGCCATAGGCGCATTGTCACCATTGCGGAAACCAAATTTCAGGATACGTAAATAGCCGCCTTTGCGCTCTTTGTAACGTGGGCCAAGTTCCGCAAACAGCTTGAGCACCATATCGCGATCACGCATGCGATTGAAAGCCAGACGCTTGTTCGCCAATGTGGGCTCTTTGCCTAGAGTGATCAAGGGCTCCGCGACGCGACGCAATTCTTTGGCCTTTGGCAACGTAGTCTTAATGATCTCGTGCTGAAAAAGTGAATTAGTCATGTTGCGCAACATTGCCAAACGATGCGAACTGGTTTTATTTAATTTACGAAGACCGTGACGATGACGCATGATAATTTCCTTTTAAAATCTTGGTCGTTTTGCCCTGCCCATTTAATTGAGCGGGCCAACCTTGTTATCGTTATGGGTTAATGAATTTGAAACGTTAGCTATCGTTGCTGCAATTATTTTGTTACGCCCGCGGCTGGCCAATTCTCAAGACGCATACCGAGTGTCAAGCCCTTGGTCGCAAGCACTTCTTTGATTTCGTTCAGCGATTTGCGGCCAAGATTCGGCGTTTTGAGCAATTCGTTTTCGGTGCGCTGGATCAAGTCGCCAATGTAGTAAATATTCTCAGCTTTGAGGCAGTTAGCAGAACGAACGGTGAGCTCAAGATCATCCACTGGTTGCAACAGGATCGGATCAATCTGTGGCGCCTTAGCCTCTTCAGCCTGCATTGGCGTGCCTTGCAGATCAGCAAAGACTGAAAGCTGCTCAACCAATACGCGCGCTGCATAACGAACCGCTTCTTCCGGCTCAATCGCTCCGTTGGTTTCGATATCCATGACCAGACGATCCAGGTCGGTGCGCTGCTCAACGCGCGCGCTTTCAACCGCATACGACACGCGACGAACCGGGCTGTAGGACGCATCGAGCAAAATAGAACCGATGGTGCGATTGTCGTGGTCGGCACGACGTGCTGTAGCCGCAACATAGCCACGGCCCTTCTCGACTTTGAGCTGCATATCGAGTTTACCGCCAGCCGTAAGGTGGGCAATCACGTGGTCCGGGTTTAGGATTTCCACATCATGTGTTTGCTCGATGTCAGCACCTGTTACCGCACCTGCAGTTGCTTTTTTCAGCTTCAATGTGACTTCGTTGCGGTTGTGCAACTTCATCACCAAACCCTTGAGGTTTAGCAGGATGTCAACAACGTCTTCTTGGACGCCTTCAATGGTCGAGTATTCGTGAAGCACACCGGCGATCTTGACTTCGGTCGGCGCGTATCCTGGCATTGAGGACAACAGGATGCGACGGAGCGCATTGCCGAGCGTATGGCCGTAGCCGCGTTCGAAGGGCTCCATTACCACTTTGGCGTGCGCCGGCGAAATATTCTGCACGTCGATGATGCGCGGCTTTAGGAAAGTCGTAGCATTG
>JBBRFJ010000055.1:0-18495 GCA_038224475.1 Burkholderiales bacterium
GCCGGTTTCTTGGCTGTTGCCATGATCAACTCCTTTCGATGGTTGGACCGAATTGCTTGATATCGCGTACGGCGCGGTTATGCCGTACTACCAAAGAATCAGTTCGGACGAACGACTGAGCGAGATGGCGAATGCCTGAAAACACAGATGGCAAAACAACCTCACTCCGCTCGCGGTTGTTTCAAACGCATCTGAAAGATACCAAATGTTTATGAGACATCGCGAGCACTTGGTGTTACGGATTCTATACAGAAATATTTTGATACACCACTTTTGAATGATGTCAAGAGTGGTTATTTGTTTACACCGCTAACAAAATGGTAGCGACCCGATACCAATTAGATTTGGCTTAAAGTTTTTGCAGGTAATTTGGATTTGAGGAATCCAGATTTCACTCAAAAAAGCGGTAGCCGGCACCCTTGTTTCCGTGGTCCGGTTTAGCGCATGTTTGCCAAATGCTCACCACGAAATAGCTCGTCGATGGTCTCGCGCTCACGAACCAGATGGGTGCTGGAACCATCAACCATGACCTCTGCAGCGCGCGGACGCGTGTTGTAGTTGGATGACATCACAAAGCCATACGCGCCCGCAGACAGAATTGCCACTAGGTCGCCCTCGCGCGCAGCCAGCGTACGATCGCGGCCGAGTACATCAGCGCTTTCGCACACCGGGCCCACGACGTCGTAAATGCGCGACACCGCATCTTTGCTGGTGGAGGCCATCACAATTTCATGATGCGCCTGATAGAGCGATGGCCGGATCAGGTCATTCATTGCGGCATCCACGACTAGGAAATTCTTGCTGTCAGTGGGTTTGACATATTCTACTTTCGCGAGAAGCACGCCGGCGTTCCCGGTGAGTAGACGGCCCGGTTCAAGCAGCAGCTCTACATCCCGGACTTTGCCTCCCCTGCTGAGGGCTTGTTCAAGGGCTGCTGCATAATTTTCAATATTAATATTTGGCTCGTCAGCATAGGTGATGCCAACCCCGCCGCCGGGGCAGATATGGTGGATTGGGATTCCGGTTGCTACTAGCTGATCAGCTAGATTTACGAGGCGACCCATCGCCTCTAGTAATGGCGACGCATCTGAAAGTTGTGAGCCGATATGGCAATCGACGCCCGCAATTTCAATGTTGGGAAGTGTCGACGCAAGCTGTTACGTGCTGATTGCACGTTCAAATGCCACACCGACTTTATTATTCTTTAGGCCGGTTGATATGTACGGGTGCGTCTTGGCGTCAACATCCGGGTTGACTCTCAAGCTAACCCGGGCGATTTTTTTTAGTGTAAAGGCTACGTCGCTAATCCGCCTGAGTTCAGACTCAGACTCGACGTTAAACCCCTTAATGCCCGTTAACAGCGCAAATGAAATTTCATCGCGAGTCTTGCCCAAGCCCGAAAAAACCACCTTTTCCGGTGCGCCGCCAGCCGCCAGTACCCGTCGCAATTCGCCGCCAGAGACGATATCAAAGCCAGCCCCAAGCTTGGCAAACACACTCAAAACGGCGAGATTTGAATTCGCTTTTACCGCGTAGCAAATTAGGTGCGGTTTGCCGTCACGCGCTTTCTTAAGCGCGTTGTCGAGTTGTTGATATGCTGCTGTAAGTGCTGCGCGAGAGTAGACAAAAGTTGGTGTGCCAAAGTTGCCAGCAATTTCCGATAGTGCGACATCTTCCATGAATAAGGCACCGGCGGGCGCTCGATGAACACCAAAGACTTCAAGCGCTGCGCTCATTTTGTAAGGCTTTCTTGCGGCATGGGTTTGCTTTGACTGGCGAGCTTGGCGGTAACGCTGGGCTCTGGCAGCTTCAGTGGCCCACGCTGACCGCAAGCACTTAAAGTTGCAGTGGCGAAGCTGAGCAAAACGATTAGAATTGCGGAGGTAGTTCTGGGATGTCTGATTTTTTTCATAGAGAATCGAAGGGTAAGAAAATGAAAATGATGTTATCACGCACATGAGCGCTCCTTTGATGATGGTGGAGAGCGATTTTCACAAACGTGTTGATGACATTCTGGCGCTTGTTGAGTCGGCAATGGATCATGCCAACACGGATATTGACGCGGAGCTAAACGGCGGCATTCTAACGTTGACGTTTGAAAATGGCAGCAAGGTCATCGTCAATCGCCAGACACCGAACCGCGAGATTTGGGTGGCGGCAAAATCTGGAGGGTTTCATTTTCGCTACGACGCTGCAACCCCAGGTGGCAATTTTTCGCCGGACTCAGCGCATGTGTGGTGCAACACGCGAACAGGTGAGCCGCTGGCGGATCTGCTTGCGCGCGTCGTTAGAGAGCAAGCTGGAGAAGTGATTAAGTTCACAATTTAGATTGTCAAGTAACCGGTGAAAGTCTTGAAAAGGCGGCAGCAGTGAATTGGTATCGACTCAACACTAAAATGTAATGGCAAAAAATAGAGCATGTATAGTAGCGAGTCAAAACCATTTTTCGTACCGAACCTGCCAAGGCAATGAAATGATGCGCCCTAGCATGTACCTTGGCTTCAACTTCAACCTTAGCTTTGCCGTTTGCTTCTTGTCCTTAACCTTGCTGCCAGCCAACCTATTGCGTCTGTATGAATCCCCGTTCACCTCAAATGCAAACCCCTTCACATGGATAAAAGCCCGCTAGTACTGCTGGAACTTATTGAGCGCCTGGGCAATTTGATGAGGGCCGAGGCGCGGCGTGTCGGCAGTGACGAGCAGCTACAGCCAGTGCATGTTGAGGCGTTAGTCTATCTATCCAAAGCAAATCGATACTCCAATACGCCGCAGGCACTTTCTGAATATGTCGGAATTACGAAAGGTACGGCCTCACAAAGCCTGCTGCTGCTTGATCGACGCGGGCTAATAGAGCGATATGAGGATGATCTGGATCGGCGGGTGGTGCGTTTACGACTTTCGCAGGCAGGTGAGCAGTTTCTTTACGACAGTCAGCCGCAACTGGCGTGGCAACATGCAACCCGAAATATAAGCCCTAACCGAATTCGTAACGCGGTATCGGCTTTGCGTGAGACCCTGTCGACGTTCCAGGCCGACAACGAAGGCAGTCCCTTTGGCAGCTGTGTTGGCTGCCAGCATTTTGAGCGACTGTCCGCTCGCGCGTATCGATGCGGACTGATGGGGGATCGCTTGTCGGCTCCTGAAACGCGCAAGATTTGTTGGCTGTACGAGTTGAAAGGCTCAGGGGCAGAGGCTGAAGATGAATCTTAGTTGGAATTGGATGTCTACAAATCATCACGCATTTGACTGCGCGCGACCAGTCTTCATGCCTCTTCACGCGCTTGGAATGCGACGATCAATGCAGTCAGCACCTCATGATCGCGCAGGTCGCGCAGCGCCACATCTCCTGCTGCCGGCCGCGTAAACAGGCGTCTCGATTCAAGCCTTTTAATCAGCGGTGCGCCGCCGTGGCTAGGTTCGATCACGCGGTCCCAAAATTCGATCAGGCGCTCTGCCGCGTCTCCACGTTTCGTGCTGCGGGCAACGCCCAGCGGTTGTGATGGTGTTACCAGTACTAGCACCGAGCGGTTGCGCTCTACCAATGTGGTGCGTTTGAAAAGCGCGTTAGGGCCGGGAATATCGCCGAGCACCGGCGTGCGTGAGGAGTTGCCGTCTCGAAGTTTTTCAGAGAGCCCGGAAAGCAATAGCGTCTCACCAAACTTTACCTCTGCAGTCGCCGACACGCTTTGCTTAAAAGTAGCAAGTTGTTCTTTAAAGCTGCCTACCCCTTGGTCGCTGAAAAAACTGCGGTCGGCCTCTATCTTGAATCTCGCTCCTTCAGCGGTAATTTCGGAAGGCGTAAGCTTCACCGAGACGCCCACGTCAATTTTCTCAAGCTGCGCGGTATTGACGCCCGACACCTGTACAAAAAGTTGCTCGCCCACGAAGAAGCTGGACTGCTGGCCGTTATAAGCAGTGAGCGTCGGGCGGGCCATGACCTCGTAATAGCGCGCGCCTCGATTAAAAATATTGAGGTTGTAGGTAATATCGGGCAATCGGATTGAACGCGTGAGTGCACTCTGAAAAGTTTCGGGGGTTGTGCTGGAACGCGAAACTGTCACTTTACGGTCACCGCCGAATTGCAATTGAAGGCCATCAAGGAGATTTATGCCATTCGCAGTGCTGGTTCGATCATCGGCCAGAATCAAGGTCACATCTACGGTCATCTGGTTGTTATTGCTAACTGCTGCTATCTTACTTGTGGTATCCGTGGCCGCGGTTTTTGATTCGTTGCTAGCCGCTGATTGATCAACCGCTGCAGTAAGGGCGAGATTATCCGCGCGAGCCGCAATGAACTGTGCCAGTTTCGCGGGCACATTGGCTGGTGCAAGTGAGAGCAGGCGTTTCATGCCCACGCGGTCACCGACTGCCGCGCGCGACAGCGTGGCAACGCGCCACGCCGGTATTGACGAGGGTGCTAGGAAGCGCGCACGCAAGGCTGCCGCCTCTGCCAAGGCAATGTCTCCAGATGCATAAGCTGCCGCCGCTACACCTTCGGTCGCCCAGACATGGTCTGGTTGCGCAATGACCGCAGCAGCGAAGTGTTCGAGTGCAAGTTGCGGTTTATTCATTTGCATGGCAGCAGTGCCCGCAAGATAGTTTGCCCAAATGTCATCACCCGCCATTTGCCGCGCCGCGCCGTATCCGGAAGCAGCTAGTTCAATCGTCGCCGGGTCAGACGAGAGTTGGTATGCCGCCGCAAGAAGTAAATGAGAGCGACCATTGCGGGGATCAGCCAACACCAACCGCTGAGCGAGCTCTTGCGCCAGTGTTGAATCGCCGCGCTGAAATGCACGAAGCACCGCCTGTACGCTGGAATTAGTTGTCACGCCATATCCGACATCGGTCTGCGACTTCATAGCAGATGGCGCGCTCTGATGTGCACATCCCGAAACCGCGAGCAAGATCAGAAGCGCAGGCAGGCACCTCAACGGTGTCCCCGATAGTCTTTTAAGTGCAGGCATTGTGGGTTTTTTCATGTGAGCTCCGTTAAAGTTTATATAAGTCAATCGTGCCTAGCGGCGCATGCTCCAAGGGCTACGGTCCGTAGGTCCTTTGATGGTGTAGAAATAAGTTATTTCCAGACGCCGCTCCTGCGCGGCTAGCGGCCCGCTACCCTTTAAGCGCGCGTTTACGGTGGCGGCAAGGCTGGTTCCTCCGATCGCGGGGCGCGTTACTTGCACTTCGCAGTTTTCATCGGCGAGAGGTTTCCATGCATCCCCTTGGCGAAGAAGACAAGCTTGCTTCACATCGAATCGGACGAGGGTCCAGCCGTTTTGCAGGGCACGATTTTCAAACAGGCTATGCCCGCACACGATGTCTGCCCAAGCAACGCCGCGATCAGATTCGAGGCCCAAAACAATCAGATTGCCGCGCGATTGGTTCTCACCCAAGCATCGGGCCGGATATGACACCTCCTTGATGGTGAACCCGAACCCGCTCGCTCGTGCCGCCAAGGTATGCGCATGATCCAAATCCAACGCCAGCTCAGTTGCGTTCAAGGTGCCAACAAACGAGCTAAACGAAAGGCAAAGGCAAAGGCAGAGGCAACGATAAACCATTGTGCTCGCCGCTATCTGGCGGCGAAAACGAGTTCTAGCTGCACCGACATTGGCGGGTGGCAAGGAAACGCAGTGGGAGAAATTTGGGTTGGTTCGCATGGATGTAGGATGCGCGTTTGATCGTCTCGGCAACATCCCAAGAATTTGGGGTTTGTGCTCGATGTCAAAGCTGAGTAGGCCGACTGAGTGGAATGTCGAGCAGCAGACAACCACCCTCTAGGCTTCGGGAGAAATTTGCGAAGCCACCGATTGCTCGCGCTCGCGCTTCGATATTTATGAGCCCATATCCAGTTCCAACGTGCTGATTTTCTGCCTCAGAGGGAACGCCATTGTCTTGAATGCGAAGGCTCACAAAAGCTTCTCCTCCCACTTGAGCCGGGTAACTGGCAACGCGGACTCGGCTCGCTCCGCTGTGTTTCAGAATGTTGGTGAAAGCTTCCTGCATGATGCGCATTACATGGAGAATTCCTGAAGGCGGAAGCAGTAATTGGTCGGCACTACCATCAAGCTGCCAATCGAGTGCCACACCGATACGTTGTAGCCGCGGTTCAAGGCGATAGCGAAAATTGCCCAGCGCGGAAGCCAAATCGTTCTCTATTTTCTGCATCGAATCAATCACTAGGCGCAGATCGTCAAGTATTTCCACCAAGACATTCTCTAGATCATGCTGGGTTAGGTGCCCCGTGCGCACGTGTGAGATAGCGGTTATAAGTTGTCCGCCGATCCCATCGTGCATGTCACGCATGATTCGTTGCCTCTCCTCGACCATGGCCCGCTCGCGGGTGAGTCGAGATAGCTCCGCATAGTTGGCGGCTAAATTGTCAGATACCTGAGCCACGCGCGACTCGAGCTGCACATTCGCGGTCTCTGCCACGGTTAGGGCATGCGCGAATCGACTCAGCAGCTCGCCGCCCATTCCCAGAAACAGCAGTGGCCCACCGAACTGCAGCAAAGGCCGCGCCTCGAAGTCAAGCATGCCCCTTTGCCAAAGCAAATCATGTATCGCAAGCCCTACGCAGACCGCGCCGGCTACCGCTACCAACACGCGGTAGCCGTTTGGCTTACGAACAGTGTCACGTGCCAGCAGATAAAGTAGTGGGGCACTGACCAGTGTAGACACTCCGTAACCAGTCGTCGCAAGCGGATAAAGAAAATTCGGTCCAAAAGCAATGTGACTCACAACGAGTGAGCCAGCTGCGACAAAACCCGCACGCTCAAGCAAAATATGGCGGGATCCGGTGAATCGAAACACAAACGGCACCAGTACGGCAGTGAATAGCGGGATGATCAGGGACGTAAAAAGATCCCAGTAATACGCTGGGATTGGAATCGTATGTACAAACAACTTCAGTCCATGTATCGCCCAAAGCATCATGCCCGCGCCGAAATACAGATACACCGTGTCGACGCGCCGTCTTGTCCACAGGAGGAAGAACACGATTCCCAGTGCGAACGTGAACAGACTGATAGTCTGATTAAGGCTGATCGCAAAAAAGAAAGCGGTGGAATACCTCGATCGCAAGATTTTTTCGGACCCAACCTGAATAACTGACAATCCCCCTTGTGTGCGCGGGTATGCGCGCAATCGGACATGGAGGATATTGCCACCCGACTTGATCAATGGCCGCGGCACCACATAGAGGCTTGGCCGGTTCCAGTTGCGAGCCACCGGCTCCTCGAGGCTGCCACCGTCACCGATTAATATCCCGTTAATGAATACCGCTGAATTCATTGACGCGCGGTTAATATAGACAGCCTGCGAGCCATCTGCATCTTTTAAAGTGAAAGTAGCCCGGTACCAACCAATCCCACCGCTGCCCGGCCGGGATAGATTCCAATTATCCGGCAGCGCCTGCGACTCCCATGGGGCTGTGTCTGGCGGAGGCTGATCGGCCGCGTCGAAAATGAACGAGGCCTCCGTTATTTGCACCACATTACTGTCTTCAACTTGCGAGGTTAATGGTGCGGCCGGCGAAACAATCGACGTGAGCCCGAATCCTGCGGACATCAAAAGAGCGCCGGCTAAATTCAAGACTTTCACCCTAGCTTGTTCGCCCGCGTCATGTTCATTAGTCGAGCAAGCCCATTTGCCGGGCTTCGAATACCGCTTCCGCGCGCGAATGGACGGCGAGCTTTTGATAAATATTTTTAACGTGGGAAATGACGGTGTGGGTCGAGATCGACAACATTCGAGCAATCTCTTCAGAGCGAAAACCACGGGCGATAATGCACAAGATCTCATATTCGCGTTCTGAAAACGGCCCGCGATCAAGCGGCGCAGCTGCTTTTGCGGGAGCAGTCAAGGCGTTGCCCGGCGTACCTGCCGGGCTCATCAAACGCGTGAGCAATTTGCGCGCGATAGATGGGCTTATAGGCGAACCCCCGGCAACCAAATTACGAATTGACGTGATAATTTCATCCGGCGCAGCGTCTTTTAGCAAATACCCCGTAGCGCCCGCCTCAAGCGAACGAAATACATGGTGCTCGTCCCCGAACACGCTCACGACCATCGTATTGACATAACGCGAGCGCTCATAAACTTCGCGAATAAGGTCTATGCCATCACCATCCGGAAGGCCGAGATCGACCAGAAGTACGTCCGGTAGCTGGGCAGACATACACCGTCGCGCCTCGGCGAGCGAAGTTGAGGCGCCCATCAGATTAAAATCAGGCTCGGCACGGATTAGCTTAGAAAAACCGCACCTAAAAGCGGCGTCGTCCTCGACCAGCATGACATTCATTCAATTCCCCGCTTGCGACGACGCAGTCGTATAACCAGCCCGAACATATCAGCGCGCAAAGTAAGTTGTTGTTAGAAATGCCAGTTAACCGCGGGATGCACCGGGTTGGTCTTACAAATTTCTTACAAGAGCTACCTCAATCGCGGCATGCTGGCCATTTGATGCAGGTTTGTGGGGCAAACGCGCTGCAGCTTCCCTACTCGCCGAAACGATGAGCTCTCAAAGCCCTAACAGCGCGCGTGTCTCAGCAGAAGGTAGCCGCTGGTGTGAACGTTTCAACGCTGCCTCGAAATCGCGAAAAACCTTGGTTGCTGCGCTATGTTCGCCGTGCGCGAGGAGGCATCGGAGACGCCCTCGCAAAAAAGCTTCATTTTCAGGTTGATGATGAAGCGCGTTTTGATAAAGCTTACCGGCATATGCCCAATCTTGATGTAACTCAAGCCCGCCGCCTATGCCGAAAACCAACGCGTTGATTTGGGTCTGGATGCGCTCTGCTGCGTCTTTGACCCAGGATGCGCTGTTATCAAGGCTGGCTCCAAATTGGCCGCGATATAACTCGATAAATGTATCAGCAAACGCTCGCAGACTATCTTTCGAAAAAGGCCCGGTGCGCACGACCGACTCATGTAGCGCGCTCAGAGCGTCGGCATCCACCCGCACTCGCTCACGATCCACGAAAAGGTCGCCGTCACGCACAATTAGCAAGTCCGCGGCAGGCAGCCATGCGCGAAGCCGATATAGCGTCGTATCCAAGCTGCGCCGGGCACTTGCAGAGTCTGCATCTGGCCATAGCTGAGCGCCGATACGGTTGATATTTGTGCCATCAGGCGAAACCAGTACCAGGCAAAGCAGTTCAACCAGCTTGCGAGGTCGACCAATGCACGCCTTGTTATTCGCTAAGGTACTCAGCGTGAGTGGGCCAATCATTCCTATTTGCAATAACCACGGCCATTGTCCCGTGCGTGTTTCGGGCGGTGCCAGATGGCGCGCGGCAATCATTCGATGCGCCCACGCGGTCTCGACATCGCGCGTCAGAGCGAGCCCCAGCAGGGTCGAGCATTGTCGGCGCAACGCCCAAAGTGCGCCGACCAATTCGTGCTCGCGTGCAATGGCGAGCCCCTCAGACAAAGGACTGATCGCGCCGGCCTCGTCATCAAGGGCGATCCGCCATGTGGCTAACAATAGAGCATGTTGCGCTCGCCACATCGGGCTATCAGAGCCGGGCCCTGACTTCATCAATGCAAGTGCATGCTTGTATTCGCCACGCAACACGCAAAGCTGCGACTGCTGCATCGGTGTAGCCAACGCCATTACCCCCGCCTCTCCGGATTCCGCGAATAGCGCAATGGCTAAATCGTGCTCGCGCTGCGCGGCAACTACGTCATTTTGCAGCGCATACCACCACGCAAGTTCATAGTGCGTATTGCCGCGCGCGGTAAGATCGCTGGGACGTGCACAAGAGAGTTCAGCATTGATCGCGGCACGAGCCTCATCAACTTTACCCTGCATTAGCGCGACTAGGCTCAGCGTGATGGCCCCCTCGCGTTCACTGAATCTCAGCGAGTGCTGCCGGGCAAGCGCTACCGCATGGCGCGCGCAGTCAGCGGCGCTTTGATAGTCGCCACGTCGATAGTCAAAATAGTAAGACCGCCTAGCCAACGCCCGTGCGCGCAACGCAACCGGCATTACCGGGCTGTCAACTAACTCGACCATATTCGCGATAATAGCGTTTGCTCCAGCCCAGTTCCTCGCGTTGCTCACATACTCAAGCGCTTGTGACAGCGCCTGCAGGCGTACCGCCGGTGCGGCCGAGGCCAGCCACTCACCCTCGCGCGTGATGATCGCGTCGATGTGTGGCATGGGATGATCGCTCACGAGTGCAGCGCAAACAATACCCCTAACAATCGCAACCGCATCACGAGACGTTAGCCGCTCAAGAAACTCTGTATCAATCGTCGCCAAGTGCGCAACCCAGCGATCATAAGCGCGAAATGTCGCCCATTCGTGATACGCAAAGTCCATGATTGCCGCCGCCGATTTCAGCATCATCACGCGGTCCCCGCTGCGTTCAAACGCTGCTGCCGCAGTGACCAACGCATCAACGGACTTGGGATCTTCGCACCACGTACCGATGAGACCCATGTGATACAAGAGTGATGGACGGTCAAGCAGCAGCGGCATCGGAATCGTCTGCAACCACTGCTGCAGCTGATCAATGCGCCCCGCAGCGATCATCGGCTCAACCAGCGTATCCAACAATTCAATCGTACGTGGCCATACTTTAGCCTCCAAGAAAAACCCGAGCGCAATTTCATTTTCGCTCTTGGCAAGTGCGTGTCCCGCCGCGTTTTCGTAGGCTGCACGCTTACCTTCGGTGCCTAACGAATGCATCGCCTGCTCCGCCAGAAACTCCGCGAACGCTGGATGGTAGCGATACAACGGTGGCATCGCCCGAACCGACTCGACAAACAGATTAGCCGCGTGAAGTTCTCCGAGGCGTGTCATTGCAAGTCGATCTGCCGAGAGCGTAAATGCCCAATCAGCGTCAATCTCACGCAGCATGAAGGTCGACATCAGCACCCGCTGTGTTGCGGCGGGAAGCGCGTCATAAACGGCGCGCGCAAAGAACGCAAAGCTAGCATTTCCCTCAGTGGGCACGCTCGCTAGGAAGGGATCATTGGCACGTAAGCGCTCAAACGTATAGGCAAGCGTAAGCCCGGCAGCCCAGCCTTTTAGTCGCTGCGCGGCCGCTACTAAAAACCGGGGCGCAACGCCCACACGATCAGCGAGTTGCCGCGTTTCAATATCGTCAAACGCGAGTGCTGCGTCGGTAAGGATCGTGAGTCGTTGGCGGGCGGCGAGGGCCAAGCAATCCGGTCCGGGCATCGGCCGTGCACCGACGAAAATGCGAACGCCTGGAATCGCGCTTGTGGTCGCCGCAAAAATAGCGGTCTCAACAACCTCAAGATTTTGTTGTTCCACATTGTCAAAGACAATTGAAAACGGTGCAGTACAACTTGCGTAGAGGGAGTCGAAAAATGCTTCTGCAAATTGCGCGGTGTTTGGCCACATATCACGGGAATATGAAGGCAGCGTTAAGCTAGGTTGCAGACAAGCTGTGCAGGCGCGCGTGAGGTCGGCATAAAATTTGGTGAGAGCGCCATCGTTCCCATCACACCGGTACCATAGAAACGGTTGCGTGGACTGCGCAAGATAAGACGCCAGAAGTGTAGTCTTGCCCATTCCGGGCGCTGCACTGATCCAGGTTAACGGTACTTCAGCACAGTCGTCCAGTCGTGAGAACAAACGCGGCCTCGGCAACGAAACGGCGAGATGGGGAGCACGAAACTTGGCTTCCAGTATCGCGGACTTTTTACTTAGTTTCTGCACGGAAGGCTTGTGTCAAATAGGAATCGTGGTGGTGGCTTTAAAACACAGATAAACTTAATTGAAACACAAAATCTTCAACCAAAACAGCTGCATCCTGTCGTCGCGGAGCAGGCATCCCTGCAACGGGATGCCTGTCACTTTTGCATTGCTAAGTTCGCATTATTTGGCCTTTGGTTTGGCACGCAGGATGGCGGCCTCAAGGTTAATGGTGGGTGCCTTAGCAAGCCGTACCAAGGTCAACGGTGCTGCTGCTGGCGGCGGGCTAAGGACGGCAAACTTGCTCTTGGCCATCGCCTTTGCAGACGCGATCGCTGCATCTTTTTGCTCTTTTTTAGCAGCCGCGATTTTGGCTTTGGCGACGGCGTACTTTGCTTTGGCTGGCTGCAGCTTTGGTCCATTAAGGAAGCCTTCTTTTCCGGCGTCGACTGCGCGCTCAATGATCTTTTGTTCTTTTGCAATTAGTTCAGCAGCGTCTTTCGCAATCCCATTCACTTTTGTGCTGTTGCCAATGAGGCCGATTAAGTGCTGCGCGGATTTACCGGGATCCACAATGCCAGGATTGACACCCCAGACATCGCGGTGCAATTCGCGAATGTCACCGGCTAGCTTTGCATGTTCGCGATTAAGGTAGCTGACCATGGCAGTTTTGCCATCATCTAAAGCGCGCGAGGCGTTTTCGACAACCTTACCTGCGTCTGCCAACTCAGAAGTTGCTTTGGCAAGATCGGCCATGCTGTCGAGGGCCTCTCTGCTGACGCTGCCGCTCATCGTCAAGAGCTTGTTATAGCAAATGCCAAGCACCGTAACTTCTTCAGATAACTCCTTCAGAAACGTACCACTCAGCTTTGTGATGCGCGGCGCAACCTGCTTTTCCAACTGGTCACCTGCAGCCTCAGCATTGGCGATAATTTTGTTAATCGCCATCTGAATATTTTTCAAGCGCGGCTCCGCATCACGCCCTAGTTGCTCAGCTAATTTGACCAATGCCTCACTGGCCTTTATTGATTTATCAATACTGTCTGGCAGCGCCGCGACCAACTTTGCCGTACTGTCCACCGCCTGCTGAATCCGGTCGATATTCTCTTTTAACTTGGCAGAATCAGACGCGGCCGCTTGACAGGGCTGCGACGACAACACGCCCCCGACTGCGCCCCCAACCGCGGCTGAAATGCCTGAAACTGCAGGCAGGGCGCATCCGACCCCGCTTGCGCAAGCGGCCGTGGTGGGTGCAGCGACGCTGATCCCACCTACCATCGCGCCAACCGATCCCGAAATGGTGGTCGCACATGCGACGCAGTTGGCGACAAATGGCCCGATGTAAGTAACGACGGCGACACCATCGGTCCCCACTTTTGCGAAATCTGTTTGCAGCAGTTGCCCGGTGTTTGCGACGATTGCGTTAATTGCAGTTTGTAAATCCTGAAGCGCTTTTTGTCCTTCGGGGCCGCTGCTTCGAGCAAGACTCGCTAACGCATTCAACTCATCGACTATTTTGCGCGCCTCATCGGCCGACGGTTTTAGGGAGTTCGCCACTGCCACAAGACCGTTACCGATTTGAATGCCCTCAGTGACCAGCCGTTGGGCAGTTTGCAGGTTGGCTCCTACCCTTTTGATCGAGCCATTCACGCCGCATTGCTTGTCGTCTGCGAGGTCCTTAATTTCGGCCGCAATCCGATTCGGAAACTGGGCCGCCTCGTTAAAGTCTTTCACTGCCTCGAAATCAATTGCATCTTTAAACAATCGTTCCCGAGCACGCTCAAGGTCTTGTTGCGCGTCACCGAGGTACGCCGATACCGAGCGTGCCAGCGCATCTGCAGTCTTTTTTGTGTCGCGTAAAGCGTCACAAGCAGAGTTCGGGACCTGCTGGACTTTTGCGTCGCCTGGAAACGATCCAAAGCAACGATCAAAAACGGGCGCGCCGCCAACTAATAGGGGACAGGCCCCACTATCCACCTTTGTGATGTCCTTGCAGTCTTTGCCATAAGCTATCCCTGATGTGATGAGTGCACTCGCAACGGCAATCGCCGTTGTTACTCTTCTTAAATATGGTTTCATTTTGGTCTCCTAGAATTTGGGTAATACAAATGTCAATTGACGACATCATTCTGAGAGACTATTAATTTCTGTAACATCCCTAGTAATTGGGATTTTGAAGTGAATTCAAATGGGTGGCCGCGAGAATATTTGTTTTCGGGACCTAACCTATCGTGCGTTATCCTTGTGCAAGCATTGCGATCACTCCCGCCGTTTCTGCCTGCACCCCGCGCCACACAAAAAATGATTCTGCAGCCTGCTCGACCAACATCCCCACGCCACCGGCGATGCGAGCGCCGGCGAGGCTGGCAGTTTGCTGGAACGAAGTTTCTCCTTGGCTGTATATCATCTCGTAGGCGAGTGATCCGGCTGCATAGCAATTTGGCGGTACGATTGCCAGCGCACTACCAGAGCTAGGTTCTAAGCTAGCCGAGGTGGCGTTAATCACTAGGTCAAATTGCTGGTGCGACAATTGGTCGAACGTTAAAGCCTGCGCATTAGAACCAGCGTATTTTGCAGCGAGCGCAGCCGCTTTTGCGTGCGTACGATTGGCTATTGTGAGCAAAGAAGGACATTCATCAAGCAAGGCACCTACAACACCAAAGGCTGCACCGCCCGCGCCGAGCAGCAATACACGCGCACCGCTAATTTTCACGCCAAGATTTGTCGTGATGTCGCGCGTGAGCCCTGCGCCATCAGTGTTGTCTCCCAAAACTTCGTTACCGTCAAATACGAGTGTGTTTACCGCGCCGCTGGCCACTGCACGATCCGTGAGGTTCGTTGCGTATCGGAAAGCCTCAAATTTAAATGGTGCGGTGATATTTGCACCCCGCGCGCGCCGCCGCCGAAAAGCGTCGACCGATTCGCTGAATTTATCGATTGGTGCCAGAATTCGTTCATATGAAATATCCTGCTGATGCGCGCGCGCGAATGCGGCATGGATAAGCGGCGATTTGGAATGCGCGATTGGATTGCCGATTACGGCATATAGGTCTGTCATGATCAGGAGTTAGCCGTCATTTGTATTTATGCTATCTACACGTTAAGTTCGGAATGAAATCTCGTAACGGGTCTGCTGTGTAAAATGAAACACAGCCGAGATCAATTAGTCATTAGCAAAACTTCACCTAATTTTAAACGGGTTCGATCAGTCTTTAAACCAATAAACATAAGCGCACACTTATGGTGCAATCGATTTTTTAACGCATTTATGTGGTGCATGGAGATTACGGGCGGTGAAAAAACTAATTCTCACTCAAAGGGTTAGCATTCGCGGTCTCATGGCATGTATTCTGCTATCTCCGTTTTGAAAATGATTTTATTGGGGTAGTAGAGACGCGTCTTTGATAATTTAACGCGTTGCAGTTAAAAATTGTCCCCACGCTCTCGTTTTAGTTTGTTTCAACCTCACCGACTTGGAGAAAAAATGGCCATCGCAAAAGTAATGAAAATGGTGAAGGACAGCGAAGTAAAATTCGTTGATTTCCGCTTCACCGACACCAAAGGCAAGGAACAGCACGTTACGGTTCCTGTAAAAGCTTTTAATGAGGAAAAGTTTACCGAAGGTCACGCTTTCGACGGCTCGTCAATCGCCGGCTGGAAAGGTATCGAAGCTTCCGATATGTTACTCATGCCAGACGCAGATAGCGCGTTCATTGATCCGTTTTTTGATGAATCCACGTTGGTACTTTCATGCGACGTGCACGAGCCGTCAACCGGCAAAGGCTACGACCGCGATCCGCGCTCGCTTGCTAAACGCGCAGAAGCTTATTTGAAGGCATCCGGCATTGGTGACGTGGCTTATTTTGGGCCAGAGCCCGAGTTTTTCATTTTTGATTCAGTCGAATTTAATGTCGACATGTCGGGCAGCTACTGCAAGGTCTTTTCGGAAGAGGCTGCATGGTCCAACGCAGAAAAATTTGAGGGTGGCAATTTAGGTCACCGCCCTCCGGTCAAGGGCGGTTATTTCCCGGTTCCGCCAGTGGATCAATTGCAAGATATTCGTTCGGCAATGTGTCTGGCGCTTGAAGACATGGGCGTTGAAGTTGAAGTTCATCATCACGAAGTGGCTAACGCAGGTCAGTGCGAAATCGGTACAAAATTTGAAACGCTCACCAAGCGTGCCGACTGGACGCAGATTTTGAAATACGCCGTGCATAACGTCGCGCACAGCTATGGCAAAACCGCGACCTTCATGCCCAAGCCAATTGTTGGCGATAACGGCTCAGGCATGCACGTGCATCAATCGATCTGGAAAGATGGCAAGAATTTATTTGCCGGCAATGGTTATGCGGGCCTATCAGAATTCGCCTTGTATTACATTGGCGGCATTATTAAACACGCGCGCGCATTGAACGCCATTACCAATCCAGGCACCAACTCTTACAAGCGTTTGGTCCCCGGTTTTGAAGCGCCGGTAAAATTAGCCTACTCAGCCCGCAACCGTTCCGCATCGATTCGAGTGCCATTTGTGCAATCTGACAAAGCGCGTCGCATTGAAGTGCGCTTCCCAGATCCAACGGCCAACCCGTATTTAGCGTTTGCCGCAATGATGATGGCCGGCCTTGACGGCGTGCAAAACAAAATTCACCCGGGTGATCCGTCAGACAAAAATTTGTATGATTTGCCCCCAGAAGAGGATGCAAAAATCCCAACCGTGTGTTCGTCACTTGATCAAGCACTGGAGCATCTCGATAAAGATCGTGAATTCCTGACGCGCGGCGGCGTGTTCTCGAACGACATGATCGACGCTTATATCGAACTAAAAATGCAGGAGGTCACGCGTTTCCGCATGACCACGCATCCTGTTGAATACGAGATGTACTACTCGTCTTAATTTTTCGAGACTGTAATACTACAAACAAGGGGCTGCACCAGCTATGGTGCAGCCCTTTGTTTTGCATATCTTTTGCGTCGATTCCCATTTTGAGAAATCCGGTGAAAGACCCCGCTGAAGCGCTTGAAAATACAGCCTATTTGTCATATTCCGCAAGATTCTAAGGGCGCTCACCACCCCTAGTGGGTAGCGTGATCATCGCCACAACCCATTGCGTTGATTAACGCATTTGAACCGCATATGCTCACTACTCGGTGATGCAGTCCCTGCGTTTCATGGGTTTTGAGGCCTCCACCGTATTCACCACCTTCCTCCACCCGCTCAAGCTTGCCAGGGAGCAGACTCCATGCATCAAAAAATAAATTCAGCATCATTTTTGATCGCCATTACTGCCTCGATTGCATGCACCACGCTGGCAAGCACCGAAGCTGTGGGTGCCGCAGGCGGCGTGAATAATGTGCCGAATGTGCCAGCATCGAACGGCGCAGCAATTTACAAAATGGTCGATGCAAACGGGCGTGTAACTTACACCAATTCGCCGATCAAGGGCGCCAATAAAGTAGAGCTGGATCCCATTACAGTAATTCCGGCGACTCCTGCTGGTACCCTCGGAGATGGTCAAAGCTACGGACAAAATACAGCTAAGGCTGCACCTCAAGCCTCCCAAGGCGCAATTCAAAGTGCGGCGCAAAACGCATCTCAGGCCGCTCCTTTGGCCTCGTTCGCGGCGGTGGTGCAATCCGCACCATCCGCGTTGCTCATTCCCGTCGGTGTTGCGCCAACCATTGCTCACCCCGAAGAACCAACGCCAATGCCGGCAGTCTTAAACACATTATCGGTACAACCCTTCGCGCGTCCGGTGGTGCCCGCAAATGCGCCGCCAACCGCTGCCTCGCTCCCGGTCACTCGATCCGGCCCGTCAGTGCTCACCAAGCCCGCGGCAACCGCCGTTGTTACCGCAGTTCCCGCCAAGACTGCATCGGCCTCCGCCACCAAACTGCCGGTCGTCAAGCTCTCGCCGCCGACGGTTGCCCCGGCCGAAGTCGACGTTGCCGCGAATGTTGCCACGTTATCGCCCATATCCATGGCAGCTTTTGTGCCGACTCCCGCCACCACCAATACAGCTGCTTTAGACGTATTACCCGTTCCGCAGCTGCAATCTTCTACATCTCCGGTCCGCCTCAGGCCAACGGATCAAGGGGCTAAAATCACTCACCAAGAGCAGCTATTGACCACAGCCAAAGCGCAGTTGGCCGAGGAACAGCGGGCTTCAGAATCGTTTCGCGCCCTCAGGACACGCTTGCCTGCTGTCATCGATCAAACCAACCCTGCCAAAGCCGCGATTCAGAACGATATAAAAAAACAGGTTGAGCAACACTTCGAGCGAATTCGTAATTTGCAGGATCAAATTTCGCAATATGAGCAAAATCTGACCGCGCTCCAGCCGCCGTCACCCGCCCAGCCACGCAGTCAGATGCATGCGCAGAGTTCGAATGCGCCCGCCGCTGCGGTCAACACTGCCGCCAGTCAATAAATCCAAACTCCTTTCGATCGGTTTGTCTGATCGGAATTTGAACGCCGAAGGTGATGAACCTTCGGCGTTTTTTTATCCGCGACTTTCGCAGTCAAGCGCATACAATTCGTGTGGAGCCCGCCTAGCGCGGGGGGCAGACCCCCCGCCATCTCGTGGCAAGGAACTTGCTTTTATAGCTTGGCTAGCCGCGACATGCCGATTTAACCACCGACTGAAAATTTTAAAGTTCTGTATTCCCTATGCCCGATGTTCATTACTCAAAATACGTTGGGCTGGAGCTACTATCCACCGCAGTGCTGGTGCTGGATCGGACTTTTAATCTCATCTATACCAACCCAGCGGCTGAAAATCTTTTTCAATTCAGCCAGAAAAATGCGCGGGGTCAGCCACTGTCCAAGC
>JBBRFJ010000056.1:0-18296 GCA_038224475.1 Burkholderiales bacterium
CATCGCCGCCGAGACGTCACAGCTGGCAATAATGGCGTATTGCGGCGAAGTCGAGGTATGCATCAAATAGGCCTCGTTAAAGGCGTGTCGATCAAGTTTTCGCGTCTCGGAATCTTGCACCACAATTTGCGACGCTTGCGAAATGCCGGCCAACAATTTGTGAGTTGAGTGCGTGGCATAAATGATCGCTTCTTTCGAACGCGGCCGGTCTTTGCCAATTGCGTGCATATTTTTGTAAAAGTCGTGGAATGTTGCATGCGGCAACCAAGCCTCGTCAAAATGCAGCGTTTCAACCTGCCCGGCCAGCGTCTCTTTTAAGATCTCCACGTTGTAGAGCACACCGTCATAGGTGGATTGCGTAATCGTGAGAATGCGCGGTTTGGCGGCTTTATCTTTGATAAACGGATTAGCTTCAATTTTTTCACGAATGCTTTCTGCCGAAAATTCAGAAAGCGGAATCGGCCCGATGATACCCAAATGATTGCGGGTAGGCATCAAGAAAATCGGGTTCGCACCTGTCATGATAATCGCGTGCAGAATAGATTTATGGCAGTTGCGATCCACGATGACGATATCGCCCGGTGCGACGTTCGCGTGCCAGACCATTTTGTTGGAAGTCGACGTGCCATTTGTCACGAAAAAACAATGATCGGCATTAAAAATCCGTGCCGCATTGCGTTCTGATGCACCCACCGGTCCGTCATGGTCTAGCAATTGGCCCAACTCTTCCACGGCATTGCACACGTCAGCCCGCAACATGTTTTCACCAAAAAATTGATGGAACATTTGGCCGATGGGAGATTTTAAAAACGCCACGCCGCCGGAGTGGCCGGGGCAATGCCATGAATACGAACCGTCTTGTGCGTAATTCACCAGCGCACGGAAAAACGGCGGTGCCAGCGAATCCAAATATGATTTAGCCTCGCGAATAATATGTCGCGCCACGAACTCGGGCGTGTCTTCAAACATATGAATAAAGCCGTGCAACTCACGCAAAATATCGTTCGGCAGATGCCGCGAAGTGCGTGTTTCACCGTACAAATAAATCGGGATCTCAGAATTCTTGAAACGAATTTCTTCGATAAATTTTCGTAAATTATGAACCGCGGGGTCGATCTCGGGACCCGGCGTGAATTCCTCGTCATCGATCGACAAAATAAATGCCGAGGCGCGGCTTTGCTGCTGCGCAAACTGCGAAAGATCACCATAACTGGTGACGCCGAGTACTTCCATACCCTCGGTTTCAATCGCCTTTGCGAGCGCGCGTATGCCTAAGCCGGAAGTGTTTTCCGAACGGTAATCCTCGTCAATGATGACGATGGGGAAACGAAATTTCATGGCGGTTCCAGTGAGAGCAGCACAATGTTGTCTTCAAGCGCATTTGCAACGCGCTATTGTTAACCCGACGCAAAGTTTCCAGTGTCTATTTTGCTGGAGTATACGGCAGGAAGCGAGGCGTAAACATCGCTGGCTAGGAGCAGCGCGAAGTCCTTAGATAAAGGCGCGATTCAGATATGCACATGTGGCACACGATTGGGTAGAGTGGTGGGCGGTACTGGGATCGAACCAGTGACTTCCACCGTGTGAAGGTGGCACTCTACCGCTGAGTTAACCGCCCA
This sequence comes from Burkholderiales bacterium, assembly GCA_038224475.1. GTDB lineage: Bacteria > Pseudomonadota > Gammaproteobacteria > Burkholderiales > Usitatibacteraceae > UKL13-2. The sequence continues at coordinate 1,620 of JBBRFJ010000056.1, forward strand.
AGCGCCAAATTATATCTTTTATAACTTGATCAATGGCGAATCCAAAAAATGATCGGTAAGTTGTTTACGAAACGCTGTGGTGTTTGCAGATGAATGCTTAGACGATGCTGGTGTCAAACTGCTGTGGTTGGTTTTGCCTTTGTCGGCTGAATTAAATCTGCAAGATTCACGAAGGCGCGGTCCATTCTTGGTAGAATGACTGACATTATTTATTGCGTCTTTACTATTAAATTCAATGGATTGAACAACAATGTTCATTTGCAGCTCTATGCGCAGCGCAGTTTGTGCGACCTTGTTATTTTCTTCTACCTTGGCCTTCGCCGGCGCGGCGGAAGATCTCAAAGATGCTTCCAAGTTGTATCAGCAAAATCGTTTCGATGCCGCGTTGGTAAAGGTGAATGGTGTACTGGCGCAGACTCCTAAAGACGCGCAAGGCCGTTTTTTAAAAGGGCTGATCTTTACCGAGCAGAAGAAAATTTCAGATGCGATCCAACTTTTCACCGGCCTGACGGAAGACTATCCAGAGCTGCCCGAGCCTTACAATAACCTCGCCGTACTTTACGCGGGCCAGGGAAATTATGACAAAGCCAAGGCCGCGTTGGAACTTGCGATCCATACCCACCCCACTTACGGCACGGCCTACGAAAACTTAGGCGACATTTACGCGCAATTGGCCCGGCGCTCGTACGACAAAGCGTTACAGCTCGATAAATCCAACGCCACCGCTCAATCAAAACTGGCGATGGTAAAGGACCTGTTCCAGCCACCTCGTGCCACCGTCGTGGCGGCCGCAACACCTGCCGCTTCCGCAAAGCCGGATGCGGTTAAGTCGCCGACAGCAACCGCCCCAATCGCTTCCAAACCCGTTGCCACCCCATCATCGACACCTTTAGTAGCGAACGATGATGCTGAGGCGCAAATCTCGGCGGCCATTCAAAGCTGGGCATCGGCTTGGTCAAAAAAGGACGTCCTCGCTTACCTTTCGTTTTATTCAACGGATTTTGAAACCCCGGACAAGCTGACACGCGCCGATTGGGAAGCGCAGCGCAAGGTTCGCCTTGAAGCACAAACTTCAATCAACGTGAGCATTAAAATAAAAAAAATCACGGTTGAGGGAAACGAAGCAACCGCTGTTTTTCAGCAAAAATACAAATCTGACAAGCTCGCCAGCAATAATTTAAAAACGATGACGTTGATTAAATCCGCTGATCGATGGATGATCCGTTCCGAGCGCGGCGGCTAAGTGTCGGCCGATTAATTTCAGCGCTAGGCGATTACTTTTTATATCAATTCACTTAACCGAGCGATTTTTGACTTCGATTTTTTCACGCGAGCAACCACCTGAACTCTTGCCAAGAAGCACCCCTAATCGCCTAGCATCCCTCCCTCCCATGCGCTCACCCAAATTGTCGAAATTTGCATCGTCGGACCTCGTTACGCGATCAGCCGCGGCAATAGCGCTCGCGATGGCTGTTGCATCGGCGTTACCGACCTCCGCCTACGCGCAGACCCCGCCACCTATTGCATCAATCGCGTTTAGCAACGACGTCGAAGCGGCACTGGTCCGCGCGCTGGAAACGTTGCGAGAAGGCGGTATACAAGCCGCGCTGCGCGAGATGGATATGGTTCTTGAGAAGAACCCGAAGTTTCAGCTGGGCCATCTCATCAAGGGCGATTTGCTGATGGCGAAATCGGGAGCGCCACTCGCATTCACAGGAACCAAGGCGCAACCCGAACTGGTCGCCAGCTTGCAGCAAGAAGCGAGAGCCCGCCTGACCCGGTATTTTGACGGCCCACCGATCGGTTACCTGCCGACCGCGCTCATTCAGCTGGCTCCCGAGCAGCGATTCGTGTTTCTTATGGATAGCGATAAATCACGGCTTTATGTGTTTAAAAATATCGACGGAGCGCCCCGTTTGGTGACAGATTTTTATATTTCGAGTGGCAAAAAAGGCGTTGAAAAAGAACGTGAAGGCGATCAAAAAACCCCCATTGGCGTCTACCACATCACCTCGGCAATGCCCAAGGAAAAGTTGAGCGATTTTTATGGCCCAGGCGCATTTCCAATTAATTTTCCCAACGAACGAGATAAACAAGCCGGCAAGACGGGTTCGGGCATCTGGATTCACGGCACGCCATCTACCACCTACAGTCGTCCACCTCGCGCCAGCGACGGCTGCGTGGTGCTGACTAACGACGACTTTGCCGCTATTTCAAAATTTGTTGATCCGAGCATTACGCCGATCGTGATCGCCAGCAAACTCGAATGGAAATCCCCTGAGCAGTGGATTAATGCAAAAAACACGTTTAGCGATGCACTCAATAAATGGCAAAGCGATTGGGAAAGCATGAACGTGGACAGCTATCTGGCCAACTATTCGCCCCAGTTCGAAGCCGACGGCAAGGGCTTTCAAGATTGGGCGCTGCGCAAGCGACGGGTGGGCGCAGGTAAAAACTTTATTAAGGTCGACATCAGCAATCTTTCCGTTTTGGAATACCCTCTGCCCTCAAGCGCACCGCCACTCATGATGGTAACGTTCGACCAGAATTATCAAAGCAATAACGTATCATCCCAGATGAAAAAGCGGCAGTACTGGCAGCTTGAAAATGGGCAGTGGAAAATTATCTATGAAGGTGGTGCCGGCTAATAACCTGCCACACACCAATATTTTCTTATCTTTCGACCAGCAACGAGGAATCATATGAACCGAATCTCAACATCCAATTTTTCTGTAGCCAACCTATCCACTGTAGCCGCTATGACGCTAGCTGCGACCGCTATTTTTGTCGGGACGGCCTTTGCGCAAGCGCCAAAAGCAGACGCCAAATCCAGCGCGAAAGCCCCAGCTACCAAGCCTTCTACATGCAGCAAAATTAACGACAAAGGAAACAACCCGATGAAAGTAAAACTCACGACCTCGATGGGCGCGATCACGCTCGAGCTGAACAAAGAAAAAGCACCGATTTCGACAGAAAATTTTGTGAAATACGTTGAAAGTGGCCACTACAACGGCACCATTTTCCATCGAGTCATCAGCAACTTTATGATCCAAGGTGGCGGCTTTGATAAAAATCTAAGCGAGAAAAAAGGCGAAATGCCGCCGATTAAAAATGAAGCCCCCAACGGCCTGAAAAACGACAACTACACCGTTGCAATGGCTCGCACTGGCGTCGTGGATTCGGCAACGGCACAGTTTTTCATCAACGTTAAAGACAATGATTTTCTGAACCACAACCCGGCAGGTGGCCAGGGCGGTTATGGATATGCTGTGTTCGGCAAGGTGGTTGAAGGCATGGATGTTGTCGACAAAATCAGAGGCGTAAAAACCGGCGGCAAAGGTATGTTCCCGACCGATGTGCCGCAAGAAACCGTCACTATCGAAAAAGCCGAGTGCCTGTAATCATCACACGTTGCAAAAACGATTAGCGTCACCCTCAAGAGCGGCCTAAACAAACTGGGCCGCTCTTTTTATTTTCACTTTTAGCTCATGCACCCTAACGCCAAAGGCCTGACGCTTTTCATTTCGGACCTGCATCTCTCGGGTGAGCGCCCGGAGATAAATTCGCTTTTTTTGCAATTTCTAGAAAATATCGCGGCCCAAGCAGAGTCGCTATTTATTTTGGGTGATTTGTTTGACTACTGGGTGGGCGATGATCAACTAGATCACGATCCACTTGCCCGCCAGGTCACAGATGCGCTCAAATCCTTAGCCAAGAGTGGCTTGCGTATTTTCTTCATGTCCGGCAATCGCGATTTTTTAATCGGACAGCGCTTTGCGGATGAGGCGTGTTTAGTCATCTTGAACGACCCGACGCTGGTTAATCTGTTCGACCGACCGATCCTGCTGATGCATGGCGATACGCTTTGTACCGACGACGTGATGTATCAAAAATTTCGTGCTCAGACCCGTACGTCCGACTGGATGGACGCGACACTTGCGCGACCCTATGAAGCGCGGCAACAGCTCGCGCAGTCGATTCGCAACCAGAGTGATTCAGCGAAAAGCAAAAAAGCTGAAGAAATTATGGATGTGGCCGAATCCGCCGTTGAGCAGGCATTTCGCGAACACGGATATCCGCTCATGATCCATGGTCACACCCACCGGCCCGCGACCCATCAACATATTGTCGATGGGCAGACATGCGAACGATGGGTCCTGGCTGACTGGCATCGGCGAGGCGAATATCTTGAGGTTAGCGCGCAAGGCTTGAAGCGCGTCGAGCTTTAGATTGTGTGGCATTTGTTGCATAAACAAAACGTTCTGCGCAAATCGTTTCTCAAGTCAGGCCCGATGATTCTGTAATGTGGCCTTCACAATCCGTACCGCCCGATTTGCAAATCCCGCCGCATATAAGCTAAGCTTCGCTAACGGGAATTGCACGCTCCCGCTGCCCAAACTGCGGTTTAGTCATCGCAAAAAAGCAAGACGGTGTCCCGTCCAAGCGTTGCTTAATTTCCTCTATTGGACAATCTATGGACACCGCTACTTCACACATTTCTATTCGCCAATTTTTTTCAACGCTTGGCGCTTCCGCAACGCCGCTGTTGCTCGATGTCCGCGCCCAGCTTGCCTTTCAGGCCGACTCACGCATGCTCGCGGGGGCAACGTGGCGTGATCCGGCCACCGTTCTAGATTGGCGAAAATACCTGCCAGTGCATCGCGAAATTGTCGTCTATTGCGTGCATGGCCACGAGGTCAGCAAAAATACCTGCGCCGCGCTGCGCCAAATTGGGCTGCACGCTTATGTTTTGGAGGGCGGCGCGGAAGCATGGAAATCGGCGGGACTGCCGACTTTTAAAAAGCAGGCTCAGTTATCTATCCCTGCTGGAATCAATGCGCCAACAAAATGGGTCACGCGTGAACACCCGAAGATTGATCGTATCTCCTGCCCGTGGCTCATCCGACGATTTATTGACCCAACCGCAGAGTTTATTTATGTGCCCGCAAGCGACGTTTTATCCGCCGCCAAGACCCAAAACGCGATCGCTTACGACGTGCCCGATATTCAGTTCACGCATCGGGGGGATGAATGTAGTTTTGACGCCTTGCTGGCCGATTTTGATTTAAACGATCCGGTGTTGGCGCAGCTTGCCATCATCTTACGAGGCGCTGATACCGGCAAACCCGACCTTGCGCCACAATCTGCGGGCCTGCTCGCGATCTCCCTCGGGCTGTCCCAGCTATACCGTGACGATCACGAAATGCTCGCGCACGGCATGGTGATGTACGACGCGCTTTACGCTTGGCTAAAAACGGCGCACGCGGAAATTCACAACGCGGATCTGTTTAAACAGAGCTCGCTCACAAAATCATGATGAGCCCACGCACAATTTCATTTTCTGAAGCGCTGAAATTTTGGCTGAAGCTGGGCTTCATCAGTTTCGGCGGGCCCGCGGGCCAAATCGCGATCATGCATCGTGAACTGGTGGAACAAAAGCGATGGATATCGCACCGGCGTTTTCTGCATGCACTTAATTTTTGCATGGTGCTGCCCGGCCCAGAAGCCCAACAACTCGCCACTTACATCGGCTGGCTGATGCACGGCACGGTCGGCGGCATCGTCGCGGGCGGCTTGTTCGTGTTGCCGTCATTATTTATTTTGATTGGCTTGAGTTGGATTTATCTGGCCTTCGGCACCCTGCCGGTGGTGGCTGGATTGCTCTATGGGATCAAACCGGCGGTGACCGCGATTGTGCTATTTGCAGCTTGGCGGATGGGTGCCAAGACACTCAAAAATAGCTGGCTCTGGTGCATTGCTGCTGCTGCATTCATCGCAATCTTTGCCTTCACGATTCCATTTCCAGCAATTATTTTGGCGGCAGCCTTGTTGGGTGTCGTCGGCGGCAAATTCGCCCCGCAGAAATTCAGCACCATTAGCGGGCATGGCGAAGCAAAAGATCAGCCGGATGATGCCGTGATCGGCGACCACACGCCGACGCCATCGCATGCACTGTTCCGCTGGTCGAAACTCGCGATCGTGTTGGGCACCTGTGTCGCGCTATGGGCGGAGGCGATGTTATTACTGGTCATGCAATTTGGATGGCAAGGTACGCTAACGCAGATGGGCTGGTTTTTTACCAAGGCCGCGCTGCTCACATTTGGCGGCGCGTATGCGGTGTTGCCCTATGTTGTTCAGGGCGCGGTCGATAGTTTCGGCTGGCTCACCCCGCAACAAATGATTGATGGCCTGGCGCTGGGCGAAACCACACCGGGGCCGCTGATCATGGTCGTCGCGTTTGTCGGCTATGTGGGCGGCGCAACGAAAGAAGTACTGGGGCCGGGTTCATTATTTTTGGGTGGCGCACTTGCCGCCATGGTCGTTACGTTTTTTACGTTCCTGCCGTCGTTTTTATTTATTCTGATCGGGGGACCGTTTATTGAAACCACGCACGGCCAATTAAAATTCACCGCGCCTCTGACCGCCATCACCGCCGCCGTGGTCGGTGTGATTTTGAATCTCGCGGTTTTTTTTGCGTGGCATGTGTGGTGGCCAAAAGCGAACGCCGCCAGTATGTTTGGCGGCGGCTTTGAATGGTTCGCCGCCCTACTCACGTTGCTGGCGGCTGTGGCTTTGTTTCGTTTTAAAGTTGGCGTGATTACGATTATCGCGGTATGCGGCGCGGCAGGAATTGTAAAAGCACTAGCAGGAATATAGCGATTTTTTAGCGATTTTCCCTGCCTGCTGGTCGCTAATAGCGCGATGATTTAATTCACACCAGCGGCTGGGTCCGCGTTTCAATCCACGCCTTCGCCTCCCCGCTCACCAACGGTAATAAGCGCCGCGCCACCTCGGCGTGGTATGCATTCAGCCACGCTATCTCGTCTGGCCGCAACAATGCCCTATCAATTAAATGGGTATCAATCGGGCATAAGGTGAGGGTTTCGAATTTCAGAAAGTCACCGAAGCCTTCGTTGCCCGCCGGTATATTAAGCACCAGATTTTCAATGCGAATGCCCCATTTGCCATCGCGATAAAGACCCGGTTCAATGGACGTAATCATGCCCTCCTCCATCGCCGTATGCGGCTCAGGCATGTTCTGGCTGATGGTCTGCGGGCCTTCATGGACGTTCATAAAATAACCGACGCCATGACCCGTACCATGGCCGTAATCAAACCCCGCCGCCCAAATCGGCGCGCGGGCAATTGCATCAAGATACGGCGATTTCACGCCCTTTGGAAACCGCGCGTTCGATAGCGCAATGGTGCCCTTCAGTACCAACGTGTAATCGCGTTTTTGTTCTGCCGTGATGTGGTCGGAGTTCCCAATCGGCCACACGCGGGTGATGTCGGTGGTGCCGCCCAAATATTGGCCGCCCGAATCAATCAACAACAATCCATCGCCTTCAATCACCGCTGCCGTCGCCAGTTCCGCACGATAGTGATTGAGCGCACCGTTGGCTTTGAAACCAGCGATGGTCGCGAAGCTGCGGCTGACGAATCCGGGCCGGCGAGCGCGAGCCTCGGTGAGCTTTTCATCAATCGTCACTTCGGTAATTTTCTCGCGGCCCGACTTTTGTGCAGATTCAAACCACGTGTAGAACTCAGCCATCGCCGCGCCGTCTTGTTCCATCGTGCGGCGCACATAATCGCGCTCCGCATCGGTCTTGCGCGATTTGGCGAACGTGGTGGGATTAACCGCCTCAATAACATTCACTGACGCGGGTATTGCCTCGCGTGAGCGATGGGTGATGCGGCGCGGATCAATCAGCAAGGTCGATGCGGCGGGAAGGCTGGCCAGCGCCGCAGCAACCGTGTCGTACGCCGCAACATGCACGCCGTCCGCTTTCAATTCCGCCTCAAGTGCCGGTGAAATTTTTCCCGCGATAACAAACAGTGTCGCATCGGTTTTCGAGATCAGCGCATGGGCCACGAACACCGGATTGAAATGCACGTCGCTGCCGCGCAGGTTAAACAAATAGCCGATGTCGTCAAGGGTCGAGATGAAATGACAGTCGGCTCCAGCCAACGCCATTGCGGCGCGTGTAGCCGCCAGCTTGTCGGCGCGTGCAATCGTCGCGTGCGGACCGATGTGTGCGTATACGGCCGCCTGCGGCAGCGTGGGGCGACCTTTCCAAATGGCATCCATCACATCACAATCGGTGCGCAGTTTGACCGCCTTGGCGGTCAGCGCAGTGTCCAGCGCGCGCGCCGCGCCGAGACCCATCACTGCGCCATCGACTGCCACCGTGTCGCCCGTTGCAACATTGTTTGCCAGCCAATCCACATGCTCCTGACTCGCACCGGATTTGATTTTGAACAGCGTAATCCCGGTGCCCGCCAGCTCGCGCTCCGCCTGTTGCCAATATCGTGAATCCGCAAACAGCAGCGCGTCATCCAACGTCACCACCAGCGTGCCCATCGAACCCGTGAATCCTGACAGCCATTCGCGACTCTTCCAACGCTCGGGCAAATATTCAGAAAGATGTGGATCGCTCGACGGGACCAACAGCGCATGAATATTTTCATGCTTCATTGCTTCGCGCAACGTGGCGAGACGGTTGACGATAACGGGATTGGCGGAAAGTGGAATATCCATGTGGGCTCGATGAAGTGTTGTTCAGCCCAACATTATTGCTGACGATTGCCGCGGGCGCACCTGATATTTTGGCCGCGAACCAAAAATTTAAACTCTAATGCTGGTAGGCCTTGCGGCGTATTAATGCCTGAAGACGCCCGCCGCTATTAGCGTTTGCAAATACAGAAATGATTTAAGTCCCACCGCACAAAGGCTGAATCGTTCGCCAAGCAATGATTTCCCGCATATCGAGCGCTGAAGAATTCCGTCGCGGCCAGCGGTTACTTTTTGTTTCCAATCTCCCCCGCATCCGCGTCACCCCAAGTTATCGCGACCACGTTATGAGTTGAGCAACGTCTAAAACCGAACACGCTGTTGGACCGACAACATCGCACAACAGCGCGTTCGCATCATTTCTGGAGAAAGCCAAAATGAAAAAAATCAATACCCCATTACTCATCGCCTCCGCACTGCTCGCGACCGCCCTCACCGGCTGCGTGGTCGCGCCCATCGGCGTCAGGCCGCGGTATGCCGCACCGGCTGGCGTGGTCTATGTCGGCCCAACCTACGCCATACCCGGTCCCGGCTATGGCTGGGGATACCACGACTCGTACGGTTGGGGTTGGCACCATCCGCGTTATGGCTGGCATCGCGGCTGGCGTTAAACATTTCTGAGGATTACCAGCCGATGCAAAACGACTAGTAATTCTATTGTCCGGACTTCTTAATTTTCTCCGCCGGTTCTGCCTCTTCCTGCCTCGCTTTGGTCCCGGGCGGTGGCGGGATCGGCGGCGGGAAACCAAGAAAAACCATGATGAAAAATATCGGCAATAAAATGTAGAAGAGCGGACGCCTCCACGTTAGTTTGGTTTTGAACATGATCCGCAGGTGGGGTTGCGGGAGTGGGATTCAAGGCGTGCGATGAATTCACGCGGCAAGCCAGGTTGTAGGACGCCAATACTAGTGTGCCGTTAAGACCATTTATGCCTCGGAAAGCACGCTGTTATTGCGTCTATTTATCTTATGGCATCACAAACCTTGCGCTTATCCCAAAAGCCGCTCAGCCAACAATGCCTGCATATCGCGACGGCCATCGGCAACGATGTAGATAAAAACTTTACGGCCTGCGACGCGATAAATTACGCGATACGGTTTGAAAAACACTTGGCGATATTCTCGGCTGCCGATGGATTCTAGCTCTTTCACATACGCGCCCGCTTCTGGATGTGATGCGAGCGTGGCGGTGGCTTCGAGTATTTTTGCCACAACGTATTCAGCCATGTTGGGTGCATCATTCTCTGCAATGTAGTCGGCTAGGTCATTCAAATCGCGCTCCGCACTGTCGAGCCAGATTACCTCGAACGTCATGCGGCTTTTGCTTTCGGCTTTGTTTTCGCAGTTGTTTTTCCAGTGCCTGATTTTACTTTCAAGCGCGCATTGATGCGCTTCGCCACCGCTGCTTGCGAGCTTGTTTTACCTTCGTCAATTTCCTTATTGCCCAGCGCCAATATTTTTAACAGCGCCAATGTTTCCTGCGCGTTTTCATACGTCGCCAAATCTTGGATCACCGCTTTCGCTTCACCGTTTTGCGTGATGATGAGCGGCTGGCGATTCTGTGCAAGCGTGTCCAACACTTCCGCAGCGTTCGCCTTCAAATAACTGATCGGCTTTATTTGAGTTGAATAACGCATAGCGGCTCCTCTTGTTTGTAAATTTAAGTGAGAACTGAATTTAGTCTTTATTTGGTCGTGAGTCAAACTAGGAAAAAATAGTAAACATTAATACAGGCCTGCTGTCTGGAGCAATTGTGGCTGGAACTGAAGGCTGGCATTGCAGTTAGCACGGTAGGTTGGGTAAACGGTTCTTTCGTTTGTCCCACAGCGCTGCTCAATTCACTACCGATGTTGGGCAGATGCAACGTACCCAGCCTACGAGCTTTAGAGTACTAGCGACACACGCTCTGCCACTCATAAAACCCGGTTTTTGAATTTAACACTTGTTCTTGCTGGCAACTCCTAGTACCAATTGGTGGAACCATTGGGGGCTGCGGTGGCCTAAAACCGATCGCAGCGAACGGGCACACTTGTGCACCGCAAATCGGCTTTAGGTCGATTGCATTTTGGCAAAGCGATTCCATTTTCCCTTCAATACACACACACCTACAGCCTGGCTGTGTCAAGCCAAAACCTGCACTAGTAGGCGCAATCGGAGCTCTTTGTGGACCTTGCGCAGCGTACGGGGTAAGAGGCATCGTCGGCGGTCTCGCTCCCGCTTTACCAGCATAGTAGGCCCCGGCTCCAATGGCGGCAGCACCCAGCAGCACTAGCAATACTTCTCCGACGTTATTCCCAAATTGGCTCGAGTCTGCTGCAGCTTGTCGTTGTTCTTCGGCCTTTCGAGCTTCGGCGTAAGCTTTGTCCTGTGCGGCTTTGGCATCCTTTTGTTCTCTCGTCTCTAGATCGTGCGAAGGAACCGGTCTCCCCATTGCCACAAGATTTTTTCCTGCAACATCACTGCCGTAGTGCGCGCCCATTTCGTAGCAGAACCAAGCCAGTTCTTTGCGTGCGGGTAATCGCGAATAAATCACTCCTAAGTTATTCCAGGCCGACGCGACTTCTTGTCCGGTAATGATGGCAAGACGATACTGCTTTTCTGCCTCTACCCAGTTTGATGCACTTGCGGCGGAGACTCCGTTTTGAAAATAGGTTTGACCCGGTGTAAATCCAATTGCGACTGGCGGAGACTTTGTTACCAAATCAGGATTTGGAACTCGTTCACCACGATTATTAAGCATAATTGCGGAATTTAATGCGCCAAAACGAGCGGCCATTGTGAATGCAGCGGTTGCCTCCGTCGGCCTTCCGGTCTTGTCGTATACGAAGGCAAGGTTATTCCACCCTACATCTATCCTATCGAGGTGCCCCTCATAAACAGCTTCCTTCAACTTCTTCTCGGCGGTCGCATAATCGCCTTTATTTAATGCACTTGTACCCCTATTGAGATCGACATTTGCTACTCGGGTCTGAAACGAGGCGCAACTAGATAGAGTGAATGCAATTAATGTGACGAACGCTATTGCTTTGTGTCTCATGTTTCCCCCACGGCCGAGTGGCGTATCGCTCTTGTGATTGTAGATTCTAAATTCAATCTAGAGCGGTTGCAGCATTTACCGCCGCCTGCGTGCTTGTTTGGCCCTTTTCAATTTACTCATTGCTGAGCATCAATATTCTTGAAAACGCTACTATATCGAGCGTTTTGTATGTCGCCAAATTACGCATTACAATTTTTCCAAAGGTTATTACGAGATTGTGAGTGGCTATTAATTTTTAGCGTAGCCGCGCAGCAAGTCATTTTTCGGGATAAAGCAAAATTATTATGTTAGTCCATCGTTTGCTAAACATTCGTCATTCCCTTGTGGATTTTGAAGAATCTATTATCGGTGTTAGGAAAAAAGATCTATCTTCTTTTGCTCAACCTAAAGTTCAACATGCGTGCCGCGGCGTGCGCGCTAAGGCTGATCAAGCTTTGCAAAAAGCACCCTGCATTCATGAGAAATCTTCGAAAGGTCTTCTTCAGCAACATAGTAAACACTTATAAAGCTTGGGGTCAATTCATTCAAAGAGGCATACAAATTTGAAAGCAATATTTCACAATCTTTAAGAGACATTTTATTGGCTTGATAAAAAGCATCCTTGTCTAGATTTTGAGTTTTATGCGCGACGCTGTGCCTCCATTCTTTAACCTTTGTAAATAATGTATTGGTTGCTAATTCAGACTTGTTGCGCGCAGATTTAACAGAACTCAGAAGCTCAGGATTGCCTATGGCGTATCGCTCGGCAGCAATATACAAACCGTGCAGGCTCGCAGTGTTCTTTGTGTTGTCAAGAGCTGTGCCAAGCTGGACAAAAAAATGATCGAACGAGATTCTCCATATCTTCTCAAGCATCCACGGGTAGTTATCAGGGACAGATGGGTACTCTTTGCTAGATTCGTGCATTGCATTTATCAGCGACAGCGTAACGGTCGCATGGCAAAGCGTCTCTGCTACTGCATTTGCCAAAGACTCAAAATGCTTTTTTTGATCCATATTTAGGTAGTTTGTTGAGCTCATTTCATCCACCCCGACAATAAGCCACCGCCTGCTCCACCCGCTCCACCGCAATAATCTCCATCCCGTCAATCTTCTGCTTCGGCTTATTTGCCTTCGGCACAATCGCATGCGTGAAACCCAGCTTGGCGGCTTCCTTCAATCGTTCCTGCCCGCGCTGCACTGGCCGCACTTCGCCGGCTAAACCGATCTCGCCGAAAACGACGTGTTTGGCAGGGAGCGGTTTATTTTTGAAGCTGGAGACAATCGCGAGTAGCACCGCTAGATCCGCGCCGGGCTCATCGATGCGCACGCCGCCAACAGCGTTGATGAAGACGTCTTGATCGAATACGGCGAGGCCGCCGTGGCGGTGCAATACCGCGAGCAGCATAGCCAGGCGGTTTTGTTCTAGGCCGACAGAGAGGCGTTTGGGGTTCATGCCGTGGCTGTCGTCGACCAGTGCTTGTATTTCGACCAGCAGCGGGCGCGAGCCTTCTTGCGTGACCATGACGCAGCTACCGGATACATTGGTGTCGTGCTGCGATAAAAATATGGCCGAGGGATTGGTGACTTCGCGCAAACCTTTTTCGGTCATCGCGAAAACGCCGATTTCGTTCACTGCGCCAAATCGATTTTTGACCGCGCGAATGAGACGAAATGAGGAATGCGTGTCACCCTCGAAATAGAGCACGGTATCGACCATGTGTTCGAGTACACGCGGCCCTGCCAATGCGCCCTCTTTCGTGACGTGGCCGACGAGGATTAACGTGGTTCCGCTCGATTTCGCCATGCGCGTGAGGTGCGCGGCGCATTCACGCACTTGGGCGACGGAGCCGGGTGCGCTGGTGAGTGCCGCGGAATAAACAGTTTGGATGGAATCAATGACGGCGACTTGCGGTTTCTCGTGGGCGACGACATTGAGAATTTTTTCTAACTCAATTTCGGCGAGCAGTTTCACGTCATGCGAATCGAGCGATAGGCGCTTGGCGCGCATGGCAATTTGCTGCGGGCTTTCTTCGCCGCTCACATAGAGCACGCTATTGGTATTCGAAATGCTGGAGAGCGCTTGCAGCAGCAATGTCGATTTGCCAATGCCGGGATCGCCGCCAATCAGCACCACGCCGCCCTCAACCAAACCGCCACCGAGCACACGATCAAATTCGCTAATGCCGGTTGGTTTGCGTGGCACGTCTTCCGCGCGGACCTTCGATAGCGACTGCACCACACCGCGTTCGGCGGCGACACCTGCCAATGTCGAGAAACGGTTGGTTGACGCGCTCGATTGCTCAGCGACGGTTTCGACCAGCGTGTTCCACGCGTGACAATGCGGACACTGGCCCTGCCATTTGGGCGATTGGCCGCCGCATTCAGTGCACGAGTAGATTGTTTTTGGTTTGGCCATTTTTAGATTTGATTTCAATGTTTTTGGGTGCTTGCTTCAAGAAACTATTGCGGAGGCTGGCTTGGTTTGGCGTGGAGTTCTTGATAAACCTGCAAAGCCGTATGCGCGTTGGGATAGTGGCTGCGCGCCCATGCGCCGAAGCCGATTGCAGCGACGATCATGATCATCAGCCAATATTTTGTACTGCCCCATGCGCCCGTCAACCAGCCGGACGATTCGGCTTTTTTTAAACCTTTGAGAAGCCCGGCGGCGAGAATAACTTCGAGTACGACGTCCGCAAAAAGCTGGGTCGCGAATACGCCTAGCCCCCAAAATAATATGAAACCGACGATGGCAACGGCGATGACAACCAGACAACCTTCTCCATCGCCTGACGGGATGAGATCCAAGCCGGAACCATCCCACGAACCACCATCTGCCCGGCTATTGCGGCGCTCATTCACCATTTCCTCGGCATCGCGCTGGTTCAAATATTCCTGAATGCCGGAATAATTCAGCCATATTTTCACACAGAGCAAAAACGCGCCGTAGCCCGCCAAGATTGCCAACGGATACCGCGCCATCATCGACACGACGCCTACTTTGAGCAACATAAAATCAACCAGCCATGTCACCAGCGAGGTTGCAAAAATGATCAAGGTCACATGCCCGCGCAAAACAAAACGCGCATTCAACGAGTGTTTCAAGCTTTGGCGGTATTTTTCGATTCGCGATTCAGGCAGGCTCATGCAGCCTCACGTTTACTGCGGGAGTGGATAGTCTTCGGTTTGGCCATTTTTAGTTTTATGCGCGTTGAAATTTTTGTTAATTTGCCTTCCGCCGCGAGACCAAAAGCACGACGCAGGCTCAGTAATCAAAAAGACCTGCCGCTATTATGCGGTAGCCCCTTAAGTTCGAGCCTGAATTTTAGCGTCCTGACATGGGTTCGGATTTCAGTCAGCAAGTTTAAACCCTAGGCTTGGCGAGGGCTATAGAGCATTTATGTCTCAAACGCCGCGCTGCGCTTGGTGATCAGATCACAGGAATTTCTAAAACCCCCTCGCCCCGTAAACTGCTCAATCGTCATTCGTCCACTCCGTCTTTCCCGCGTCGGCGGGAACCCAGTGACTTTTCGTCGAACGACGCTGATTCTCAGCCTATTTGATCGCCGATAAATCGCATTTCCTGAGTCCAGAGAATCTTAGCAACAGAATTTGCCCGATATCTGCGTGCAGCGGCGCAAGACGTTCTTCAGTTTTGCACTGGATTGTCGATATAGGCGTATCTGGGCGGTATATTCCGCCCTTCTTACTAATTGTCGTGGCAATGTCCAAACTCGCACCTGTCCGCAAAATCGATGTCATGATCGGCCGCCCGTTGCCCTGGCCGGTGTATGACCGCGACCGCAAACTGCTGTTGCGAGAGGGCTTTGTAGTGGAAACGACCGGTCAGATCGAGCGGCTGATCGAGGCTGGCTTATTTCGCGCCATGGATGATGGGCTGATGGCCGAGCCGAGCCCGTCGGCAAAGGCCAACATCCCTGAAAGCGGTTCTAGCGCCGCGCCGCGCGAGGCTGAAACCGTCAGCAAGGTCGATTTTCGCAGCGCGCGCCTGCAGACCGGCATCACGATTCAAATGCAGCGCGCCGACATTGCGCCGGGCGAGAAGATCAACGTAAAGTTCATCGGCTATCTGGAAAAACAAAGCATCATCGTCAGCCACCCGACTAATCTGGGCCAGCTTTCCTTCGTCAAGGACGGCACCAGCTACCACTGCAATGCGTTCTGCGGCAAATCTGCTTATCTGTTCGACACCAGCGTGATTCGCTCGGTGATGACGCCCTATCCCTACCTTCACCTCGCCTACCCGAACACGGTGCGCGTCAATCTGGTTCGCAAGTCGGAACGTATCGCCACCGATTTAGTCTCGACCGC
Organism: Burkholderiales bacterium; assembly: GCA_038224475.1. Classification (GTDB taxonomy): domain Bacteria; phylum Pseudomonadota; class Gammaproteobacteria; order Burkholderiales; family Usitatibacteraceae; genus UKL13-2. The sequence goes on from JBBRFJ010000056.1 coordinate 17,540, forward strand.
GACGCCAGCCGACACCGGCAAGTCGATCACCTGCATCATTCGCGACCTGAGTATCAGCGGGGCGATGATCCAATCAGCCCAACTCGGTACTGGCGTCGGTGCGGCGTTGGGGCTGGCGTTCCGTCTGCCCATTGATGAAAAGCCGACTGTCTTCGAGCTCGAGGCGCGTGTGTGCAATGTGCTGCCAAACGGCATCGGCGAACGCAACGCCAACCGTATCGGCGTGGAATTCGTAAACGTCCCTGCAGTCGTGAAGCGCGTGCTGGAACTCTACATCTACCGCAAGTTGGTACAGGAAGTCTAATCCGCGGTCAGCTACGCTTTCGGCTCTGTGCGCGGAAGGCCGCCTTGTCTGCAATACAGGGTGACAGCTAGAATGAGGCTCGTACGTTGCGTCCATCGTCAATTAGCGGAGCCGCCCATGTCTGTATTTACCCGTTACTTTTTCAGTAGCGCTGTGCTTACCCTCGCATTTTTTACTGGCAACCCGGCCACGGCAGCGGATGCAAAAAACGCCACCGCCCGGTATGCAGGTGCTGCCGAAGTCGCTCGCTGGCAGGCACAGGCGCAACGCGTCAGCATTCTGCGCGACAAATGGGGCGTGCCGCATATTTACGCCAAGACCGATGCGGATGCGATCTTCGGCATGCTTTACGCGCAGGCCGAAGACGATTTCAATCGTGTTGAAGTTAATTACCTGAACGCGCTCGGGCGGCTGGCGGAAGCCGAAGGCGAAAAGGCGCTGTACAGCGACCTG
>JBBRFJ010000057.1:0-17914 GCA_038224475.1 Burkholderiales bacterium
ACCACCGCCGGGTGCCACGCCGATGGCGCCTAAAAATTCCATCTGCCTAGGGTCTTGCAGGACACCGTTTAACTCTTGGCGTGACAGACTATACCCGCCGCCCGATGTGGTGACATTCAAGCGGAAAGCGCCGCCAGATGCTGCGCCCTTCGCGGTTGAATTTGCGGTTGCGGAAGCGGCGCGGAATTTATCGAGATCAATCCGCTCATTCGCGCCGTTGCGAGCCACGATGATGTAATCCGCATGCACCTCCGCGAGCGTTGCACCCTTCATCAGTTCCTGACCCATGCGCACGGCCTGATCTTTACCGGCCCAATTCACCACTGCCGCCGATAGCGTGACACCATCTACCGCGAATACGCCTTTCAACCGAATATCGCTGGCAACAGCTTCAGTTACCAGTGGCGTTTCGCCACCACCGAACAACCGGCGCGCCATCGCGATATCGTCGAAAGCCGCGCCTGTGCTTGGGTTCAGGGTCGCGGTATTCGGCGCGGGTGTCAAAAAATGCCAACCCCACCAAGCGAGTTGCAGCCCCAGCGTGATCGCGAGAATAGTGATGATGACGGTGGCGAAAATCTGTGAGGGCTGCGTTTTTTTGCGCATGGGAACGGCTACTCGACGAAGGATGGGCGATCTTACATCATCCATTTAGGGTCAAGCCTTCCAGTGATATTGCGGCAGATTGCCCGCTGATTAAATCGGTAACAACTTTTGCACAAGCACAGGCCAGCGTCCACCCCAGCGCGCCGTGCCCGGTGTTGAGGAATAGATTTTTATAGGGTGATGCGCCGATGATTGGCGTGCCTTTCGGCGTGGCGGGGCGTAACCCTGCCCATGGTTTTAATTTGGCGTAGTCATCAGCTTCATAACGTGCCGCATCTGGAAAAGTCGCCTTGGCCTGTGCTATCAGTAACGCCACACGGTCAGGCTCCAGCGATCGATCATGCCCCGCAATATCAGCCATGCCTGCCACCCTCAGCTCGTCGCCCAGCAACGCATAGACCACTTTAAATTTGCTGTCGGTGACGCTGATGCCGGGCACGCCAGCCGGATCCCGTGCGGATTTCGTATCGAGCGTCAGGCTGTAGCCTTTCAGCGGATAGATCGGCAAATAAAACTTTAATGATTTCGCGAGGCGCGCATTGGCCCCACCCAGCGCCATTACATAAGCATCTGCGGTGACTTCACCTTTCGACGTGGCAATCGACTTTACCGCGCCGTTTTCCGTGTGGATGCGGTCAATTGCGGTGTTGGTCATAAAGTTCACCCCGCGATTGCGCAGCAGTTTTTCCATCGCCACGCAAAAATCATGGCAATCGCCGGCGTCTTCCGAGGGTGTGTAAATACCGCCGCTGATGCGGGCGGCGATATGCCGCAACGCGGGCTCTTTATCGAGCACCTGTTGGCGCGTAAATACTTCCTGCTGGCTGCCGTGCTTACGCTGGAAGTCTAACGTGCGCTTGGCGCCCTCCAGACTCACGTCATCGGAAAAAATCACCAGCTTGCCATTGCGCCGGTAGTCAAAATGAATCGGCTCTTCGGCGATGATGCGATGAATCAAATCGCGGCTGTAATACGCAAGACGCAATAAATGTACGGTGGTCATTTCAGATTGCGGGCGATTACATGCTGCCAGAAACGCGAGACACCAGCGCCACTGGTCAATATCGAATTTGGGATAGAACCGCAGCGGAGAATCGCGCCGTAGCAACCACGGTGGGATTTTAGGCACCACGCCGGGCCCGGCCAGCGGCGCGACATAGCTGTATGACAATTGGCCCCCATTGGCATAACTGGTTTCGAGTCCGGCTTCGGCATTGCGTTCGATAACGACAACATCATGACCCGCCTGGTTTAGATAATAAGCAGTGGTGATGCCGATAACGCCAGCACCGAGCACCGCGACGTTCACTTTAATACCTGCAACAGATTATTAAAGTCGTCAGTCCATAACCGCCATTCGGGGTGCGGCACGATCACCTCGGTTGCCTCCACAATTTCCGGCTTGAGCAGAAATTTTTTGTCCTTTGTAAGCAAGACCCAATCGCTGCTGGTGCCGCCGTTTTCATAAGTATCGTGGACCCACGCCACATTCAATCCGCGCTTCTCGGCAATCTGCTGCACCACCGGTTTTAGATCCAGAAACCGGTTCGAGACGTGAAACGCGATGACGCCATCTGGCTTCATGTGTTTCTCATAAATTTCCACGGCTTCGAGCGTGATTAAATGCACCGGAATCGAATCGCTGGAAAACGCGTCGATCGCCAGCACATCAAAACTTTGTGGTGGCTCGCGTTCAAGATTCAGTCTCGCATCGCCCAACGCGATCTCGATTTTTGCTTCGGTGTCCTTGAGGTATGTGAAATCACGATTAGCGATTTTCACGACCTCGGGGTTGATATCGTAATAGCGGTAAACGTCACCTTTATTTCCATAGGTGGCGATGGTGCCTGTGCCCAGACCAATGACGCCCACTTTGATCGGGCCGCCGACTAGCTTTTCTTTGAGCATGATTGATCGGCCAATACCCGATTTTGCTTTGTAGTAGGTGGTGGCCGAGCGATTGTAAGGCGGATCCATGTATTGATCGCCGTGCAAAATCGCGCCGTGCACCAGCGAGCGGCGACGATTTTCTACATCCGGTTTGTTGTATTCCTTCACGCGCAGCGTGCCGTAAAAATTACGTGTCATCACGACCACGTCTTCTTTGAATTCATAGATCGTGACAGCGGCAGCAACTGCGGTGGCGATCGTGATGGCAATCGATGCATACACGGCGGCGACATGGATTTTGCCCCACAGCAGAGTGGTCGCCAGCGCCGCCAGCAGCACCAGTGCAATCTCCAGCTCAAAATAGGCGGGCAGGGTGATGGGGGCGATCAATCCCACCAGTACTGAGCCTACTGCGCCGCCCACCGAGACCATCAAATAAAACGTAGTGAGGTGTTTTGGGTGAGGTTTCAATGCCACCAATTCGCCGTGACAATACATGCAGGCAATGAACAGCCCTGCCGAAAAAACGCCGATTTGCCAATACAACATAAAGTGCATGCGTGGATCTGCCAGCATCCACGCCATGGCCAGCAGCGCCAACGCGAGCAGCGGCAAGAATAGCTTGCGCTGATACCAGCCTTTGCCGTCAAAACACAAAATAAACGTGAGCAGGTAAATCGCCAGCGGCACCACCCACATCAGCGGTATGGACGAAATATTCTGCGTCAGGTGATTCGAGATAGCGAGCAGCAACACGGAACCCAGACCCGCCAGCGCAACCCACGTTAGTTTGGTCTTAGCCGACGGCGGTGGCACCTCGGCAACGTCGGTGTTGATCTCAAGCTGCTCATGCGGATTGGTGAGCCCACGCCATGCCGCGGCCACAATCAATACGGCAAACAACGCGAATCCGACCGACCAGCTGATCGCCTGCACGCGGGTACTAAACCACGGTTCAAACAAAAACGGATATCCCAACAGCGCGAGCATTGACGCAAAATTTGAGAGCGCAAACAGCCGGTACGGGCTGGTGTCCGGATATGAGCGCGCGAACCATGCCTGCACCAGTGGACTGGTGGTGGCAAGCAGAAAGTAGGGCAGGCCAATGGTAGCCGTCATCAGCGCCAAAATGCGCAACGAAGGGCTCTCATCACCCTTCGGCTTCCAGCCCACGTCAGGAATAATCGGCAGTAACAACATCGCTACGACGACCAATCCGATGTGAACGACGGCCTGCCGCTTTGGCGTAACCTTACGCGTCAGCCAGTCGGAGTAAAAATAGCCTGCCAGCAGTGCAAATTGGAAAAACACCAAGCAGGTGGTCCACACGGCCGCGGTGCCGCCAAACCACGGCAAAATTTGTTTGGCAATGATGGGCTGAATCAGAAACAGCAAAAAAGCTGAGACGAAAATAGTGAGCGCGTAAATAATCATGGCCTGATTCTCTCACGGGATTTGTTATTTTTTGAAGTGGTTTGAATGGTCATACGTGTATAAAATTCAGTTACAAGAATTTTTAAAAACATCTTCATTTAATTTGATGCAACCTTCACGAACTGCCTTCTACGCCGGCTTGCGCGACCAAGCCCCGATTATTCTCGGCATGATTCCGTTTGGCATGATCGCGGGAGCGGCGCCGGTCGCATCCGGTATGGATCCGTGGCTGGCGCTGGCGATGAACGTGATTATTTTCGCCGGCGCAGCGCAGCTGGCAACCGTGTCACTGATGGCGCAGCACGTGCCGCTGCCGGTTGTGGTGTTGACCGCGATGGTAGTCAATCTGCGTTTTGTGATGTATAGCGCGGCACTGGCACCGTATTTTGCGAAATTTTCAACGCCGCGAAAATGGCTATTTTCATATTTGGTAACCGATCATGGGTTTGCACTGTTAACCGCCAAATACAAGGCTGATGCCGCGCCAGAACTGATCGCAGGCTATTACAGCGGGCTGACTTTTCCAATGTGGGTGGCATGGCAGAGTTGCGCGGTGCTCGGCATTCTGGTCGGCACACGCGTGCCGCCAAGCTGGTCGCTCGACTTTACGATTCCATTGGTATTTTTAGCGCTGGTGTTGCCCTCACTCACCACCCGCGCGCACTGGTGGGCAGCGGGTGCGGCCAGCATGGTGGCGATTTTTACGCAGTCAATGCCGCTAAAACTGGGCTTGGTTACAGCTGCCGCCGTGGGCGTCGTGGTGGGCACGCTGCTCGACTCGCTTTTCGAGAAGCAGAAAGCAAATCGCGGTACAACAAAATGACGATTAACAATGATTGGGTGACGGTTTTGACCATCCTTGCGTGCGGGGTGGCAACGCTTCTATTGCGGGCCTCGTTTGTGATTTGGCATTCCAAGCTGTCAGTGCCGCATTGGTTTACGCGATCCCTAAAATTTGTGGCCGCCGCCGTGCTGCCTGCACTGGTCATGCCGGAGGTGTTGTTTCGCGGTATCCCGCCGGGCGACGTCGTGAACTACTATCGAATCATTGCCGCGGTGCTGGCGCTACTGGTGGCGTGGCGGACGCGCCATTTGTTCGCCACGCTCGTAGTGGGCATGATTGCCTTGTGGCTGCTGCAATGGCTGCGGCCCTTTTAGATTCAGTCTGTTTGAAGCTCGAACGAAAACATCATAGATTGACGGGGAAATAGAAATGCTCCAACTCATTCTCATCGCCGCCATCGTTTTTGAAATCCTCGCGTATCTGGCGCTGGGAGCGTACTTTCACCTTCGGGGAGTGGATTGGCGCGTGATCTTGCCGGCGATCGGGGTGGTTGCGGTATTACTGCGTTTGTTGACGGCCGTGCCGTCGTTCCTGCTCTCAGGTGCCTTTCGGGTGCGTGACCGTCAGCAACAGCCCTGGGGCAATGCACTCTACGCCCTCGCAAAAGAGATTGATGCGCGTACGGTGTCATTGAGTTTTGCGGAACCTTTTCATCAATTGCTGATGCGCCGCGAGAGTGCTGAGGGCAACACGGGTATGCCGATTCTGTTGGTACATGGCTATTTCTCAAACCGCGGTATTTGGTGGCGGTTTCGTCGCCATTTAATTGCTGCCGATGTGAGCTCTCGTCTGGGTCCGATCTACACGGTTACGCTGGCACCCTTGTGGGGCGGGATGGATGAAATGGTGGCGAGCCTGGGTAAAAAGATTGATGCAATCTGCCATGAAACCGGCCATGAACGCTGTGTGTTGGTAGCGCACAGCATGGGCGGCTTGCTGGTGCGCGCATATATGGCGAAATCGGTCGCCGCCAGCCGTGTGGCCCGTCTCATCACGCTCGGCTCGCCCCATGGCGGCACGCAAATGTCGAGCTACGGGGTAGGCCAATGCGTCGGTGAAATGCGGGTGAAGAGTGCGTGGCTCGCGGCGCTCGAGCGCGCGGAGAGCGATATCCCGCATCCACCCACGCTGTCGATATACACACTTAACGATGATCTTGTGTACCCGCCTGAAAACGCCCGGCTGGCGTGGGCTGAGAACACGCCAGTAGCTGGGATCGGGCATGTCGGGCTGTTATTTTCGAAGAAAATTGCCGAGCGCGTTGCTGCACATATCGTAGCTGACTCAAAATAATTCAAAGTGTAAAGCCCTAAACCCGTTGCAGGACGGGCTTCTTGAAGGCGTACGGCTTGAAAAGCCCGTGTTTGCTGCCTCCCCGGCAGGTAAGTTTGCGAATCCCCATCGATATTAATCCTCAGCGGTACAGACGATTCAGTTGTGATCTGATCTGATCTGTGCCTTGACAATAGTTGCCTAGGCAAGTTAAATTGCCGCATGGCCGATAACCTCTCCCCAAAAGATCGTAGCCCGACAAGCTCGCGTCTGGCGACGAACTCCGTCGCAAACAAGCGCAAAGCCGCGCGTTCGTTGGTCGCAGTACAGGCAGACTGCGTCAGCATGTCACCGGCATCGCTGTTCTACAAAGGCGGCGATCATTGGAATATCGACGAATCGATCGGCTTTCTGATTCGGAAGTTGAAGAATTCACTGCACCGGCATATGGACAGTCAAATGCTGCCGTGCGGGTTAACCGATTCGCAATGGGGACCGCTGTTGCTCATCGCCAACGGTAAAGGTGACACCTGCGGGATGTTGGCGCGTGAGCTTGATCTGGACGCTGGCGCGATGACCAGGATGATTGACCGGCTCGAGGCCAAAGGTATGCTGCAACGGGTTTGGAACGCTGATGACCGGCGGGTGGCAAATCTAGAATTGACCGCACAGGGGTTTGCCGTGACCCGCCGTGTTCCGGATGCAATTGCCGCGGTGCTCAACCATCATTTGCGCGGGTTTGCTCATGACGATGTCATACAGATCAAGGCGAATCTTCGCCGCATGCTCGAAAACGGTCGCGATTCATTACCGAATGTCGAGCCGAATGTCGAGTCGGCTGGGCATGTAGCTAAGCGTGACTTCAAGCGGGCCGTCAAACCAAATAAGGCGCAAAGCCCCAAACAAAAGACTAAATAAATTGAGCACGGGTAAATAGCCATGAGCAGAATTTTCTTAAATTACTTCAAAAGTCAGGGTTCGACGTGTCGCCATTCGCACTCGGCTTCGCTACGGATGTTTTTACTGATCATCGCGGCCGCGGTTGGGCTGGGTGGTTGCGCCAACGTTGGCCATATTGAGCCGCAATCAAAACTCACTGTTGCCTCCGCGGTCGGCATGGTTGGTCCGACGATCGACTGGCCTAGTGATCGCTGGTGGCGGCGTTATGCCGATCCGACACTGGATACATTAATTGAGCAGGCGCTGGTCGGTACCCCCGGTTTAAAAATCGCCGAGGCGCGTATCCGACGTGCCGACGCCGACGCGGGCTCGGTTGCGTCGCAGTCCAAGCTGCAGGTAAGCGGCGCGATTGACTCCACCTATGAGCGCTTCTCGAAAAACGGGATTGTGCCCCCGCCGTTCGGAGGTACCAGCCAATCTTTGAATAATGCAAACCTAAATGTCAGCATCGCGCTCGATTTTTTTGGACGCAATCGTTCGTTGCTGGATGCCGCCATGGGCCAGGTCGAGGCACGCAAAGCCGATGCGCAATCGGCGCGCCTAATCATTGCGGCCAGTGTCGCCAAAACCTATTTCAACCTCGCCCGATTATCGGCACAGCGCAGGCTGGCGAACGATGCGTTGGCACTGCGCGAGCAAACCCGCAAACTGGTGCAACAGCGCGTGACAAATGGGTTGGACACCAATGTTGAGCTGCGCCAGGCGGAGGGAAATCTGCCGGGGTCGCGTTTAGAAATCGCTCAGCTGGATGAGCAAATCGCGTTGGGACGAAATCAGCTGGCCACATTGATCGGCGTGGCACCCGCGGCGACAAAAGATATCTCTCCTACATTCGCCGTGACCAGCGAGCAAGTTTTGCCGTCTACGATTCCGGCCGATTTGCTGGGCCGACGCGCGGACATTGTTGCCGCGCGGATGAGGGTAGAAGCAGCAACGCGTTATATTGCAGCGACTAAAGCGGCGTTTTATCCGAACGTTAATTTGATCGCGTTTGCCGGATTGAGCAGCATCGGACTATCGCGTTGGCTTGACGCAGATAGCACTCAATATGGTGTCGGTCCGGCGGTGACGATTCCGATCTTCGCAGGTGGTCGACTACGCTCGGCACTCGCGGGTGATACCGCCGATTACGATGCTGCGGTTGAAAGCTATAACCAGGTGTTGCTTGATGCGGTGCGCGATGTGGCAGATCAAATTTCCTCAACGCAATCGGTAATTGCCCAGATCAAAGAGCAGCGCGAGTCCCAAGCATCGGTTGAGGCCGCTTATGCGCTGGCGCAGCAACGTTATCAGGCCGGGCTCACAAATTATTTGGTGGTGGTTACCGCCGAAAACGCAGTTCTAACGCAGCGTCGGCAGGCGACTGATCTAAAGGCGAGGGCGCTGGATTTGAACGTCAATTTGAATCGGGCCCTGGGGGGCGGATTTGCCAGTCCCATTGAGCCCGCGTTTCCTGTAGCGCAAGCCGCAGGCCGTTAATCGCCCATCCCATTATTGATTGGTCGATAAAAATTATTTACGAGTTTTGAACGAAAGAAATCATCATGAGTGCCTCCGCGCCCACCACACCGATCGCAGCAACCGCACCATCCACCACCACGGCACCACCGGCCAAGCCGCGCAAAAAAATCCTGATTACGCTGGCGATTATCTTTGTGCTTTTGGCCATTGTCTATGGTGTTTACTGGCTGCTGTATTTGCGCCATTTTGAATCGACTGATAACGCATATGTGCAGGGCAATATTGTGCAAATTACGCCACAGATTGCCGGTACGGTGGTAGCGATCAATGCGCAGGACACCGATTTTGTAAAGGCGGGACAGTCTCTTATCAAGCTCGATCCGGCCGATGCCAAGGTTGCCCTTGACCAAGCTGAAGCCCAGCTTGCCGCAACGGTGCGTGAGGTGCGGACGGTATACGCAACCAACGCGAGTTTGGGCGCCAGCGTAAAAGTTCGCAAGGCAGATTTAGCGCGCGCGGCGAGCGACGTGAAGCGTGCCGAGGATGATGTCGCGCGTCGTCAGCCATTAGTGGCGACGGGCGGCGTTTCCGGCGAAGAATGGCAACATGCCCTCACCACGCTGGCTGCAGCGAAAAGTGCCCAAGCGGTGGTGCGCGCAAATGTAGAAGCGGCACGCGACCAACTAGCGGTGAATAAATCGTTGACCGACGGCGTGACGGCGAGCGAGCATCCCAATGTGCTGCGCGCTGCCGGCAAATTGCGTGAAGCGTATCTCGCCTATAAGCGTGCTGACCTGCCCGCACCCGTGTCCGGCTTTATTGCCAAGCGCAGTGTTCAGGTCGGGCAACGCATCCAGCCGGGTGTGCCGCTGATGGCAATTATTCCGCTGGGCGAAGTCTGGGTCGATGCAAATTTCAAGGAAGTGCAGTTGCGCAATATGCGGATCGGTCAGCCTGTCAAATTAGTCGCCGACATTTATGGCAGCAAAGTTGAATACGACGGCAAGGTCGCCGGCCTGGGAGCAGGTACTGGCGCGGCGTTCGCCCTGCTGCCTGCGCAAAATGCGACGGGCAACTGGATCAAGGTGGTGCAGCGGGTGCCGGTGCGTATCGCCCTTGATGCCAAACAAGTGGCGGATCATCCGTTACGAGTCGGTTTGTCGATGGAGGCGGAAGTTGACGTCAAAGACCTGAGCGGCAAAAGTCTCGGCGATGCGACTATTCCCACCGCGACCAGTGAAACGAAGGTATTCGCGCAGGTCGACGCTGAAGCCGATGAGCGGGTGAATAAAATCGTTGCCGCCAATATTGGCAAATCCAAAATACCCTCTTCAGTACCGGCCCTTGCCGGCCCTTGCCCGCGCTGATTCTGAACCCGCCTCAAAGCCAGTTGCCAATTAAATCAATCCGACCCAATACAAAGATTGCGCGCTAGAACATGGCAACAACCACGGCTGACCCCGATTCGGCATCAAAACCCGATCCAAAGATTATGCCATCTTCGGCACCCGCACCAGGACCAGCGCCCCTAGCGCCTCTGTCAGGTGCGCCGCTGGTCATGGCCACCGTGGCCCTCAGTGCGGCAACGTTCATGAACGTGTTGGACACGTCAATCGCCAACGTTTCTATTCCGGCGATTTCCGGCGATCTCGGCGTCAGTTCAACCCAAGGCATCTGGGTCATCACTTCGTTTGCCGTATCGAATGCGATTGCTGTACCGCTCACGGGTTGGCTAACGCAGCGGTTTGGGCAGGTGCGTCTGTTTACCACGAGTGTTTCATTGTTTGTGCTGGCCTCACTGCTTTGCGGTCTCTCCCCCAGCATTGAAGCCCTGATTTTTTTCCGTATCGTGCAGGGGGCGGTGGCCGGGCCGATGATTCCGCTCTCGCAAGCGCTGTTGTTATCGATCTACCCCAAGGCCAAGGCGGGTACCGCGCTGGCGCTCTGGAGTATCACTACTTTGGTTGCGCCGATTTTGGGCCCCCTCTTGGGCGGCTGGATTACGGATTACATATCGTGGCCGTGGATCTTTTACATCAATATTCCGGTGGGATTTGCGGCCGCTTTTTTGACGTGGAATTTATTGAAAACACGCGAAACGCCGACAAAAAAATTACCGATTGATAAAGTCGGCTTGGCGCTGCTCGTTATTTGGGTGGGCTCACTGCAAGTGCTGTTGGACAAAGGCAAGGAACTTGACTGGTTTCAATCTGGCCAGATAGTGGTGCTGGGCGTGACTGCCGTAGTGGGGCTTGCGCTATTCATCGCGTGGGAGTTGACCGATGAGCACCCGATCGTGGATTTGAGTTTATTCAAGCGCCGCAATTTTTGGACGGGCGCGCTGGCCATGTCACTTGCCTACGGGCTGTTTTTTGGCAACGTCGTGCTGCTGCCGCTTTGGCTTCAACAATGGATGGGCTATACCGCGACCCAAGCAGGCATCATCTTGGCGCCAATCGGCATTTTCGCGATTCTACTATCGCCGTTGGTGGGGAAAAAAGTCGGCACGACTGACACTCGCTGGCTGTCGACCATTGCATTTTTAGTCTTCGCGCTGGTGTTGTGGATGCGTTCTCGATTCAACACACAAGCGGACTTCACCACGATCATGATTCCGACCATTGTGCAGGGCATCGCGATGGCGTTTTTCTTCATTCCACTGGTAACGGTCACGCTATCGGGTTTGCCCGCGTCCCGAATACCGGCCGCATCAGGGCTATCAAATTTTATGCGGATCATGGCCGGCGGTATTGGTGCTTCGGTTTCCGGCACGCTTTGGGAAAATCGCGCGATTCTGCACCATGCCCAATTGAGTGAAAACATCAACGTCATGAATCCGACCTCAACACAGGCGATAGCGGGACTGCAGGCGCAAGGAATGAGTGTGGAGCAAGCTTATGGTCAGATCACCCGCCTCATTGACCAACAAGCTTTCATGCTCGCGGCAAACGATATTTTTTATATGTCTGCGATCGGCTTTGTCGCGCTGGTTGCCGTGGTGTGGTTATCACGACCTGAGAAAAGATCGCAGGCTGGGGGTGCGCCTCTTGATGGGGGCGGGGCGCATTAACGTTGATCGAAAAGCCAGCAATTTTTTCTTTCTCATATTTTTTGATTTTGATGAATCAACGAGGAACGTGATCTCACCATTTTGACTGGCGCTCGGGGATTCGTTGGCTCCCGGTGATATGGCTCGTCGCCTCTATTACCAATGCACCCCCTGCGTAATCTGCGCAAACGCCATTGCTTCTGCTGTCATTTCAACGTCTTTCGCCACTTCACCTTTTTTCCCCTGCGCGGCGTTGGAATCGGGGAACATTTTGAACGCCGTATTCAAAATAATTTGCGTTAATTTTGGCGACACTGCATGCAAGATGGCACCGGCGATACCAAGGCGTGTCGCGATACGGACAGGCTTATAGACAATGGCTTCCACCACCAAATCCGCCGCTTGCTCGGGCGATAGGGTCGGCACGCTGTTGTACATTTTGGTCGGGGCGATCATCGGCGTGCGGACCAAGGGCATGTTGATGGTGGTGAAGCTGATGTTGTCGTCATGAAATTCTGAGGCGGCGCAGCCAGCGAAGGCGTCAAGGGCGGCTTTTGAGGCCACATACGCTGAAAAGCGAGGTGCTTGGGTGAGTACGCCAATCGAGGAAATGTTGATGATCTGGCCGGCATGCTGATTCGTCATCGATGGGAGGAAACCCATGATGAGGCGCAGTGAGCCGAAATAATTGAGCTGCATGGTGCGTTCAAAATCATGGAAACGCTCGTAGCTATTGGCGATACCGCGGCGTATCGAGCGGCCTGCGTTGTTCACCAAATAGTGGCAGGTGCCGTAATCTTTCAGCACGGCCGCGACCAACTTGTCGCAGCTCTCCAGTTCAGCCAAATCGCATGAATAAAATTTTGCGTTCCCGCCGGTGGCCTTGATCTTGGCCAGCGTTTCCTTGGCTTTTTCAGGGTCGCGCGCGACGATGACAACCTTAGCACCTGCCTCCGCCATTTTGATTGCGGTAGCCTCACCGATGCCCGATGTGCCGCCCGTTACCACCACAACTTTGCCTTCGACCTTGCCCCGTAAGGTGCGATCAATGAATAAATCAGGGTCGAGGTGACGTTCCCAGTAGTCCCACAAACGCCACGCGTAAGTGTCAAGTTTGGGCACGGTGATGCTGGTGCCTTTGAGTGCCTTCACGGTCTCGCGACTATCGAATTTTGTGGGATAACTGATGAAGCTGAACACATCTTTGGGTATGCCCAGATCATGCAAAATCTGGTTGCGGGCTTTTCGCACGGGGCCGACAGACATCAAACCCTGCACCACATAGCTGGGCAGGAAGCTGAACATTTTTGCGTTCACGCGCATCGTCATTTGCGGGGCATGCGCCGCTTTGGCGAATAGATTCAAAATTTCACCAATCCGCATGGGTTCTGGATCCGTCAGGTGAAAACATCCGCCATCAAGGCCTTTCTTGTGCGCGATGTGATCCATCGCGTCGACAACATAATCGACCGGCACCACATTGATTTTGCCGCCTTCGATACCAATCGTCGGCATCCACTGCGGCAAGGTTTCACGCATTTTTTGAATCAGCTTGAAAAAATAATACGGGCCGTCGATTTTATCGATCTCACCTGTTTGCGAATGGCCCACGACCATGCCCGGGCGATACACCCGCCACGGCAGCTTGCATTCGTTGCGCACAATTGCTTCTGAGTCGTGCTTGGTGCGGAAGTAGGGATGATCGAGTTCCTCCGCTTCTTCGAACATATCCTCGCGAAAGGTGCCGTCGTACAGGCCCGCGGCGGCGATCGACGAGGTGTGATGGAAGATGCCGGCTTTTACCGCGTGTGCCAGTTCCACCGTGTGGCGCGTGCCGTCGATATTGGCAATCGACTGTGATGCTGCATCCGCGGCCATATCGTAAATCGCGGCGAGATGGAAAAGGTGTTTGACCTTGCCTTTGAGCTTGGTGATGTCAGCCGGCGCGATGCCAAGCGCGGGTTTGGCGAGATCGCCGATGATCGGCACGATGCGCTTTTGCGTTTTTATGTTTTTTGCATCCAGCCCCCACCACGGATAAATCGCCTCAAGCTTTTTAAGCGATGCCTTGCGCACCAACACGTAAATCGTGCCTTCGCGTTTTAGCAAGTTCTTGACTAAAAATTTGCCAACAAAACCGGTTGCGCCCGTGACGAAGTAGGTCATGTTCTGGTTCCCTCCAAGTTGATTTATTTTTTTGTGAATTTTGGTGCGTTGCAACAAGACTATTGGACAACATGATGAGAGCGCACTTCTTCAGAATATTACACCGTGAACGCGTTGTTAGCGCATCGTCAGCGTGTTCAATGGCGAGCTTTCATCTGAATCCGTCTTGAGTCATTGACGACATTTGGCATGGCCCGAACGGTGGGATTTTTGATTCGCATATTCTCGGCCAGCGCATTGAATCCCAGCCGAAGCAACACCCGTGTGTGGCATAATTTGCGATTGAAATTTAAAGAGTAGTCATGCGTATTCTTCTATCCAACGATGACGGTTATTTTGCGCCCGGGCTGGCGGCGTTATACGAAGCACTCTCGCCGATCGCCGAGATTACCGTAGTGGCACCTGAACGTGACAAGAGTGGTGCTTCAAATTCGCTCACACTGGATCGTCCACTCTCCATCCGCAAAGCGCCGAACGGATTTTTTTTCTTGAACGGCACGCCCACTGATTGCGTTCATATGGCCGTCACCGGCATGCTGGACTGGGTGCCGGATATGGTGGTGTCGGGTATCAATCACGGCTCCAACATGGGTGACGATACGATTTATTCGGGTACCGTCGCTGCGGCCACCGAAGGGTTTTTGTTGGGGATCCCATCAATCGCGGTGTCGCTGGTGAGCAAATCCGGCAAGCATTTTGCGACTGCGGCGCAGGTTGCGGCAGAGCTTGTACTACGCCAGCAAAAATCACCTCTTGCCGTTCCCTCGTTATTGAATGTGAATGTGCCCGACGTGCCGAAGGAGGCATTGCAAGGGTTTGAAATTACCCGGTTGGGCAAGCGCCATAAGGCAGAGCCGGTGGTTAAAACAACCAACCCGCGCGGCGATACGGTCTATTGGATTGGCGCTGCGGGTGCGGCTGCGGACGCCGGTCCTGGCACTGATTTCTATGCGACCCAGAATAATCGCGTATCTATTACGCCGCTGCAAATGGATCTAACGCATTTTCAGCACATGAAATCGGTTGCTGACTGGATTACGGCGTGATCCGATCGGCATTACCCACGGAATGCTCAACTTGGCGTTGATTGTTAAACATGAACGCTAAATTTCAGGGTTCCGGTATGACCTCAGACCGCACCCGTGCACGCATGATTGAAGGCTTACGGGCGAAAGGCGTGAAGAGTGAGCGCGTGTTGGCGATCATGGCTACGATTCCCCGCCATGTGTTTGTGGAGGAGGCGCTTGAGGCAAGGGCCTATGAACTTGATAAAGCGTTGCCGATCGGCTTCGGCCAAACTATTTCGACGCCGGAAATTGTGGCCATCATGACTGAGCTTGTGTGCGCACCGTTTGAAGCATTGACCCCGGGTGGAGCGCCCAAAAAAGTGTTGGAAATCGGCACGGGCTGCGGCTATCAGACGGCGGTGCTGGCAAAAATTGCGCGCGAGGTGGTGACGGTCGAACGTATTGCGCCGCTGATGGACAAAGCTCGCCGTACCCTGCGCGATTTGCGATTTTTTAATATTATTTTTAAGCATGCAGACGGGCATTTCGGATATGCAGACGGCGCCCCTTACGATGCGATTTTAATGGCGGCTGCCGCGAGCCACGTACCGCCCGAATTAAAGCTGCAGCTCGCGGTCGGCGGCAGGATGGTCTTGCCCGTTATGAATGCGGGTGTGAACTCAAAACTGGCCGATGGCCAGCGGCAGGATGAACGCCAAAGTTTGTATGTAATTGACCGCAAGGCTGAAGGTTTCACTGAAAAAATTGTGCACGATGTTCGATTCGTGCCCCTCGTCTCTGGAATCGTATCTGGAACTGTGTGATGACTCCGTTAAAAAAGATGCCGAATTTAAAAGTGTTTTCTGTGAAATTTGCGCCGGCCGCGTTTGCCTTGATGCTGGCGGCCTGCGCGGCGCGTAATCCGGCACCGGTAAGTGATGCGCGCCCGCCGGTCGACTCTAAAACACCGGTAGCGGTGCAGCCCGCCGCAACGCAAAGCCCGGCAACGTTGCCGGGCACCTCCTTCCCTAAGCCAGCTGATCCTTCAAAAGTTCATGTCATCCAGCGTGGAGACACAATGTTTTCAATCTCCAAGCAATACGGGCTCGATTCTCGCGAGCTTGCAGCATGGAACAACATTGTCAATCCAACCTCCATCCGCCTTGGCGATACCCTGCGGCTGACCCGACCTGACAATGTCGGTGCGGGATCTATGCCATCGGATAACACCAACCAATCTACGCCGAGCTCCAACAGCACAGTGCCTCTTGTGTCTGGAGAGGTTACGACCACACCGTTGGTTTTGACGCCACCGATTGCGGCAGAAAAGCCGCTGATAAACAGCGCGACCTTAAAAGTGGAACCTAAGGCAAGCAAGCTTCCGTATTCGGATCAGGCCTATGCGAAAGCATTAGCCGATAGCAACGCCCCAGCGCCGTCCGGTAACGCTATTGCGCCGCCGAATTCTTCGCTCACGCCGCCCGCGCTGCAACCTACGACGTCTCCTCCCACGTCGCAGTCGGCGACCGCCGCAAACCCTGCGACGACCACTTTACCGCCGCCAGCCGCGACCAGTGCCGATTCAATTTCGTGGGCGTGGCCCGTCAAAGGAAAAGTTATCACCAACTTTACCGAGACCACCAAAGGTATTGACGTCGCTGGGACCCGCGGTAAAGCGATACTCGCGGCAGCGGCGGGAAAAGTTATTTACAGCGAAGCCGGGCTGCGCGGCTATGGCAGGATGATTATCATCAAACATAACGAGCAATGGCTTTCTGCCTACGCTCACAATGAGAAAATACTCGTACAAAAAGATCAGGAAATAAAGCAGGGGCAGAAAATTGCCGAGATGGGATCAAGTGATACCGACACCGTCAAATTACATTTCGAGATTCGCAAGCTCGGCAAGCCGGTGGATCCTTTGAAGTATCTGCCTGCACAGTAAGAAAAACATTTAGCGGCGATGTTGTCTCGGCTCGGCCCAGTTCAATTATGTCGAGTACAAGCGGGTGCGGTATAAAAACGCCCAATGATCAAGTCGTCTCATCCTTCTCTGCCGTCAGCCCATAAGGTTTCACGAGTTCCCAAACGTGCTTAGGGATCATCGATTTCATTCTCCGCGGTTGCTCTCTTCGCAGATGAACAATCGTCTCAACCGCTTTCATATCCACCCGTGCGCGCGCAAATTCAAGACCGCGTGGCCCGATGCGCGGCATCAACCAGCCGATAATGACCCGCGCCCAATCGGGCATGCGACGCAGCGGCAATCCGCCGGCGGCAAGTTGGACGTTTTTCAAGTAGCCGCTGACGGGGCCATGGCGCTTGCCTTTGCTGCCGGGTGCATCGGTGCGTATTTCATTGCCGAGTAATTTCAATAATTCTGCGCCGCGATTGTTGCGCACCAATAACCATTGCTCGCCCTGTCCGCCCATGTAGCCGACGGTGATGTCAGCCAGCACATTGGTGTAGTCGACACAGGTGCGGCAGGTTAGCGGGAAAAAATCATTCGGTAGGGTGGAGAGGGGTAATTGCAAAAACGGAATTTCTTTTTTGCGGCCATCCGTAAAACGCAACTCGACATGATAGTCGGCACGGAATTCGAGGTATGTAATCGTGGCGGGATCTTCAGATAACAAGCTCAGAAATTTATGGAAATTTTCGGTCGTGGTGTTATCCGAACAGGGTGTGCCGATGACGTAAAGTTTTTCAAAACCCAATTCTTTTTCGAGTGCGCGCAGTGCATAAATCTGACAAGGAATACCAACCACCGCGAGGCGCTTATAGCCTGCCTGAAGCGCAGGCTCAAGCAGCGCCAGCAGCGGCGCGTAGCCCATACGCATGCCTCGACATTGCGCCATGTCGGCGGCTCGGGTTACCAGCACCGGCATTGGTTTCCATTTGTCGCTCGGGTCTGGCGCCATTGCCAGTACCGCATCCACTGCGTTAGTCTCCAACAGGCGCTCGGCGATGCGGGTGGTGATACCGGTCCACTGCGCACCCTCAAGCGGCTGGGTGAGCGCAGCGCGCAACATTTGTTGATGGGGGCCGAAGAAAAGCTCGTCCGGCTTTTGCATATCGCGCGCCCGTCCATGCACTTGTGTTTCCAGCCCGGCGTAATCGGGTTTGATAAATTGGCACGCCTGTCCACAGCGCTTGGGATTGCTGGATCGCGAAATGCCGCAGTCGGTACACAGATCGCGCGGCTCAGCGGGGGCGACTTTCGGG